>JAOXSD010000174.1 GCA_025800205.1 Silicimonas sp. | reverse complement strand
CAACAACATGGAATGGGCGCTGATCTGTGACGGCGTGGCCTTCGAAGACGTCTATGACGTGCTGGAAACCGAAGAGGGCCAGAACCAGGCGCTCGCCAAGCTCGACACGATCAAGGATGACGTGGTCTGGTGGTCGGCCGGTGCCGACACGCCACAGCTTCTCGCCGATGGCGAAGTTGTCATGGGGTCGACCTACAACGGCCGCCTGTTCTCGGTGATCGAGGAACAGAACCAGCCGGTCGCCATGCTCTGAGACGCGCAGGTCTATGACCTGGACGGCTGGATCATTCCCGCCGGTCTGAGCGAAGAGCGTCAGAAGCGCGCGCTGGACTATATCTACTTCGCCACCGACACCCAGCGTCTGGCCGATCAGGCCAAGTACATCTCCTACGGCCCGGCCCGTGCCTCTTCGGCGCCGCTGGTGGGTCAGCATGCCGAACTTGGCATCGACATGGCCCCCCACATGCCGACCGATCCGGAGAACTCCAAGCGGACCTTCCTCTATAACTTCGAGTTCTGGGCCGATTACCGCGACGACATCGACGCGAAATTCCAGGCCTGGCTGGCTCAATAAGCCGCTGGCTTAGATAAAGAAAACGCCCCGGGCCGCCTCAGGCCCGGGGTACAGGGTGAGAGGGACAGAACATGGCAGATGCAACGGCGACCCAGGACGGGCCCATGCTGGCAGCGGATGGAACGCCGCTGAAACAGAGCCTCGCGCGCAGTCTGCGCCGCGAGAAAACCCGCGCCCTGATGCTGATCGCACCGCTGCTGATCTTCGTCCTTTTGTCCTTCCTGATCCCCATCGCCTCGATGCTGTTCCGCTCGGTGGAAAACGGCATCGTGCAGGAGACATTGCCCGAAACCGTCGCGGCACTCGCAAGCTGGGATGAAACATCGGGCGAACTGCCCGGCGAAGAGGTCTATGCCGCCTTCGCCCGCGACATGATCATCGCCGTCGACGCCAAGACCCACACCCGCCTCGGCACCCGCCTGAACTATGAAGAAACCGGCATGTCCTCGATGTTCCGCAAGTCGGGACGCAAGATCAAGAAACTCGATCCCGTGGCCGACGCCCCCTTCAAGGACAAGCTGATCGACATTCACGACGGCTGGGGTGAAGCGCGCACCTGGGCCGTCATCAAGACCCATTCGGTCGCCATCACCAACGGGTATTTCCTCAACGCCGTCGACATGCAGCGCACCCCCGAAGGCGCCGCGTCGCAACCCGAAAGCAAGCAGATCCTGCTCACGCTTTTTGGTCGCACCCTGCAGATGTCGCTGATCATCACGCTCTCCTGCATCATCCTCGGCTACCCGGTCGCCTGGATCCTGGCCAACCTGCCGATGCGCACCTCGAACCTCCTGATGATCCTCGTCCTCCTGCCGTTCTGGACCTCGCTTCTCGTGCGCACCTCGGCCTGGAAAGTCATGCTGCAACAGCAAGGCGTGATCAACGAAACGCTGGTCTGGCTCGGCCTGGTCGATGACGCCGCACGGCTTGTCATCATCAACAACCAGATCGGCACGATCATCGCGATGACCCATATCCTGCTGCCCTTCATGATCCTGCCGATGTATTCGGTGATGCAGACCATCCCGCCCTATTACCTGCGCGCCGCCAAATCTCTGGGGGCGACGAACTGGACCGCCTTCTGGCGGGTCTATTTCCCGCAGAGCATTCCCGGCATCGGCGCAGGCTCGATCCTCGTCTTCATCCTGGCCATCGGGTACTACATCACGCCCGAGATCGTCGGCGGCACCAAAGGTGTCTTCATCTCGAACCGGATCGCCTATCACATCTCGTCGAGCCTCAACTGGGGTCTCGCCGCCGCACTCGGCACGATCCTTCTCGCGGTGGTGCTGATCCTCTACTGGGCCTACGACAAGATCGTCGGCATCGACAACGTGAAGCTGGGGTAAGAAACATGGCTGCACTCACTCCGATTTCGCGCAAACCCCTGTCGCTCGTCCTGCCCACCGTGGCCGGTTCGGGTGCGGTTCTGGGGCTTTTTGTCGGCACCGCCAACGGCTCCGGCCTCCTCGGCATCATCATCGGCGGCGCGCTGGTCGCCGCCCTCGCCTATGTGCTGACCCAGTTCCTCGACAACGAAAAGATGGGTCGCTGGATCACGCTCGCGCTGGTCGCCGTGCTCGGCCTTTTCTTTGCAGGCATCCCCGGCTTCGTCCTCGGCCTTCTTGCCGGCTGGTTCTACGGCTGGTTCATCTACTGGATGTACGAAGGCCGCTACCGCGCCCGGCTGCAACCCTATCTCACCAGCGGTCAGGTGCTTTGGCACTATGCCTTCCGGGTGATCTGCGGGGCGATCTTCACCTTCCTGATCACGCCGATCCTCGTGGTCCTGCCGCTGTCGTTCAACGCACAGGATTTCTTCACCTTCACGCCGGAAATGCTGCGCTTCGATCCCGAAGGCTACAGCCTGAAACACTACCGGGATTTCTTCACCAACAACGAATGGCAGCGCAGCTTCAAGAACTCGCTGATCATCGCCCCCATCGCCACGGTGATCTCGGTCTCGCTCGGTACGCTGGCCGCCATCGGCCTGTCGCAAAGCCACGTCCCCGGCCGCCGCGCCATCATGGCGATGCTGATCTCGCCGATGATCGTGCCACTGATCATCTCGGCCACCGGCATGTTCTTCTTCTACTCCTCGATCGGCAACTTCCTTGAAGGCACGCTGGGGATGAACAAGAACTTCGTCGGCTACATCAAGGTCGTGCTCGCCCATGCGGTGCTCGGCGTGCCCTTCGTGATCATCACCGTCACCGCAACGCTGGTGGGCTTCGACCGCTCGCTGACCCGCGCCGCTGCCAATATGGGTGCCGACCCGGTGACCACCTTCTTCCGCGTCCAGATGCCGCTTATCCTGCCCGGGGTGATCTCCGGCGGGCTCTTCGCCTTCATCACCTCTTTCGATGAAGTCGTCGTCGTGCTCTTCGTCGGCTCCGCCAGCCAGAAAACCCTGCCTTGGCAGATGTTCACCGGCCTGCGCGAACAGATCAGCCCGACGATCCTCGCGGTTGCGACAATTCTTGTCGTTATCTCGATTGCGCTCCTGACCACGGTCGAGCTACTCAGGCGCCGGTCCGAACGGCTGCGCGGCATGTCGCCCGCCTGACGACCCACAAACCAGCCGGGGCCCGCGATGGCGTCGCGGATCCGCCCCGGCCCCAACCCACCCTGTCCTGTACGCCGGGATGCGGCTGGGCGTGCCGTCCGGCCTCGTTGAAAGAGAACGGACATGAACCGACCGGAGTTCTTCACCTCCCATAACGGCGAAAAGGCGCCCCTGCCCTTTTCCCGCGCCGAGTACGACCGCCGCCTGAGCGCCCTGCGCGCGGTGATGGCGTCGCGCGACATTCCCGTGGTGCTGCTCACCTCGATGCACAACATCGCCTATTACTCGGGCTTTCTCTATTGTGCCTTCGGCCGCCCCTATGGCTGCGTCGTCACCCAGGACGCCTGCACCACCGTTTCGGCCAATATCGACGCGGGCCAGCCCTGGCGGCGTTCGGTCGACGAGAACGTCATCTACACCGACTGGCAGCGCAACAATTACTGGCGCGCGGTGAAACACCTCGCAGGCAAGCCGGGCCGCATCGGCATCGAAGGCGATCACCTGACCCTCGCGCAACGCGACCTCGCGCTCGATTTCCTCGACAGCCCCGAACTCCTCGACATCGCCCCCGACACGATGCGCCTGCGGATGATCAAATCCGCCGAAGAGATCGCGCTGATCAAGGGGGGGGCCCATACGGCGGATGTGGGCGGCTTTGCCATCCGCGATGCGATCCGCGCAGGGGCCACCGAGATCGAAGTGGCCATGGCCGGCCGCGACGCGATGGAGGCCGAAATCGCACGCGCCTATCCCGATGCCGAATACCGCGACACCTGGGTCTGGTTCCAGTCCGGGCTGAACACCGACGGGGCGCACAACCCGGTCACCAAACGGGTGCTGGAAAAGGGCGACATCCTTTCCTTGAATACCTTTCCGATGATCTCCGGTTATTACACCGCCCTCGAACGCACGCTGTTCGTCGAAGAGGTCGATGCGGCGTCGCTCAAACTCTGGCAGGCCAATGTCGCCGCCCACGAACTCGGCATCAGCCTGATCAAGGAAGGCGCCACCTGCTCGGGCATCTGCGCCGAGATCAACCGCTTCTTCGAAGCCGAAGGCCTCCTGCAATACCGCTCCTTCGGCTATGGCCATTCCTTTGGCGTGCTCTCCCATTACTATGGCCGCGAAGCGGGGCTGGAACTGCGCGAAGACATCGACACAATGCTGGAACCGGGCATGGTCGTCTCGATGGAGCCGATGATCTGGGTGCCCGAAGGCACGGCCGGTGCCGGCGGTTACCGGGAACACGACATTCTGGTGATCAGCGAAGACGGGGTCGAGAACATCACCAAATACCCCTATGGCCCCGAGCACAACGTGATCGGCTGATCCCCAAAACCGAAAGGGCTTTCACCCTTTAAAAATACGCAAACCCGGGTCGGGGCTCAGGCCCCGGCCCGCGCGTGAAAGATGAAACCGATGAAGTTCATCAAAAGCTGGGCCGCCAGAATCTGCGTGCTCTCGCTCGGATCATAGGCCGGTGCCACTTCCACCAGATCAATGCCCACCACATCATTGCGCCGCGCCAGCCCCTGCAGGATTTCCAGCACGTCGTAATAGAGAAACCCGCCATGGCTCGGCGTTCCGGTGCCCGCGGCAATCGACGGACAAAAGGCATCAATATCAATGGTGACGTAGGTCCGAACCCCTTCGGGAATGCGCGCCAGCACGCCGTCCGTCCCCAGCTTGCGCACCTGCCGCACCGACAGAATATCCGAGCCGCGCGCCCGCGCATCCTCATAGCCTTCCTTCGCCGTGGAGGACACATTGCGAATGCCCAGCTGGGTCATGCCGCTGACATATTCCTTCTCGATCGCGCGCCGCATCGGATTGCCGTGCCCGGCGGTAACCCCATGCCTTTCATCGACAAAATCCAGATGCGCATCAATCTGCACCACATGGATCGGCCCGTTCTTCGCGCAATCCTCCGCAAAGGCGGTGATGCAGGGAATATTCACCGAATGATCGCCCCCGATCACCACCGGCAACGCGCCTGCCTCCAGGCATTTCCGCACGCCCAGAGCGATATTCGCGTGGCTCTCTTCGGTCTTGGTATGAATGATATCCGCATCGCCCAGATCCACCATCCGCACCGAGGCGTCCAGATAGGTCGCATCATCCTCGTGATCATAGGCGCCTGCGTGACCAAAGCTGAACAAGGTCGACGCCTCGCGCACCGCCCGCGGCCCGAACCGCGCGCCCGCCCGCCACTGGGTGCCGAAATCAAACGGCGCGCCCAGCACCGCCACATCGGCGTCGATCGCATCCCAATCGGCCACATAGGGTGATTTCGCAAAGGTGGAAATGCCCACGAAAGGCAGGTTCAGCCTGCCTGCTTCATAGCCGTGATCGCTCATCGAATTCTCCCGTCCAGGCGTCTTTCCCCGAGCCTGCGCGGGAACGCAGCCAAGGGCAAGCCAGATCGTGGATCCGGCCCGCGCTTCGGGGTCAACCATTTGAATTTGCTCAGACGGCGGGCGTTTACTCCGGCACCGGGGCCCCTTCTGCAAGCAGGCCCTTGTTCTGCAGATCGGCCCAGAATTCGGCCGGGATCGGTGCTTCGAACCAGTCGAGGATCTGCGCCAGTTCGCCCGCATTCCGAGGCCCTGGAATGACACTGGTCATGATCTCATGGGCCAGCGGGAACTGCAGCGCGGCGGCGGCCAGCGGCACATCATGGGCGGCGGCCACATCGCCCAGGGCGCGCGCCTTTGCCACCACGTCCTCGGGTGCTTTTGCATAGTTCCACATCTCCCGTCCGACCAGGATGCCCGAGTTGAACGGTCCACCACAGATGACCGTCGTGCCTGCCTTTGCGCAGGCCGGGAAAAGCGTTTCCAGCGGTGTCTGTTCGAGAAGCGTGTAGCGCCCGGCCAGCAGGAACACGTCCCATTGCCCGATCCCCAGTGCCGCCTCGCAGACCGCGTTTTCATTCACGCCAAGACCAATGGCCTTGACCTGACCCGAGGCGCGCAGTTCATCAAGCGCGCGATAGCCGCCCGTTTCAAGATCCCTGAAATGCGCCCCATTGGCGTCGCCATGGGTCATCTTGCCAATGTCATGGACCAGCAGAATGTCGATCCGCTCAAGGCCGAGACGCTGCAGATTGTCCTCGTAGGCACGCATGATCCCGTCATAGGAATAATCATAGACCACGTTGAACGGCAGCGGATCGATCATTCCGAAATCGCCCGGGTTCGGCACCGCGCCGGGTTTCAGAAGTCGCCCCACCTTGTCCGACAGGATGTACTCACTGCCACGCAGCATATCGCCCATCACCCGTTCGGACCGACCAAAACCGTACCAGGGCGCGGTGTCGAAATAGGACATTCCAGCCTTTCGCGCCGCTGAAATCAGCTCTGCCGCCTCCCGATTGTCCAAATCAACGAAGTTTCCGCCCAATGGCGCGCCGCCGAGACCCAAAACGTCAATTGAAAGCCCGGTCTTGCCAACCCTGCGCTGCTTCATCTCCACTCCTCCCCAATCCAATATGGTCAGACCATAAGTTCTGTGCCGGAGAAGTCCACCGGTGTTTGAGCCGCTCACGGAAACCTGACCCACGCGCTGCCGGAGGGCGTTTGAAAGGGCAATTTCGCGGAGCGGCGTCCGGTCGGGGTCAACCGTCCTTCTTGAGCAGTCCGAATTTGCGCAGTTTCACATAAAGGCTCTGGCGGCTGAGGCCGAGCATCTCGGCAGCGGCCACCCGGTTGTTTCCGGTCATGTCCACCGCCGTCTTGATGCAGATCTTTTCCACCTCGTCGGTGGTTTCGGCCACGATGTCCTTCAGGGGCGTGCTGCCCACCAGATCCGCCACGTTCTGCGCCTTGCGATCCCTGCCGTCCGAAGCGCCCGGAGTGGTGGTCGCCCGGCGGGCCATGTCGCGGAAGGTGACCGCATACATCTCCCCCTCGCCCGTATCCACCGCCGTGACAAACAGCTCCACGGCCAGAGTTTCGCCGTGCTCTGTGCGAAGACGTGTGGCAAAACCCTGTATTTCTCCGTTGCGTGCGGCATTCTCCAGGGCGAGCCGCACATCCAGGGTCCCGCGCTCAAGAAAATCCGCCAATGGCCGACTGGTGACCCGGTTCAGATCGGGCGCCAGGCAGAGGCTCAGGAACGCGTCATTGGCGGTCTTGATCGTGCCCGAGCCATTCACGAAGAGCATGCCGTCGCTCATGTTCTGATAATGGCCGGTCAGGAGGTCGCCAAGCCCATCGCGGCGCATGGGGTTTTGATCGGGCAAGTTGAGCCGGCAGAGCAGCATCTTCTCGCCTGAGGCGCGATAAAGGATTGGCGCGGCCAGCACCGCCTGAGCGTTGCGCTTGACCGTCAGTTCGACCGGCTTGCCCAGATCCTCGGACCCGGCATGGACCAACCGGTCGATGATCTCGCCCGGCAGGCCGGTAAAATGGCTGCTGAGCGCGCTGTCGACCACCAGATCGCGCTTCACCCCCAACAGGTCACAGGCGCGCTGATTGACCATGCGGATCCGGCCGCTGGTGAGCGAAGCAAAGATCATTGCCTGATCGGCGGATTCGAGCGCCACCCGAAGTCGGGTTTCCGCCTCGCGCTGAATTTCATAATCGCGTTCAAGGGCGCGCTGGCTTTCGATCAGCTGTTGCTGAAGGGCAGCCACCGGGCGCAGATCACGGCCCAACAGCAGAAGCGTCGGATCGCTGCCGATGCGAAACACCCAATATTGCATGGGCGCATCGCTGCCACCCGGGAAGGTGTGGTTCAGCTCAAGCGCCGCCCGGCTGTCGCCGCCGCCGCGCAATAGGGCGGCGCGTTCCTCGAATTTGGCAAGGCTCTCGACGGTCAGCGTGCTGCGGAAATCCTCGCCATACCACTGGTCAAAGGCCTCCAGACCATGGGCGTTGGGATTGACCATGACCGAGACGATGGCGTCTTCGGGGTTCACCACCACCGCCACATCAGAGGCGCTGCCGACAATGCTGATCAGCACCTCGGGCCCGATGATCGGCACCGCGCCGCCGGTCCAGAATTCCGTTCCTCGCTGGGTCATTCATCGCCCTCGCTTGTTGTCCTGCTCATGTGGCGGTCCGCGCCTTCGTGCTTCGGTCGGCCAGGCGGTCCAGGATCAACTGAATGTCGGACGTCACCATGTCGGCTCCTGTATCACTTGCCGCCTGAGATCCGCAGCGGTCGAGAAAACTGCCGCCAAGCGCGATGTCCAGCCGGTTGTCGCAGCGGTCCCGCACGGTCTGCAGGAAGCTGTCGAGATTTGCAAGATTTCGCTCCTGGGAGACCGAGCACAGAACCATGTCAAATCTTTGGCGGCTCAGGCGCTCGAGGATCTCCTCATCGCTGAAACCAGCTGCCAGCCAGGCGGTGTGGCCGGCCAGTCGCAGCTTGTTGGCAAGGATGATCGGGCCCAGGGTGTGCTGTTCGCAATCCCGCAGGATCACCGCAACCTGGGCGCCGTGATCCAGCGCCTGAGGGGGAAGCGAGGCGTAAAGCGCCCGCACCACCCCCTGCAACCGCGCGGTGCCAATGGAAACCTGCGCAAAGCTGAGCCTGTCGAAATGCCAATCCTCACCCAGCAGGCGCGCGGCCTCGGCGCAATAGGTCTCGATGATCGCCAGCGGAGCGACGCCATGTTCCAGCAAGCCATCGATGATCCGCCCGATCCGGGTGAGTTGCGGGTCATGGGCCGCATCGGCAATCTCGCGCACCCAGGCCGGGTCAAAGACCGGATCGGCTTTTTCGCCGGTCGCGGGCGGCGGCTTGGAGGCGACGGCCTCAAGGGCCTCGCGGGCAACCGTTTCCCACAATAGGGACGGAACCCCGTCGTTATCCGCGCCTTTGAAATATGAGGCTTCGGTCATGATCTGTCTCTCGCGCTGGTCTGTCACAGCACCGAGGATGTCTGGCCCCGCCGGGGCCACAACGGCTCCCCCCGTACATTTGTAACGTCGACAATACGGTTACCGTTGTCAATTTTTTTGAACGGGTGTCCAGCGTTTATGTAAACATGAGCAGTGTAAGTTTTAATTGACAGTTCGGGATCAACTGCGCAGACTTCTCCGGGACTCAGGGAGGGAGGCCGCAGAAATGTCTGTCCGCCTATACACACCCGAAGAACGGGCCCGCCGGGACGCGACGATCTGGACTTTTGTGCAGGGCGTGCTCGCGCCGGTGCAATTCGTGGTCTTTCTGATCTCCCTTGTCTTCGTCCTGCGCTATCTGGCAAGCGGAGAAGGCTATGGGATTGCCACCTGGTCGATCATCGCCAAGACATTCTGCCTTTACCTGATCATGGTCACCGGCGCGATCTGGGAAAAAACCGTCTTTGGGCAATACCTTTTTGCGCCTGCCTTCTTCTGGGAAGATGTGGTCAGTTTCGGGGTGATCGCGCTGCACAGCCTCTATCTGCTGCTGCTCCTTACCGGCAGCGCCACCCCCGGCACGGAAATGGGCATCGCCTTACTGGCTTACGCTGCATATGTCATCAATGCTGGACAGTTTCTCTGGAAATTGCGCCTCGCCCGCCTGCAATCGGAGGCACTGGCATGAGCGCCGCCGCGCCCGGGCCGGGTTGTACCCGCACGCCGGTGTTGCGCGAACGGGGCCAGCATGAGGTGTTCTGCGGCCTCACCAGCATCATCTGGCTGCATCGCAAAATGCAGGATGCGTTCTTTCTGGTGGTGGGCAGCCGGACCTGCGCCCATCTCCTGCAATCCGCCGCCGGGGTGATGATCTTTGCCGAACCGCGTTTTGGCACCGCGATCCTTGAGGAGAGCGATCTGGCCGGGCTGACCGATTCCCATGACGCCCTGGATGCGGAAGTGGCGCGGCTTCTGGCCCGCCGCCCGGACATTCGTCAGCTCTTTCTGGTGGGATCCTGCCCGTCGGAAGTCATCAAGCTGGATCTGGCGCGGGCCGCCGAAAGGCTGAGTGCGCTGCACGGACCGCATGTTCAGGTGATCAATTATTCTGGCTCCGGGATCGAAACCACGTTCACGCAAGGGGAGGACACCTGCCTGGCTGCGCTGGCGCCGACCCTGCCTGAGGCCGGTGACACGCCCGGTCTGGTGATTGCAGGCGCGCTTCCCGATGTGGTGGAAGACCAGATGCTGCGCCTTCTGTCCGATCTGGGGATCGAAGACGTGGGCCTGCTGCCCGGGCGCACCCGCGACAACCGACCGCCGCTGGGTCCGAACACCCGTTTTGCCCTGACCCAGCCCTTTCTGGGAGAGACCCACGGGGCGCTGATCCGGCGCGGCGCGCAACCGATTGCCGCGCCAATGCCCTTTGGCGCCGACGGCACCACCGAATGGCTCTGGGCGATTGCCCGGGAATTTGGTGTGCCGCGCGACCGGTTTGAGGCTGTCACCGACGCCCCGCGCAAGCGCGCGGAACGCGCCATTGCCGCGCGCGCCGATGATCTGGCGGGGCGTTCGGTGTTCTTCTTTCCCGACAGCCAGCTTGAACTTCCGCTGGCGCGGTTTCTGACCCGCGAATGCGGCATGCGCGCGGTCGAGATCGGCACGCCCTATCTGCACCGCGCCATCCTCGCCCCCGATCTTGCCGCCCTGGCCCCGGGGCCGCGGCTGGCCGAAGGCCAGGATGTGGAGCGCCAGCTGGACCGGGCGCGCGCCGCCCGGGCGGATCTGACCGTCTGTGGCCTGGGGCTGGCCAACCCGCTGGAAGCGGAAGGGCTGGTCACCAAATGGGCCATCGAGCTGGTCTTCACCCCGGTGCATTTCTACGAACAGGCCGGTGATCTGGCCGAACTTTTCGCCCGCCCCCTGCGGCGCAAGGTCCGGCTGCGCTTTGAGGCCGCGTCGTGAAGCTGTCGGTCTGGACATATGAAGGCCCGCCCCATGTGGGGGCGATGCGTGTCGCCACCGGCATGGGCGGGCTGCATTTCCTGTTGCATGCGCCCCAGGGCGACACGTATGCGGATCTGCTTTTCACCATGATCGAGCGGCGCGATCATCGCCCGCCGGTGACCTATACCACCTTTCAGGCCCGTGATCTGGGCGCCGACACCGCCGATCTGGTCCGTCAAAGCGCGCGCGCCGCCTATGAGCGGTTTCGCCCTGACGCGATGCTGATCGCCGCGTCCTGCACCGCCGAATTGCTGCAGGATGATCCCGGCGGTCTGGCCCGCGCCCTTGATCTGCCGGTGCCGGTCATCGCGCTTGATCTGCCGTCCTATCAGCGCAAGGAAAATTTCGGCGTCGATGAGGCGTTCCTGCAGATCACCCGGGCGCTGGCGCAACCGCAGGCGCGCAGCGAGCCTGTCACCTGCAATCTCTTGGGCCCGACCGCGCTTGGGTTCCGCCATCGCGACGATATCGAGGAGGTGACGGGGCTGCTGTCCGAAATCGGGGTCGCGATGAACGTGGTCGCGCCCATGGGGGCGACACCTGCCGATATTGCCCGCCTGCCCGCTGCCCATTTCAACGTGCTGATGTATCCCGAAACCGGGGAGAGCACGGCCCGCTGGCTGGAGCGTACCCATGGTCAGCCCTATACGAAAACGGTGCCGATCGGCGTTGGCGCCACCCGCGCCTTCATTGCCGAAGTGCAGGAGCTGACGGGCCTCCGGGGCGCGCCCGGTGAGAAACGGTTGCGCCTGCCCTGGTGGTCGGCTTCCGTCGACAGCACCTATCTGACCGGCAAGCGCGTGTTTCTCTTTGGCGATGCCACCCATGTGGCGACCTCTGCCCGGATTGCCCGCGACGAGATGGGCTTCGAGATTTGCGGCATCGGCTGCTACAACCGTGAATTCGCCCGCCCGATCCGGGCGCTGGCCCGCGAGATGGGCCTCACCGCGCTGATCACAGACGATTACCTGGATGTCGAAGCCGCCATTGCCGAGGCGCAGCCGGAACTGATCCTTGGCACTCAGATGGAGCGCCATATCGGAAAATCCCTGGGCATTCCCTGCGCGGTGATTTCCGCGCCCACCCATGTGCAGGACTTCCCCGCCCGCTATGCGCCCCAAATGGGGTTCGAAGGCGCCAATGTGATCTTTGACACCTGGGTTCACCCACTGGTCATGGGGCTGGAAGAGCATCTGCTGGCCATGTTCCGGGAGGATTTCGAGTTCAACGACGCCGCAGGCCCCAGCCATCACGGCGGAACGGCGCCTCAGCCGGCTGTCGCCCCGGCCCCCCTGCCCGACAATGTGATCTGGCTGGCGGATGCGGAGCAGGAATTGCGCAAGGTGCCCTTCTTTGTGCGCGGCAAGGCGCGGCGCAACACCGAGGCGTTTGCACTGGAAAAGGGCGTTTCGGAAATCACCATCGACACGCTTTACGAGGCCAAGGCCCATTATGCCCGCTAGGTCCGCCATATCGCCCTACCGTGTGGTGATCCTCACGCTCGACGCCCATGCGGCGGGGCCGGTGGACCGGGCTTCGCGCCGTTTGGCGCGGGATTTCCCCGGGCTCGAAATGGTGGTGCATGCCAGTGCGGAATGGGCCGAATGCCCCGCATCGCTTGAGGCGGCCAAGGCAGATGTGGCCCGGGCCGATATCATCCTCACGGTGCTTTTGTTTCTGGACGAACATATCCGCGCGATCCTGCCCGCGCTTGAGGCGCGCCGAGAGGCCTGCGATGCAATGGTGGGAGTGATTTCGGAGGATGCGATTGTCCGGCTGACCCGGCTCGGCGATCTGGATATGGCGCATCCGAGCTCTGGTGTTCTGGGCTTTCTGAAAAAGCTGCGCGGCGGGATCAAATCCACCAGCGATCCGGCGCGTTCAAAGATGAAAATGCTGCGCCGCATTCCGAAGATCCTGCGGTTTCTGCCGGGCAAGGCGCAGGATTTGCGCGCCTGGTTTCTGTGCATGCAATATTGGCTGGGCGGCTCCGACGACAATGTGGAGCAGATGATCCGCTATCTGGTCTCACGCTATGGGTGCCGGAAGGATTGGCAGGGCGCAGATGCCGCGCTGCCCATCGAATATCCCGAAGTGGGGCTCTATCATCCCGATCTGCCCGGGCGGATCACGGAAGATGCAGGCGCGTTGGCCGATGGCAAAGGCGCGCGCGCGACCGTGGGGCTGTTGCTTTTGCGCTCCTATGTGCTGGCCGATGATTGCGCCCATTATGACGCGGTGATCCGGGGGCTGGAGGCGCGCGGTCTGCGGGTGCTGCCCGCCTTTGCCGGCGGGCTTGATGCGCGCCCGGCGGTGGAGCGCTATTTCAACGGCCGGATTGACGCGCTTGTCTCGCTCACCGGATTCTCGTTGGTGGGTGGGCCAGCCTATAATGACAGCGGGGCTGCGGTCGAACTGTTGCAAGGGCTTGATGTGCCCTACCTCGCGGCTCATCCGCTCGAATTCCAGAGTGCCGAGGCCTGGTCGGAGGCGCAAGCCGGGCTGGGCCCGGTGGAAACCACCATGCTGATCGCCCTGCCAGAAATCGACGGCGCCACCAATCCGACGGTCTTTGCCGGACGGCGCAGCGGGGCAGAGGACCGCGCCCTTTATCCGATCGATGAACGGGTCGCGACGTTGGTTGAAAAGACCGACCGGCTGGCCCGTCTGCGACGCTCGCGCCCCGAGAACCGCAAGGCGGCCATCGTGCTTTACGGGTTTCCACCCAATGCAGGCGCCGTGGGAACGGCCGCCCATCTGGATGTGTTTGAAAGCCTTTTCAATCTCTTGCAGCGCATGAAGCGCGAAGGCTACAAGGTGGATCTGCCCGAGGACGCGGCGGCGCTTCGGGAGGCACTGCTGGGCGGCAACGCCGAGGATCACGGCCAACCGGCCCATGTGGCGGCGAAAATTCCTGCCGATCATCTGGTGGCCGACACCCCCTGGCTGGCGGAGATCGAGGCGCAATGGGGGCCCGCGCCGGGCCGCCACCAGACCGACGGGCGCCATGTCTTCGTGCTGGGACGGCACTTCGGATCGGTCTTTGTCGGCGTCCAGCCGGTCTTCGGCTATGAGGGCGACCCGATGCGGCTTCTCTTCGAGAAGGGCTTTGCGCCGACCCATGCCTTTGCCGCCTTTTATCGCTGGCTGCGCGAGAGTTTCGAGGCGGATGTGCTTTTGCATTTTGGTATGCACGGGGCGCTGGAATTCATGCCCGGCAAACAGGTGGGGCTGTCGGGGAGTTGCTGGCCCGACCGGCTGATCGGCGCCCTGCCGAACATCTATCTTTATGCGGCCAACAACCCCTCTGAAGCGAGCCTCGCCAAGCGGCGCGCCAATGCGATCACCGTGTCGCATCTGACCCCGCCCACGGCTCAGGCCGGGCTATATAAAGGACTGGCAGAGCTCAAGGACACATTGGCGCGCTGGCGCAAAGCAGAGCCTGGACGCGCGCGCCAGGACCTTGAAGCCTTGATCGCGGATCAGGCCGAGGCGGTGGATCTGGGCGGCATCGCGCCTGGTGATCTCTGGCTCAAACTGCTGGAAACCGAGGCGGCGCTGATCCCCGACGGGCTCCATGTGGTGGGCCGGCGGATGACATCGGAAAAACGCGCGGCCCTGCTCGATGTGATGAGCGATCTTGACGCAGATGCGCGCGCCGCCATGGACCGGCAGCTGGCCGAGAATGACGAACTGCCCGCCTTGATGCGCGCGCTTGGTGGTCATTTCGTGCCCCCGGTGCCCGGCGGCGACCTGATCCGGGCGCCCCATATCCTGCCCACCGGGCGCAATATTCACGCTTTCGATCCCTTCCGCATGCCGACCGCCTTTGCGCTTGCCGAAGGACGGGCGCAGGCCGAACGGCTGCTGGCAACCCACGCAAGTCTGCCGCGCGCCATCGCGCTGGTGCTTTGGGGATCCGACAATATCAAGTCCGACGGCAGCCCGATCGCCCAGGCGCTGGCGCTGATTGGCGCCGCCCCCCGGTTCGACCGCTATGGGCGGTTGTGCGGGGCCGAATTGATCCCGCTCGAAACTCTGGGACGGCCGCGCATCGATGTGGTGATGACCGTCTCCGGCATCTTCCGCGATCTCCTGCCCCTGCAGATCCGCCTGCTGGCCGAAGCCGCCTGGCGCGCCGCCAGCGCGGATGAGCCTGAGGAGATGAATTTCATCCGCGCCCATGCCCGCGCCTATGCCGAAAAGACCGGCTGCGATCTGGAAACGGCGGCGCTGAGGGTCTTTTCCAATGCCGAAGGCGCCTATGGCTCCAATGTGAACCTGCTGGTCGATGCGTCCAGCTTTGCCGATGAAGATGAACTGGCGGACGCCTTCGAGGCGCGCAAGAGCTTCGCCTACGGGCGCGATGGCAAGCCTGCCCATCAGGCGGATCTGCTCGCCCATACCCTGGCCGATGTGGAACTGGCCTATCAGAATCTCGAAAGCGTCGAACTGGGCGTGACCACGGTGGATCACTACTTCGACACGCTGGGCGGGGTCAGCCGGGCAATCCGGCGCGCCCGGGGCGATGAGGCGGCGGTCTATATCTCGGATCAGACCCGGGGCGACGGCAAGATCCGCAAGCTGAAGGATCAGATCGCCCTGGAAACCCGGTCACGCAGTCTCAACCCGAAATTCTACGAAGGTCTTCTGGAACATGGCCGCGAGGGCGTGCGCCATATCGAGGCCCATGTGACCAACACCCTGGGCTGGTCGGCCACCACCGGTCAGGTTGATCCCTGGGTCTACCAGCGGATTTCGGAAACCTTCGTGCTGGATGAGGCAATGCGCCAGCGGCTGGCCCGTCTCAACCCGGAAGCGAGCATGCGCATGACCAACCGCCTGCTTGAGGCGCATGACCGGTCCTATTGGCAACCGGATGCGGAAACGCTCGCCGCCCTGCAGGGCGCGGCGGAGGAAATCGAGGATCGGCTGGAGGGGATCGCGGCCGAGTGACCGCCCGCGCGGCGGCAGGAAAGGAGGGCAGAGATGCTCGACAGACAGCCCCCGGCGCTCCGGGGTCAGGACGGAGAAGGATCGGTGCAGGTGCATCAGGATGCCGATGCGCGCATCGAGGGCGCGAAGGTCTTTTCCGTCTATGGCAAGGGCGGGATCGGCAAATCGACCACCTCTTCCAATCTTTCGGTGGCCTTTTCCATGCTCGGCAAGCGGGTGCTGCAGATCGGCTGTGATCCGAAACATGACAGCACCTTCACCCTGACCGGCCATCTTCAGCCGACGGTGATCGACATTCTCAAGGAGGTGGATTTCCATGCCGAGGAACTGCGCCCGGAGGATTTCGTCACCGAAGGGTTCAACGGCGTGCAATGTGTCGAGGCCGGCGGGCCGCCTGCGGGCACCGGCTGTGGCGGTTATGTGGTCGGCCAGACGGTCAAGCTGCTGAAACAGCATCACATGCTTGAAGACACCGATGTGGTGATTTTCGACGTGCTGGGTGATGTGGTCTGTGGTGGTTTTGCCGCCCCGCTGCAACATGCGGACCGGGCGGTGATCGTGACTGCGAATGACTTCGATTCGATCTATGCGATGAACCGGATCATCGCCGCCGTGCAGGCGAAATCGCGCAATTACAACGTTCGGCTGGCCGGCTGTATCGCCAACCGGTCGCGCGACACCGATGAGGTGGATCGCTTCTGCGACCGGGTCGGGTTCCGGCGGATCGCCCATATGCCGGACATTGACGCGATCCGGCGGTCGCGGCTGAAGAAGAAGACCCTGTTTGAAATGCCCGACGAGCCCGACATTCTCGCCGCCCGGGCGGAATATCTGCAACTGGCGCGCAGCCTCTGGGCCGGCACCGAGCCCTTGATGCCGGAACCGCTGGAAGACCGCGACATCTTTGAATTTCTGGGGTTCGATTGACCGAAAGCGCCACATATCTTGCCACCCGATCCCGGGTTGAACGCTATTTCGATGACCACGCGACCGAGGCCTGGGCGCAGCTGACCTCGGACGCGCCGGTCTCCGGTATCCGGGCCACCGTGCGCGCGGGCCGCGACCGGATGCGGGCGCGATTGTTGAGCCTGCTGCCTGCGGATCTGACCGGGCGGCGCATTCTGGATGCCGGCTGCGGCACCGGTGCGCTGGCGGTGGAACTGGCCGCACGCGGCGCCGAGGTGGTGGCCGTCGATCTCTCGCCTGCGCTGATCGAGATTGCCGGGAGCCGTTGTCCCGCCGCGTTCGCGGGTCAGATCACCTTCCAGGTCGGCGACATCGCGGATCCGGACCTGGGGCATTTCGATCATGTGATCGCGATGGACAGTCTGATCTATTACCACCGCCCGGATTTGGCGCGCACGCTGGACGGCTTGCTGGCCCGCGCCCCGCAAATCGCCTTCACACTGGCCCCGCGCACGCCGCTTCTGATGGCCATGTGGCGGATCGGCAAGCTGTTCCCGGCCTCGGAAAAGTCGCCGCGCATGGTGCCCCATTCGGTCACGGCCCTGCGCCGTGCGCTCGACGGTGGACGCCTGAATGAGGTCGAGCGGATCAGCAGCGGCTTCTACATCTCCACCGCGTTGGAGTATCGCCGATGATCGTGACCCGGGCGCAGATCAAGTCCCTCGGGCGCGGCCTGCTGCCCTTCTCGGATGCTGCATCCGAAGCGCTGCCGCTGGGCCAGCTTCTGCGCCTGTCGCTGTTTCAGGTCTCGGTCGGCATGGCGATGGTGATGCTTCTGGGCACGCTCAACCGGGTGATGATCGTTGAACTTTCGGTGCCGGTGGTGATCGTGGCGATCATGCTGGGCCTGCCGGTGCTGGTTGCCCCCCTGCGCCCACTTCTCGGGTTTCGCTCCGATGCCTATCGCAGCGCCTTGGGCTGGAAACGTGTGCCCTATCTGTGGTTCGGCTCGCTCTGGCAGATGGGCGGCCTTGCGGTGATGCCCTTTGCGCTGATCGTGCTGGGGGGCGACCAGACCCTCGGCCCGGCCTGGGCCGGCGAAATGCTGGCCGCCATCGCCTTCATCGCAACCGGCCTAGGCCTGCACATGACCCAGACCGCGGGGCTCGCCCTTGCGGCCGATCGCGCGCCGGTGGAGACCCGGCCCCGGGTGGTGGCGCTTCTTTACGTTATGTTCCTGCTTGGCATGGGTGTCTCGGCCCTGATCATCGGCAACCTGTTGCGGGATTTCTCGCAATTGCAATTGATCCGCGTGGTTCAGGGCGCAGCACTTGCGACCCTGCTCCTGAACCTGCTGGCACTGTGGAAACAGGAACCCCTGCAGCCCCAATCGCAGACCGCGCGCAACGCAGCCCGGCCCCGGTTCCGCGACGCCTGGGCGGATTACACCGGCGGCGGCACGGCGGGCCGACTGCTGGCCGCGGTCTTTGTCGGCACGCTGGCGTTCAACATGCAGGACATTCTGCTTGAGCCCTATGGTGGCGAGATCCTCGGCCTTTCGGTGGCCAGCACCACCCGGTTGACCGCGCTTTGGGCGCTGGGGGCGCTGGCAGGTTTTGCCCTTTCCGCCCATGGGCTGGGGCGGGGGCAGGATCCGGTGCGGCTGGCCGCGCGCGGCATCCTGATCGGCACCGGCGCCTTTTCCGCGCTGGTGCTCTCGGCGCCCATGCAGGCCCCGCTTCTGTTCTTTGCGGGCACCGCTGCCATCGGCCTGGGCGGCGGGCTTTTTGCCGTGGCACTGCTGATCTCGGCGATGAACCTGCCCACCGGCGCACGTGCCGGCCAAGGCCTCGCACTTGGTGCCTGGGGGGCGGCGCAGGCCGGCGCGGCCGGCCTGGCGATCCTGTTGGGCGGCGCCCTGAAGGATCTGGTCACCCGGATCGCCGAGGCAGGCCTGCTGGGTGCTGCACTCGACACCCCGAGCATTGGCTACGCCTTTGTCTATCATACGGAAATAGCATTTCTTTTCCTTACACTCATTCTGCTTGCACCGTTGGTGCGCCGGTCCGAAATGCCTCGGACCAAGCCCGGCGGGCAGACCCAAAAACTCGGCCTGGCCGAGTTTCCCAGCTGATCGGAGGACATCAAAATGGTTGGTGTGGAATTTTTCGGAAACTTTGACCTGGCCAGCGCGGCGATCTGGGCCTTCTGGATCTTTTTCGCCGGGCTGATCTTCTACCTGCAGACCGAGAACATGCGCGAGGGCTTCCCTCTCGAGGACGAGGAGGGCAACCCGGCCGCGAACCAGGGGCCCTTTCCGCTGCCCAAGGACAAGACCTTCCTGTTGCGCGACGGGCGCGGCAGCCTGACGGTTCCGTCGGGCGCGCGCGGCGACCGGGACGATCTGGCGCTGGCCCGCAGCAATGGCGCCAATGGCTATCCGTTCCTGCCCACCGGCGATCCGATGGCGGATGGGGTCGGCCCCGCGTCCTGGGCGCCGCGCCGGGATGTGCCGGAGCTTGACGGCCACGGACAGATCAAGATCGTGCCGATGACCAGCGCACCGGAATTCCGCGTCTCTGCCGGGCGCGATCCCATGGGGCTGCCGGTGCTGTCGAAGGATGATCAGGTGATCGGCCATGTGACCGATCTCTGGGTCGACAAGCCCGAGGCGCTGATCCGTTATCTGGAGGTGACGCTGGAGCCCGAACACGGCCGCGGCACGCGGCTGGTGCCGATGCCGATGGCGCGGATCAAGCCGAAATGGGTACAGGTCGCCTCGCTCCATTCCACGCGCTTTGACGGCGTGCCGCAGCCGGGACATGCGGGGCAGCTGACGCTCCTCGACGAGGAAAAGATCTCCGCCTGGTACGCCGGCGGCACGCTTTATTCCTGAGCTGGCAACACGGGGGACAGCACCATGGCGCATCCTGATTTCCACACCGAACCGGTGCCGGGCCTGGCCGAGACCCTGCCCGCGGGCGAGGTGATCCTGTGGCAGGGGCGACCTCGCCTTTGGCGGCTGGCGATCGAAGCCATGGGGCTGGGCTGGATCTGCGGTTATTTTCTGGTGCTGGCCCTCTGGCGTATCGCTGTCAGTGCGACGGACCGGCCCCTTGCCGAGGCGCTTGGCACCGGGGTGCCGCCCCTTTTGCTGGGGGCGCTGGCCTGCGGCCTGGTGCTTGGTCTGGCCTGGCTGCAAGCCCGCGCGACGCTTTACACGATCACCAGCGCCCGGGTGGTGATGCGGATCGGCGCGGCGCTCAACCTGACGCTCAACCTGCCCTTTGCACGTCTGGCCGCGGCCAATCTGATCACCCGGCGCGACGGCAGCGGCACGATTGCGCTGACGCCGGTGACCGAGACGCGGATCTCGCGCGCCATGCTCTGGCCCCATCTGCGACCCTGGCATTTCCGCCAGCCGCAACCGGCGCTGCGCTGCATTCCCGAGGCCGAGGTTGTGGCGCGCCTGTTGGCAGAAGCGGCGGAAACCCGGCTGCACCAGCCACAGGTCTCGGTCGCGCCGCAGCGACAGGAGGTGCCCGCATGAGACTGATCGTCGACGCCGAAACCCGCCATGCCGCACGGCGCGAAAGCCGCGAGCTGATCCCGGTTCGGCTTTTGCAGGCCATGGCTGCCCTGGTGATCTTCACCCTTGGCCTGGTCAGTTTCGCGGTGCTCACCGAGCGTCCCAAGCTGGGTCAGCCGAAAGTGGCCGCCCTGATGAGCGAACGTGCCCTGGTGCTTGCAGGCGACGGCGCGCAGATTACCGTGCGCAGTCCGGAGGGCCGCATGCTTCTGGAAACGGAGTCCGGCGGATTTCTCACCGTCGTGCGCTCCGGGCTCGCCTTTGAACGCCGCCGCCACGGGGTGACGGACAACCCGCCGGTGCTGCTGCGCCAGTATGCCAACGACCGGCTGCAGCTTGCCGATCCCGCCACTGGCTGGGCGATCGAGCTGACCATGTTCGGAGACGAAGGCGCAGCCCGCTGGCGCGCCCTGATCACGCAACCCAAAGGAGGCTAGAATGGGTCTATTTACCCGCAGCACCGAAACCGCACCCTGCACGGTCGAAATCAGCCACCGGTTCGAGGAATTGAGCGCCCATGTGCGGCTCGACAATGGTGCGGTGATCCATCCGGGCGACGAAGTGCTGGTCCATGGCCCGCCCGTCCTCGCGCCGTTCGGCGCGGTGATCCGCGAGGCGCGGATGGCGACCATCACCCGGGCGTCGCGGCTTGAATCCCTCTGGACCCGGCTCACCGGCAATCTGGAATACATGGAACTTTGCGAATTTTCCTTTTCCGAGGAGGTCACCCCATGAACATGCATGCCAAACACAGCGCTGATGCGGAAACCGCCGAGGAAGGTCTGGCCATCCAGGCCGCCCAGGCGGTGCATGACAGTGAAAGCGCGACCGAAGTGGCGATGCAGAACACCCTGCTGACCCCGCGTTTCTACACCACCGATTTCGACGAAATGGATGCGCTGAATGTGGACCCCGTGCGCGCCGATTGGGATGCTCTTCTCGATCAGATGCGTGCCGATCCGAACCGGGGCCATTTCAAGAAGACCGAAGACTGGGAGCAGATCGACTGGGACGGGATGGAGCCCGGCCTGCGCGCGGAGTTCATCGATTTTCTGATCTCATCCTGCACCGCCGAATTTTCGGGCTGTGTGCTTTACAAGGAAATGAAGCGGCGCGGCACCAATCCGGACATCTGCGAATTGTTCAAATTCATGTCGCGCGATGAAGCCCGGCATGCGGGGTTCATCAATGACGCCCTGCGCGAGGCCGGCATTTCGGTCAATCTGGGCTTTCTGACCAAGGCGAAGAAATACACCTACTTCAAGCCGAAGTTCATCTACTACGCCACCTATCTCTCCGAGAAGATCGGCTATGCGCGCTACATCACGATCTTCCGCCATCTTGAGGCGCATCCCGAATATCGTTTCCATCCGATTTTCAAATGGTTCCGCGAATGGTGCAACGATGAGTTCAGCCACGGCGAGGCCTTCGCCCTTCTGATGAAGGCCAACCCCCATCTGACCCGGGGGCGGAACGTCTTCTGGATCAAGTTCTTCCTCACCGCCGTCTATTCCACCATGTGGGTGCGCGATCATCAGCGCCCCGCCTTTCACGCCGCCCTCGGCGTCGATCCCGCCTGGTACGGGCAGGAAGTGTTTGCCAAGACCTCGGAAATCTCGCGCCAGATCTTTCCGATCACCCTCGATATCGATCATCCGAAATGGCAGCCGCGACTGGAAGCGATGAGACGCGCCAATGTCGATCTTGATGCAGCCCGTAAGGCAGGCGGCATCACCGGACGTCTGCGCGCGGTCTGGGCGGCGGCGCGCGCCGGGCGGGCCTTCGTCGCACTTCTGACAATCCCCGCGCTCCGCAACGAGGTGCCGGCCTCGGTGCGGTTGGAACCGGCCTATTGACCGGCGCGGCGTTCCGTCTGGCGCGGGCGCGCGGGTCATGAGCCCGGGCGCTCCCTGGGTCGCGCTTCTGGTGGCGGCCGCCGCCTGGTGGGCCTCCACCGGGGTCATCCTGCGTGCGGTGGCTTTGGCCGACCGGGGCGGGCCGGGAGCACAGCGGATGCTTTGCCTGATGAGCCTGCCGGTGCTGGGTGCGGGCGCGCTGGCCCTGACGCTTTCGCTTTCCGATCCGGGTGCCCTGGGCGACTATCTGGGCTTCTTCGGCGCCCTGGCAATCTGGGGCTGGATCGAACTGGCCTTTCTCACCGGAGCAATCACCGGACCCGCCCCGCTGCCTTGCCCGCCGGGGCTTTCCGGCTGGGCGCGGTTCTGGAGCGGCTTCGGCACCGTCGCCTACCACGAGGCCGCGCTGGTTCTTGCCCTGCTGGCGATCTTTCACCTGAGCGACGGGGCGGCCAACTCCACCGGCCTTTTGATCTTCTCATTGCTTTTCGCCGCGCGCATCTCCGCCAAACTCAATCTTTTTTTCGGCGTGCCCCGGGTCCATGGTGACCTGCTGCCGCGCCCGCTCGCCCATCTGCCCAGCCATTTCCGCATCCGGCCCATGACCTGGCTGATGCCTCTGTCGCTTGCGCTGTTGCTCTGGGCGATGCTGGCCGCTGCACTGCGCGGGGCCGAAAGCGCCGCGCCGCGCCACGTTCTGCTCGCCACCCTCGCCGGCCTGGCGCTGCTGGAACATCTGCTGATGATCCTGCCCCTGCCCGACGACAAACTCTGGCGCTGGATGCTGCCCGCAGGCGGGCGTCCGGCGCGGCCAAAGCCCTTCAAGGAGGATGCCAATGGAATATGACACGCTCTTTACCGACGCGCTCGAGCGGTTGCGCGACGAGGGCAATTACCGCATCTTCGCCGATCTCGAACGCCAGTGCGGCGCTTTCCCTCGCGCCACCAATCACTTCGAAGGCGGCACCCGCGACGTCACCGTCTGGTGTTCCAACGATTACCTCGGCATGGGGCAGCACCCCGATGTGATCGCGGCCATGACCCGTACGGTGGAGGCCTGCGGCACCGGCGCGGGCGGCACCCGCAATATCTCGGGCACCAACCATCACCACCTGCTGCTGGAACGCGAACTGGCCGATCTTCACGGCAAGGAAGCGGCCCTTCTCTTCACCTCCGGCTATGTGTCGAACTGGGCCGCGCTGTCGACCCTGGGCGCGCGGCTGCCCAATGCGGTGATCCTGTCGGATGCGCTCAACCACGCTTCGATGATCGAGGGCATCCGCCATTCGCGGGCCGAAAAGGTGATCTGGTCCCATAACGACGTGGAGGATCTGGCACGCAAGCTTTCCGCGATCGATCCCGACCGGCCGAAGATTGTCGCCTTTGAAAGCGTCTATTCCATGGATGGCGATATCGCGCCCATTGCCGAGATCTGCGACGTGGCCGAGCGCTTTGGCGCCATGACCTATCTTGATGAGGTGCATGCGGTGGGCATGTATGGCCCGCGCGGCGGCGGCGTGGCGGAACGCGAGGGCGTGATGGACCGGGTGACGCTGATCGAAGGCACGCTCGGCAAGGCCTATGGCTGCATGGGCGGCTATATCACCGGGTCCGCTGCGTTGTGCGATTTCGTCCGCTCCTTTGCCAGCGGCTTCATCTTCACCACCGCCCTGCCGCCGGCGATTGCGGCAGCCGCCTGTGCCTCGATCCGCCATCTGAAGACCAGCCAGATCGAGAGGGCGCGCCAAAAGGAACGGGTCGCCACGATCCGCGCCGCCCTCGATGCCCGCGGCATCCCGCATATGGACAACCCCAGCCACATCATCCCGGTGATGATCGGCAACCCGGTGAAATGCCGGATGATCAGTGACATGCTGATGGAGCAATGGGGGATTTATGTGCAGCCGATCAATTACCCCACCGTGCCGAAGGGCGAAGAGCGGCTGCGCATCACGCCATCGCCGCTCCACAGCGATGCCGACATCGCCCATCTGATCGAAGCGCTCGACGCGCTGTGGTCGCACTGCGCCCTGTCGCGGATGGTGGCGTGAGGGGATGTGAATTGTCTTTGGCGCCGGACGCCATAGGTCATGGGCCGGAAAGGGCAGATTGCCCGGTTGTTTTTGAAAAGGGAGAAAGAAGACCATGCAACACACGCGACGCGATCATCTGGTGTTCCTCGGCGCCGCTGCCGCCGCCACTCTGACGCCGGCCGCCCTGTCCGCCAGCGACGATCCGCAGGTGATCGAGATCCAGATGCTGAACAAGCATCCCGAAAACAGCAAGGAACGTCAGGTGTTCTATCCTGATCTGGTGCGCGCCAAGGTCGGCGACACGATCCGCTTTGTGGCCACCGACAAGGGCCACAACTCCACCTGTGCCGCCAAGGGCGCGCCCGAGGGCGCCACGCTCTGGAAGGGCAAGATCAGCAAGGATGTGGAGGTCGTGCTCGACACGCCCGGCGCCTATGCCTTTTTCTGCACTCCGCATCGCACCGCCGGCATGGTCGGGCTGCTGTTGGTGGGCGATGTCTCGGACAATTTCGAAGACATCAAGGGCGGTCGCTATCGCGGCAAGGAAAAGAAGCGCTATGAAGATATCTTCGCCCGCGCCGATGCGATGCTGGCCGAGGAAACGAGCTGATCGCGCCCTTCCCGTAACAATGGAAAAAACGGCCCGCGCCGGATTGGCGCGGGTCCGGATCTTGGCTCGCAAATCGGCGCGCGGGTGCTCAGGATCCAAAGGATTACTTGCCTGAATCAAATATGTCATGTCATATTGACTTTATGGCTGTCACTTGGGACATACATTCTCGACATTGGCCGGACCCCGCCGCGCTCCTGCGATTGATCAAACCAATCACCTGGTTTCCGCCCATGTGGGCCTATCTTTGCGGGCTGGTTTCAGTGCAGGCCTCGTTTGCGGACGCTCCGGGGTTGGTGGTGCTGGGCCTTTTGCTGGCAGGACCGGTGGTCTGCGGCATGAGTCAGGCGGCCAATGATTGGTGCGACCGCCATGTGGATGCGATCAACGAGCCAGACCGGCCGATCCCCTCGGGCCGGGTGCCGGGGCGCTGGGGACTTTGGGTCGCGCTGACAATGAGCGCCCTTGCCCTTGTTCTCGGGCTCGGGCTTGGCCCCTGGGGGGCTGGTGCAACCAGCCTTGCGGTCCTTGCCGCCTGGGCCTATTCGGCAGAGCCTTTGCGGCTCAAACGCTCGGGTTGGATCGGACCCGGTCTGGTGGCGCTTTGCTACGAGGCGCTGCCCTGGTTCACCGGTGCAGCAGTTCTGTCCGCAGGCGCGCCGCGCTTCGAAATCGTGCTGGTGGCCCTCCTCTATGCGCTCGGCGCCCACGGCATCATGACTCTCAATGATTTCAAGGCTCTCGAAGGGGATCGGGCAACCGGCATCCACTCCCTTCCCGTGCGCGAAGGCCCCGAGGTCGCCGCCAAGATCGCCTGCATCACCATGGTGCTTGCCCAATGTCTGGTGATCCCCATGCTGCTGATCTGGGGCGCCTGGAGTCACGGGCTGATCGTGCTCGGGCTGGTGGCGCTGCAGATCCTCGCCATGTCCCGGCTGTTGCGCGACCCGAAGGCGTTTGCGCCGTGGTACAATCAGGTGGGCGTGACGCTTTATGTCCTTGGCATGATGGTGTCCGCCCTCGCCTTGCGGGGGTTGCCATGACCCTGTCCTGGGGCGCCATCATCCGGCTTGGACTGGTCCAGATGGCCCTTGGCGCGATCGTGGTTCTGATGACTTCAACCCTCAACCGGGTGATG
The DNA here is from genome assembly GCA_025800205.1 of Silicimonas sp. Taxonomy (GTDB): domain Bacteria; phylum Pseudomonadota; class Alphaproteobacteria; order Rhodobacterales; family Rhodobacteraceae; genus CALKXV01. The sequence continues at coordinate 47,758 of JAOXSD010000174.1, read as the reverse complement.
GTGGTCGAACTGGTTCTGCCTGCAATCCTGCCCGGTTTTCTCGTCGCGCTGCATTATGCAATTCAGATCACCCGGCCCAATTGGGGTTACCGGGCGGACACCGGAAACGGGCGAACCTTCTGGATCCTGGCGGGCATGGCCACCCTCGCGCTCGGCGCGGTGATCGCCGCGGCGGCGATCCCGGTGTTCGCCATGCATTTCGGCACAGGCCTGATTCTGTCAATCCTGGCTTACAGCCTGATCGGCCTCGGCGTTGGCGCGGCCGGCACCTCGCTGCTGGCCCTTCTGGCCAGTGCCACAGCACCCCGACGCCGCGCGGCGGCCGCCACGATCACCTGGCTGATGATGATCTTCGGCATCGCGGTGACCGCAGGCACCACCGGTGCACTGCTTGACCCCTATTCGCCGACCCGCCTCCTGATCATCGTCGCCTGCGTCTCCTACGGCGCCCTTTTTCTCAGCGCGCTGGCGGTCTGGGGGATCGAGGCGCGGGTCAGCGTGCGCAGAAAGGACGCGCCGGCCGCCGCCCCCTTCCTCGAAGGTCTTGCGAAGGTCTGGAGCGAGCCGCGCGCCCGGCGCTTCACCCTGTTCGTCTTTCTCGCGATGACTGCCTATTTCATGCAGGAGTTGATTCTGGAGCCCTATGCCGGGCTGGTCTTCGACTACTCCCTTGGCCAGTCGACCCAATTGTCCGGCGCACAGAACGGCGGCGTGTTTCTGGGCATGCTCACCGTCGGTCTTCTGGCCACCGGCCTTGGCCTGGGTCAGTTGCGCAGCTGGGTGATGCTCGGCTGTCTCGGCTCCGCCCTGGCGCTCGCGGCAATCTCGGCCCTGGGACAGACCGGCCTGCCGCTTCTGACACCGGCGGTGATCGCGCTTGGGTTTTTCAACGGGATGTTCGCGGTGGCCGCCATCGGATCGATGATGCAATTGGCCGGCGAAGGGCGGGCGGATCGGGAAGGCACGCGGATGGGTCTGTGGGGCGCGGCCCAGGCGATCGCGGCGGGCTTTGGCGGGCTTCTGGGCGCGGCTCTGGTGGATCTCGCCCGGCTCTATCTGCCCGATGCCACAGCTTTCGGAACGGTTTTCCTGTTCGAGGCCCTCTTGTTTCTGGCTGCCATGATCATGGCGACGGGCACGATTTCGGTCCGCCGGAAACAAGGCCGCCTGGGCGATGTGCAAGGAGAGATGCCATGATCTTTGATGCGGTGGTGGTGGGCGGTGGCCCGGCGGGCGCGACGGCGGCGGCGGATCTGGCGCGCGCCGGACGGCGGGTGGTGCTTCTGGACCGGGCGGGCCGGATCAAACCCTGCGGCGGCGCGGTCCCGCCACGGCTGATCCGGGATTTTGACATTCCCGACAGCCAGTTACGCGCCCGGATCACCACTGCGCGCATGGTGTCTCCCACCGGCCGTTCGGTGGATATTCCCATCGAAAACGGCTTCGTCGGCATGGTGGATCGCAAGGATTTCGACGTCTTCCTGCGCAATCGGGCTGCCCTGGCCGGCGCTGAACGGGCCACCGGCACCTTTCTCAGGATTGAACGCTCGGCGGCGGGAACCGAGGTGATCTATCGCGACAAACCCACAGGCCAAGAGACACGTCTTGCCACCCGCTATGTGATCGGCGCCGACGGGGCGCGGTCTGCGGTGGCGCGCCAGGAAATCGCGGGCGCCGTCGACATTCCCTATGTGATGGCCTATCACGAGATCATCGCCGCACCGCCCGCCACCCCGGCCTATGACCCGAACCGCTGCGACGTGATCTATGACGGGCGGATCAGCCCGGATTTCTACGGCTGGGTCTTTCCCCATGGCGCCGAGGCTTCGGTCGGCATGGGCACCGGGTTTGACGGGGTAGACCTCAAGACGGCGACCGCAGATCTGCGTCGCGCCAGCGGGCTTGCGGAATGCGAAACCCTGCGCCGGGAAGGCGCGCCGATCCCGCTGGCCCCGCTGGGGCGTTGGGACAACGGCCATGACGTGCTCCTCGCAGGCGATGCGGCCGGTGTGGTGGCCCCGTCATCGGGCGAAGGGATCTTCTATGCGATGGTTGCCGGCCGGGTGGCGGCCGAAGCGGTGGAGGCGGCGTTGGTCTCCGGGCGACGCGACGATCTGGCCCGGGCGCGCAGGGCGTTCATGAAGGATCACAAGACCGTTTTCCGGGTGCTGCGCGCCATGCAGGATGCCTATTACAAATCCGACGCGCGGCGCGAACGCTTCGTTTCGCTGTGCCATGATGTGGATGTGCAGCGGCTCACCTTCGAGGCCTATATGAACAAGGAGCTGGTGCGCGCTCGCCCGCTGGCCCATCTCAAGATCGGGGTGAAAAACCTCGCCCATCTCACCGGATTGGTGCCCGAAGCCTACGTCTGAGGGCGCGATCAGGCGCGCAGGGGCGTGACCTTGCGATCCGGCACCAGCGCTTCAACCACCTTCATGCGGATGTCGGCGGCCGTCAGCCCGGCGGCGGCATACATATCCTCGGGGCTTGCCTGATCGATGAAGCGGTCGGGCAGCCCCATCATCCGGAATTTGAGCGGCCCGTCGAGCAGCGCTTCGCGCGCAAGAAACTGCGCCACATGGGCGCCGAACCCGCCGGCTGCGCCCTGTTCGACGGTGATCAACAGGGGATGATGGCGGGCCAGTTGCCGGATCAGGTCCTGATCGAGAGGCTTGGCAAACCGCGCATCCGCCACCGTCACCGACACCCCGTCGCTTCGCAATTGTGCGGCTGCCTCCAGGCAGGGGGCAAGATGGGCGCCCAGTGACAGGATCGCCACCTGATCGCCTTCGCTGATCACCCGGCCCCGGCCAATCTCAAGAGGCGTGCCGCACTCGGGCAGGGTCACGCCCTCGCCCGCCCCACGGGGGTAGCGCAGGGCAATCGGGCCCTCGTCAAAAGCGGCGGCGGTGGCGACCATATGGGTCAGTTCGGCCTCGTCGGCGGCGGCCATGATGGTAAAACCGGGCAGGTTGCCGAGATAGGCCAGATCGAAGGCGCCCGCATGGGTTGCCCCGTCGGCCCCCACGAGACCCGCCCGGTCGATGGCAAAACGCACCGGCAGGTTCTGCAGGGCGACGTCATGGACGATCTGGTCATAGGCCCGCTGCAGGAAGGTGGAATAGATCGCGCAGAAGGGTTTCAACCCGCCTGCTGCCATGCCGGCAGCAAAGGTGACCGCATGCTGTTCGGCAATGCCCACGTCGAAGACCCGCGCGGGAAAGGCCTCTGCCATCTGGTTGACCCCGGTGCCTGCGGGCATGGCCGCGGTCACCGCCACCACCGCAGGGTCGCGGCGCGCGGCCTCGGTCAGGGCCTGACCGAAGACCGAGGTGTAGCTGGGTGCGTTGGGCTTGGCTTTGCGTTGCGCGCCCGAGGCCACATCGAATTTCGCCACCCCGTGATATTTGTCGGCCGCCGCTTCCGCAGGCGCATAGCCCTTGCCCTTCACCGTGCGCAGATGGATCAGCACCGGTCCCGTGGCCCGGGTGCGCACCGCGCGCAGGATCGCCAGCAGATCAGGAACGGAATGACCATCAATCGGGCCGATATAGTCGAACCCCAGCTCCTCGAAAATCGTGCCGCCCGGGCGCACGGCGCCGCGCACCAATTGCCGGGCGCGCCGGGCGCTGTCGCGGATCGGTCCGGGCAGGCCCGCCTCGAACCCTTCCGCCAATTGCTTGAGCGAGTGCAGCGGCGTGTCCCCGTTCAGGGCCGAAAGGTAATGGGAGAGCGCCCCGACCGGGGGGGCAATCGACATGTCGTTGTCATTGAGGATCACGATCAGCCGCCGCTTCTGATCGCCGGCATTGTTCAGCGCCTCATAGGCCATCCCGGCCGAGATTGCGCCGTCGCCGATCACCGCGATCGCCTCGCCCGTGGCCTGCCCCATGTCGCGGGCCACCGCAAAGCCGAGGGCGGCTGAGATGGAGGTCGAGCTGTGGGCGGCGCCGAACGGATCGAAAGCGCTTTCCGAGCGTTTGGTAAAACCCGACAGGCCGTCCTTCTGGCGAAGCGTGCGGATCCGGTCCCGGCGTCCGGTCAGGATCTTGTGCGGGTAACATTGATGCCCCACATCCCAGATGATCTTGTCCATGGGCGCATTGAACACCGCATGAAGCGCCACGCTCAGCTCCACCACCCCAAGGGACGAGCCCAGATGGCCGCCGGTCTGCGACACCGCGTCGATCACCTCCTCGCGCAATTCGCCCGCCAGACGCACAAGCCCCTGGTCGTCGAGCGATTTCAGATCCGCCGGGCCCGCCACCCGGTCGAGCGTCGGTGTCTCCGGTGCCGCCATCGCCCCGCCCTCAGACCAGCCGGGCGATCAGGGCCCGACCCAGATCAAGGCTCGCATAGGGATCCTCGGGCAAAAGCCCCGACAGCGCCTTCAGCGCCAGAATGAAAAAGATGATCGCGGCCAGAAGCAGGGCGCCATAGGCAGCCCCCAATGTCATCTTGGTGAAGATCCACATGTAAAGGCCGGGCTTTTCTTCCTTCAGCCACCAATCGGTCTTGTCGGTCATCTGTCGCCTCCTTCGTCACGTCTCATTTTGCTGCAGGGCTCAATCGGGCGGCGCATAGCCGTGGTCCTGGGCCCAGACATACCAATTGTCGACCACCGTTCCGGTCAGCAGAATGCCGATCCCGCCGGTCAGCGTGGTCAGAACCGCAAACCACCAGGCCCAGCGGTGAATGCCCTCCATCGTGGCGTTGAACCCCATGGTCCAGCGCCAGAAGAGCCCGGCCCGTTCCGAGGCGGTACCCCGGTCGGCGATCTGCTCCAGCTCCCGATCACCGCCAAAGCGCGCCACCGCCAGGATCGTCGCGCCATGCATGGCAAAGAGCAGAGCCGAGCCATAGAGGAAGGCGATCGAAAGCGCGTGGAACGGGTTGTAGAACAGGTTGCCATAGGTCAGCGAAAAGAGGTTGGTCCAGTCGAGATGGGTGAAGACGCCATAGGGCACCGCCTCGGACCAGCTTCCCATCAGCACCGGGCGGATCAGGCCCAGGACCAGGAACAGCCAGATGGCAGAGGCGAAGGCGTAGCAGACATGCTTGCCCATGCCCAATTGTTCGGCCAGCACCCAGGAACGGATCCACCAGGAGATCACCGCCACCAGCAGGAAGAAGGAGGAGATCAGCCAGAGCCCGCCCTCCCAGAGCGGCGCCCAGCCTAGACCGTATTCCGGCCCCGGCGGGTCAAGCGAAAGCCAGAACAGATCGCGGATGAAAACGCCCGGGCTGAAACCGGCCTGCACCCAGAACGCGATCCCGACCATGAAGAACCAGGTCAGCCCCGACATCAGGGACAGCAGCCCCCAGGGGCCCAGATAGAAGGGCCCGATCTGGGCATTGCCAAGGAAACCGATCAGGTTCGAGAACCGCGCGCCCTGGCCGCGTTCCTTGAGATCGGCGTCTTCGACCATGCCCATTTCCGCCGAGCCGCGGACCTGAACCTGTGTGAAAATATTCTGATATTCCGCCATTGTTCCGCTCCGCTCAGAGATCCGCCCAGATCGGCAGGTTCAGCCACCAATCCCACCACACGACCCATTCGCCGAACCAGACCGTGCCCGAGATCACGATGCAGACCGCCGACCAGAACCCCGCGTTCAGCGCCAAGAGAAGCCCGAGCCGGTGAATGCCCAGGGGGCCGATGGAATAGCCGATGAAATCCCGGAAGAACGTGTCTTCGTGATCCGGCGCGCGCATCTCCAGCCCCTTGTTGGGATTGGCCGCCGACAGGATCAGCGAGCCATGGAGCGCCAGCGCCAGACAGGTGGTGAAAAAGAAGGTGACCGCCACCATATGGGCGGGATTGTAATGGAAATTGCCGTAGGTATAGCCGGTGTTCGACACCCAATCGAGATGGGTCCAGATGCCATAGGGAAAGGCATGCCCCCAGGCGCCCATCAGGACCGGCCGGATCACCACGAGAGTCGTATAGGCCAGGATGGCAAAGCCGAAAGCGAAGGGCACATGCAGCCCCATGCCCAGCTTTCGGGCGATCTCGACCTCGCGCAGCAGCCAACTGATGAAGGCGCCATGGGCACAGATCGTGATGATCTGCCACAGCCCGCCCTCGCGCAGGGGCGCGGGCCCCAGCCCGTATTCAAGGGGCGGCGGATCGATGGAAATCAGCCAGGGGTTCCAGGTGCCCTGAAGCACCGCCCCATAGAAGATCAGAATGGTGCCCAGCCCAGCAAAAAAGATGGTGGTGACACCGAAGAAACCGACGAAAAAGGGCCCGACCCAGAAGTCGAACAGATCGCCTCCGACCAAAGTGCCGCCGGGCACCCGATACTTCTTTTCGAAGGTGAGCAATGCCATGGGTTAATCTCCGCTCAGAACCTGTCGCGCCCCTGTCTGCGGGCCCGCGAACAGCCAAAATTGGGTTGACTGCGGGAGGGCGGACCCCCCCGCAATCCTGGTTGTGAACCGGCTCTATTCAGGCGCACCGTATTTCTCGGTGGCCACGTCGAACCAGTTGTAGCGATCCGTGCTAAGCAGAACGAGATGGATCATCGCTGCCAGCAGGAACAGGAAGACGCCCTGCGCCACGAAAACGCGACGCGGGTCGAAGACCAGCCAGATCTTGTAGAACTTGCTCATCATGCGGACGCCCTCCTCAGAACCACGGACGCCAGATCAGCACCGCCAGATGAGCCACGGCCGCGACGGCCACGAAAAGCCAAAGGCCACTCATATAGACGTTGTGCAGTTCCTGCGCCTGTTCGTCTGTGAGACCTGTGAATGACAGGTCCGTTTTATCAGCCATAACGTATCCTCCGGATGGTCAAGCTGACGCCGCGATCCCCGCGGCCGGGTTCCGGACGGGCGAAGGGGCCCGACCGGAGCTCGAACCGGGCCGAAACCCGTCCGATCTGATGTGCCGCGTGCTTCATCGCATGAAGATCATCGGCGTAATGGCATGGGCTTCGGAAAGTGCGCGTTTGATCACACCGCCGTGGCGGAGACCGGGGCGCACAAGGCCGAGCCGTGTCAGGATCACCCCGCCAAGCGCAAAGGGAAGCGCGCAGAGGAAGATCGTGACGAAGTAGAAGCGGTATTCCCAGACCAGCCCGCCTGGTCGGCGCGCAGTTCCGCTGGAAAAATCGGATGTGTGATCACTCATGGTCAGCTCTCCTTCTGTCCGGCAGGGGGCGCGCGACCTGCGGCTGCAGGGCGGCAATGGTTTCCAGCGCGACGTGGCTTTCGCCGGCATCAAGCGCCTGGCGTTCGGCGGCGTCGCGGAGGGATTTCGAGGCGGAGATCCGGGTCAGCACCGGATGTTCGGCGACGATCCTGTCAAGCAGCGCGCGCGCCTCGGGATCCCAGGGCATATCCTTGCGCAACCGTGCGGGTGTGGCGTCGGCGGCATCCATGTCGGCCGCGAGTGGCAGGATGTGGAACAGGGCATCGAAGAGCCCGTTGCACACCTCCTGCAGCACATAGGTGGCGCCGGCATAGCCCATGAAAGGCGTGCCCGTGGCACGCCGGATCGCAGCACCCGGAAAGGAGGCGGGAATGAAGGCCGCCTGCGGACCGTGCCCGGCCTTCTGTTCCGCGAGGTAGATCTTTTCGTTGACCGAGCCGAAAACCACCAGCGGTCGGGTCGTCTCCAGATCGCGGCGCACCGCGTCATTGTCGGTCTTCCGCCCGGCGACGCGCGCCGTGGCAAAGGCGCAGTCAAAGCCAAGATCGGTTTCGAGAAAATTGCGCAGCCCGCGCACATAGGTTTCGTTGGCCACGATGGCGAAGCGGGCGGTGCCGAAGAAATCCTGGGTGACGGAGCGCCAGAGATCCCAGAGCGGCTTGAGCGTGCTGTTCTTTTCCCGCGCAATGAAAGGCTCAGGGTCCAGATCCAGAAGCGCGCCAAGTTTGCGCAGGAATTTCGTCGTACTGTCGAGCCCGATGGGCGCCTGCAGATAGGGTTTGTTCAGCACCTCACAAAGGGAGCGGCCGAACTCGCGATACATGCAGATATTCACATTCGCATTCACCAGGTTGCGCATCTCGGCCAGATGAGCCCCCAGCGGCATCACCATATTGACCTCGGCCCCGATCCCTTCGACCAGACGCCGGATCTCGGCCAGATCCGATGGCATATTGAACGTGCCATACATCGGACCAAGGATGTTCACGCGCGGTTTCGCCCCCGCCTCGCGCTTCTTTTCCCGGGGCATCCGCCCCTTGGTCATGCCAAACTCCGTGAACAGCCAGGTCATGGCCCGGTCGGCGCTTTCCCATTGATCCTCATCAATGGTGCGCGGCAAAAACCTTTGGATATTCGTGCCTTGCGGGGTCACGCCACCGCCGATCATCTCGGCAATCGAACCGGTCACCACCACCGCAGGCAGGTCGGGATCGAGCGTCTTCCACGCCCGTTTCATCGCGCCTTCAGTGCCGTCGCGGCCCAATTCCTCTTCGCCCAGCCCGGTGACGACGATGGGCAATTCATGGGGCGGCAGGGCATCGGTGTAATGCAGGACCGAAGTCACCGGCAGGTTTTCGCAGCCCACCGGCCCGTCGATCACCACCTGCAAGCCCTTGATTGCGGTGAAGGTGTAAACCGCCCCCCAATAGCCGCCCGCACGATCGTGATCCTGGATCAGCATCAGATCATCTCCGCCGCTTTGGCCGCCCGTTCGGCCTTTTCGCGCTTTTTGCGCTGGATGGCGCGGAAATCGGGCCGCAGGTTCGGGTCGCCCTCCCAGACGCCGGCCGTATCTCCGGCCCCGACATCCTCGAAAAAGGCGCGCATCTTCGACATCCGGTCCTTGCCGGCAATCGCGGTGTTGATCACCTCGGCCAGAGATCCGGCACCTGCCGGGCCCATCAGCGGGCGGGCGGAAATCAGATTGGTGAAATAGAGCGCGGGCAGACCCAACTCCTTGGCCTTCTGGACCACCGGCGTTGTGCCGATGGCAAGGTCCGGGCGCAGCGCCTCCATCGCCGCAAGATCGTCTTCGAGCGAGGCGCGGAATTGCACCTTGGAGCCACGGGCTTCCAGCCAGGCCGCATCGGCTTCGGACCAGGGCGTGCGCGGACAGGCGGTGCCGACGTAGGGCAGATCGGCCCCGCTTTCGATCAGCAGACGGGCGACCAGCAATTCGCTGCCTTCATAGCCTGACAGGGTGATCCGGCCCTTGATCGGGGCCTGGGCCAGCGCGCCCTTGATCGCGGGCAGGAAGGCGTTTTGCGCCGCGGCGACCTTTTCCGCAGAAACGCCGAAGGTCTCGCCGATGGCGGCCAGCCAGGCGGCAGTGCCGTCATGGCCGACAGGGGCCGAGCCGATCACCGGGCGGCCAGCGGCCTGAAATTCGCGGATCGCCGAGGTGTAGAACGGGTGGATCGCCGCCACCGCGCCACAATCAAGAGCGGCATAAAGCTCGCGCCATTCCCGTGCCGGGATCACCGGACCGCAGGCCAGTTCCAAGGGCGCCAGCATCGCGCCGATCATCATCGGATCCGCCGGGAACATCTCGCCCAGAAGTGCGACGCCGGGCCGGTCGGATGTGCCTGCCTCGGGGCGCGCCACGGGGCCCGCCTCGGCTTCCGCGCGGGCATAGGCAAGCATGGCGCCCGCCAGGACATCCTTGGCTTCCGCATGGGTGGGCACGCCGAAACCGGGCACATCGATCCCGATGATGCGCACCCCGTTGATCTCATCGGGCAAGAGCCGCAACGGCACGCCCGAGGCGGTGGGCACACAAAGGTTCGTCACCACCACCGCGTCATAGCGATCCGGATCGGCGAGATCATGGACCGCCTCGCGGATGTCTTCGAACAGCTTGCCTGTGACCAGGGTTTCCGAGTTGAACGGCACATAGCCGACCGAGCGGCGGGCGCCATAGAAGTGCGACACGAAGCTGAGGCCATAGACACAGCAGGCCGAGCCCGACAACACGGTGGCGACCCGGCGCATGCGCAGACCAACCCGGAGCGAGCCAAAGGCGGGACACATGGATTGCGGCTTGTCATGGGGGCCGGTGGGATAGTCGGCAGCGAATTGGTCAAGCAGGTCCGACTGGCCCGCCTTGCGCGCGGCTTCCTCCATCGTCGCGCCGGAATGGCAGCCCTGGGCTTCGATATGTTCTGCGTCCCGGGCCATCAGATCTCGTCGTAAATGACTTCGAGGCTCTCACGCGGAGCGGCGGCCTTGCCGCGCATATCCGCATCGGTCGCCGGTTCCAGAACGATGTCGGCGCCGGTTTCCTTGCCATCGAACAGCGCGATCAGTTCGTCCTGTGTGAGGGGCGAGGGGTGCACCGGCGGAGCAAGGCCGACGTTTTCGGCCAGTTCGGCAAACAGCCCTCCCCATTGGCAGGCATCGGTGCCGACAATCTCGTAAGCGGCTGATTTCCTACGCAAATCATCATCGGCGGGGATGGCGGCCAGCACCGGAATATCCACCGATTGCGCAAAGGCCTGCGCCTGCCCCGCGCCGTCATCCTTGTTGATGACCATGCCGGCGACGCCCACATTGCCGCCCATCTTGCGGAAATACTGCACTGCCGAACAGACGTTGTTGGCCACATAGAGCGATTGCAGATCGTTCGAGGCCACCACGATCACCTTCTGCGCCATGTCGCGGGCAATGGGCAGACCGAAACCGCCGCAGACCACATCGCCGAGGAAGTCGAGAAGCACGTAATCGAAATCCCAATCATGGAAGCCGAGTTTTTCCAGAAGTTCGAACCCATGGATGATCCCACGTCCGCCACAGCCGCGCCCCACTTCGGGCCCGCCCAGTTCCATGGCAAAGACACCGCCGCGTTTGAAACAAACATCACCGATCTGCACCGGCTCCCCCGACAGCCCCTTGGCGGTCGAGGTCTCGATAATCGTCGGGCAGGCCTTGCCGCCGAACAGAAGCGAGGTGGTGTCGGATTTCGGATCGCAGCCAATGAGCAGCACCCGCTTGCCCTGCTCCGCCATCATGTGGCTGAGATTGGCCAGCGTGAAGCTCTTGCCGATCCCGCCCTTGCCATAGATTGCGATAATCTGGGTCTTCGACGTGGGCGCCTCCTGAGGGATCACCAGATCGGGCGCGGCGGCCTCGTCGCGCAGCTTGGCGTCATAGGTTTTCACATCGGGTGTTTCATCCAGGCTCATGCGTGGCCTCCCCAGTCGAGGATCATTTTCAGGCACTCCTGATCGGAGAACGCCCGTTCATAGGCGTGGGCGGCATCCGCAGCCCTGGCGTGATGGGTGACCAGGCCTTCAAGCGACAGGGCGCCGCTTTCGATCAGGTCGCGGGTGGCGCGCATGTCATCGGCGGTCCATTCCGCCGCCACACGCAGACGCATTTCCTTGAGGAAGGCAGGGGGGAACGCGAAGCTGACAGGCTGGGCATAGAAACCGGCCAGAATGATCTCGCCCCCTTTGGCCAGCCTCGTGATCATCGTGTTGAGCAGATCCGCCTGACCGGAGGCATCGCAGATCACCCGGTAATCGTGCCGGGGATCATCGTCGGGATGGAGCACGCTATAGCCGGATGCCCCGCCTCTCCGTTCGGCGGCGATGTCCCAGACAACCGGCGCAGGTGCACCGGCGGCGAGGGTCAGCCGGGCCAGAAGGCGACCCAGCACCCCGTGGCCGATGATCAGTTCGGGCAACGCATGACCCAGCCCCGCAAGCGCGTGGCGCGCGGTCGCCGCGAGGGCGAGAAGCGTGCTCTCGGCACCGAGCCCGGCATCGATCCGGACAACACGATCGGCGCAGGTGACAAGATGATTGGCGGCTCCGCCGAACAGACAATGGGCGTCCTTGAAACAGGACGCACCGGGAACGAAGACCCAGTCGCCCGGACGAAAACCCGTGGAGTTCTGCGCCTCCACCACCCGGCCGGCGGTTTCATAGCCGGGCACGAGCGGATATCCCATGCCGGGAAAAGGCGGCATCGCGCCGGTCCAGAGCAGTTTCTCGGTGCCGCTGGAAATACCGGAGTACCGCACATCAACCACCAGATCACCGACGTCTGGTGCATTCAGTGACAGGGTTTCGAGCCCCATGTCCCGCGGTCCGTTTAATATGACGGCCTGTGTTTGCACTTTCGTCCTCCCCGGCCAGACTCGGTCGAATGGCCTGAATGTAAGTCTATTAGCACATATCAAACTGTCAACTAAAATAGACATTACCTAAATGAGCAGATCACTTGCGCCGGGCGGTTATGACTTCCGTGATGAATTTTCTTCGGGTTCTTCCGACCCTTAGCTCGGAAAATCCGGCCCGCTCGAGAAGTCCGCAGATCTCCGCAGGCGACCGTGTCCGCCCGGTTCCCATGGCAAGCGTGTAGATCGCGAAATAGACATCGGTCGCGCGGCCACCCGTCAGCATCGGCTCGGAAATCAACACGCGCCCGCCTTCGGGAAGCGCGTCATGGACCCGGGCCAGAAGTGCTGCAATGGTCTCGTCATCATGATCATAAAGCACTCTGATCAGACTGATCGCATCCGCATCTCGCGGCAGTGGATCGTCACTAAACGACCCTGCCAGAACGCGGGTGTCCGGCGGCAAATCCACGGCCCCAGCGACCACTTGGGGCAGATCGAAGAGCGTGCATTTCAGGCCCGGCTGCTGGGCCGCAGCATGGCGGAGAAACACACCCTGTCCGCCACCCAGGTCCATCAGATGCCGCACCCCGCGCAAGGGCGAGAGCGCGAGTGTCTCCTGCGCGATCAGCGCCTGACTGTCGGACATGAGTGTGGAATAGCGGCGCGGCGCCTCGGGATCCTCGGCCTGTTGCGCGCCAAAGACATAGGGCCAGAAATGAGCGAGTTCCGTCTCGCAAGGCGCGCGAAAAAATGGCTCCGGATCGGCAAGATCACGATAGAGCACCCGGTGATGCTCGATCATGCCGCGCAATCCCGGCACATGGGGCAGAACGGCACCCTTTCGGGTGAGCGACAAACGCCCATGCCGATCCCTCCGCAACAGACCCAGAGCCACACCCGCCCGGCAAAGCACCTGCAGCCGGCTTGGATCGCAATCCAGATCCCTGGCAAGCGAGGCCGGATCACAAGCCCCGAAAGCGAGCCGATCAATGACCCCGAGGCCGAGCAGCGCGGCCAGTGCCTGAGAATGGACAAAACCCGCAACAAGATCGAAAAGCTCCGCCCCATCGCGGCGTGCAAGCCTTCGTGTCAAGGGGAATCGCGCCGCCCAGGCTTGAAATCCCGGGCGCGCTAGCAGGGCCTGTGCGCGACTTCGCCATCCGCGCCGAACCGGCGCGGCGTTTGTCAATTCACTCACCAGGCACCTGGCGACTGGCGCCCGCAACCGGGGTCAGACGCTCTGCCGTGGCGCGCACCATGCGGGCAAGCGCGGCCTCCCCTGGGCAGGCCGGAATCGAGGCAATGGCGCCTGCCAGAATGTCGGCAAGCCGCGCCTGTGCACCGGCCACCCCAAGTGCTTCGACCGCATTGGGCCGCCCAAGACGCGCGTCCTGCCCCACCGGTTTTCCCAACTCGTCAGTGTCGCCCAAGGCGTCTCGCAGATCATCGGCAACCTGAAAAGCGGCGCCGATCATCGCGCCCAGATCACGCCAGGGCGCGGGGTCCTGATCGGCCGCGAGCGCGCCCATTTCGGTGGCCGCAGTAAACAGCGCACCGGTCTTCGACTGGTGATAGGCCGCGAGGTCGATCTCCCCCTCGCTTTCCCAACCCTGTCCGGCGCAGATGCCGCAGGGCATACCGGTGTGACGGGCAAGGCAGCGGATCAGGGCCAGCGCCTTGGCGGGCGCCGCGACCTCGGCCAGGGCGTCGAATGCGGAGATGATGAGACTGTCGCCTGCAAGGATCGCCAGTGGCTCGGAACTGGCCCGATGGAGGCTTGGCTTGCCGCGCCGAAGATCCGCATTGTCGAAGGCGGGCAAATCGTCATGGGCCAGGCTGGCGCAATGGATCAACTCGAGGGCAGCCGCCGCGGAAAGGGCTGCCTTCGGATCCGGATCCCCGCAGGCGGCCGCCACTTGGAGGAGCACCGTGGGCCGGATCCGCGCGCCGCCTGGTTGCACCGCATAGCGCAAGGCCGCCGCCAGTTTGCCCGGCGCCGGGCGCCCGTCCGCCTTTTCCAAGGCCCGTTCGATCCGCGCTTCCAATCGATCCATTTGGGTCACGGCAATCCTCCCCGAGTGTAATGTGTGAAATACACCAAATGTAATTATGAATGGACATTCTGTGAGCAGGAGTCAAGAATTGCCCATGGACCGGACCAAAACAGAGGCCGTTGTGATCGGCGCGGGCATGGGCGGATTGTCGGCCGCGCTTTATCTGCGGGCGCTCGGGCTCAACGTCACCGTCATCGAGGCGATGACCCATCCCGGCGGCAAGATCCGCGCCTGTCCTAGTGCGGCCGGTCCGGTGGATGCGGGGCCGACAGTGCTGACGATGTTGCCGGTCTTTCGGGCGCTCTTTGGCTTGTCAGGCGAGCGGATGGACCGCCACCTGCGGCTTGAGGAAGAACCGATTCTGGCGCGCCATTTCTGGCCCCAAGGGGGGCGGCTTGACCTGTATTCCGACCCTGACCGCTCCGCCCGGGCGATCGAAACATTTGCCGGATCCAAAGCCGCGCGGGAGTTCGAGAAGTTTCGCGCCGGCGCCGCGCGATTGTTCGAGGCCTTCCGTGCACCCATGATGGAAGCTGCCCGCCCGAGCCGCGCGGGAGTGGTCGCGAAGATCCTGCGTGCACCGCAACTGATCCGCGACATGGCACCTCACCAGAGCCTGGAGCAGATGCTCACCACGCGTTTCACCGACCCGAGGCTGCGCCAGCTCTTCGGGCGCTATGCCACCTATGTGGGCGCCACGCCGCACGCCGCGCCTGCGCTCTTGGCCCTGATCTGGCGGGCCGAGGAGGCCGGGATTTGGCGTGTGACGGGCGGCATGCACCGGCTGGCCGAAGCGTTGGCGGGTCTGGCGGTGCGACAAGGGATCGTGACGCGGTTCGGAACGGCGGTGGCGGACATCGAGACCGAGGATGCCCGCGCAACCGCCGTGCGGCTTTCCGACGGCACGCGGATCGGTGCGGATGTGGTGGTGTTCAACGGCGACCCTCGCGCCTTGAGTTCCGGTCGGCTGGGCGCTGGCGTCTGCCGGGCGGTGCGGGCAGGCGCGGTGGAGCGCCGGTCACTCTCTGCCCATGTGCTGGCCTGCGCGGCGCGGTGGACGGGTCCGGAGCTGGCCCATCATAACGTGTTTTTCGCGCGCGACCCGAGGGACGAGTTCGGACCGATCGCAGGTGGGCAAATGCCGCGTGACGCGACGCTCTACCTCTGCGCCCAGGATCGGGGGGCGGCGGCAACCCCACAGGCCGGAACAGTAGAACGCTTTGAAATCATTGAAAATGCACCGCCACTTGCGGCGGAGGGCGACGAGAGGGGCGATCCGGAATGTCTGACACGTATCACGAGGGCGCTGTGCGGCTTTGGCGCAAAGATGGACCCGGCACCCAGCCAGGCGGAGCTGACAGGCCCGCGCCAGTTCGCCCGGATGTTCCCGGCAAGCCTGGGGGCGATCTACGGCCAGAGCCCGGCGGGGCTGACGGCGGCGTTCAAACGCCCCCGGGCGCGGAGCCGGATCCGGGGGCTCTACCTGGCGGGCGGCGGAGCACATCCCGGAGCGGGGCTGCCGATGGCGGCGCTCTCCGGCCGGCATGCGGCCGAGGCGATCGCACGCGACCTCGGTTTGACCTGGAGGTTCCACCCAACGGCTACGCCTGGTGGTATGTCGACGGGGTCTCCGATTGCGGGCGCCATGCCGTCTCGGTCATCGCCTTCATAGGCTCGGTCTTTTCGCCCTGGTATCGCTGGTCCGGGCGACGGGCACCGCAGGATCACGTCTGCATGAATGTGGCCACCTATGGCCCCGGCGGCCGGTTCACCATGACCGATCGGGGACGGGCTGCGCTGCGCCAGGATTCTGATGCGCTGACACTGGGGCCGAGCCGGATGGCATGGCGTGGCGACCGGCTGGAGATCGATGTGACCGAATGGGCCGCCCCGCCCCTGCCCGGCCGGGTGACGGGCCGGATCACTCTGCACCCGGTGGCGATCAGCGACGTGGAATGGCGGCTGACCGAGACCGGCAGCCACATCTGGCGGCCCTTTGCGCCGGTCGCCCGGATCGAGGTGGATCTGAACCGCGGCCTGAAATGGTCGGGTCACGGGTATTTCGACGCGAATTTCGGCAGCCGGGCGCTGGAGCAGGATTTTTCCTACTGGACCTGGGCGCGCTATCCGACCCGCGATGGGGTGCTGGCGCTTTATGACGCAACCCGGCTGGACGGCTCGGAGAGCGCGCTTGCCCTGCGCTTCGGCGCGGATGGTGGGATCCGGGAGGAGGCGCCACCTCCGAAACGGCCCATGGCCCGCTCGCTCTGGGCGCTCCGGCGGGAAACCCGGGGCGATGCGGACAGTCGGCCACACCAGGTCAAACCGATGCTGGATGCGCCGTTCTATTGCCGGGCGCTGGTGGAGACCCAGTTGGATGGCGCGCCCGCGCGCGGTGTCCATGAGGCGCTGGATCTGCGTCGGTTCCGGCAACCCTGGCTGAAGCCGATGATCGCGCTTCGGGTCCCCCGGCGGCGCGGCTGGCGCTTTGACGATCAGGCCGCGGGCTGAGGCCCGGTGTTGAGGCGCCAGACCGAGAAGTTGAGCGCCGTGGCGATGGTGACCCAGAGCAGATAAGGCACGAACAGCAGGCCCGCGAGCGAATCAAGGGCCCAGAAACTCAGAAGCGTGGCACAGACCGCGACCCAGAGGAGGGCGACCACCACCAGCCCCGCGCCCATGCGACGCAACCCGAAAAAGATCGGCGTCCAGAGCGTGTTGAGCGCGATCTGCAACGCCCAGAGGGCCATCGCCTGGGCACTGCCCGGTAGCGGCGCGACCCGGGCGGCGGCCCAGGACATGGCGATGTAAAGCACGGTCCAGGCCAGCGGGAAGAGCCAGTTGGGCGGGGTCCAGCCCGGCTTTTTCAGCGCCGCATACCAAGCGCCCGGCGCGAACATGGCGCCGGTGGTGGCCGCGGCCATGCAGGCGGCGAGGAAAGTTGCGAAAAGGGGCCAATCCATGGCTAGAACATCCGTGTTGCCTGTCGCTCCCGGTCAGTCTGTTCAAGCTGGGTGAGGATCGCGATCAGCGCGTTCGACCGCGCCGCGACCCGGCCGGGCCGACCTTCGGCTTTGGCGGCAGCTTCGACCAGAAAGGCGGTTTCCTCAAGCGGTTTTCGATGCAACGTGGCGGAATGGGGCATCAGCGAAACCACACCGGTTCGAAGCAGCGCGAGGGCCAGCCATCCGAGCTTTTGCCCCCCTGTGGTGATCGCGCGCCCGGTGATGCTGTCATGATCCCGTGCCCGGATGCGTCCGCCGATCCCGGCATAGGCGTGGCGGGCGGCAAATATACCCGGACGGGCGCTGAGCGGCAGGGCGGCAATGCCCGCATCGGCCTGAAGATAAAGCTGGTCGGCCTCCGCCAGAAGCCGGGCCACCATGCGGCGCAGGGGCGGGGTGGCGCGCGGGGCGGCCAGAAAGCTTTCGGGGTCGAGACCGGCCTCGGCCCACCAATCAAGCGGCAAGTAAAGCCGCCCGGCGCGCGCATCCTCTCCCACGTCGCGGGCAATATTGGTGAGCTGCATGGCGACGCCGAGATCGGCGGCCCGCGCGAGCGCATCACGGTCGCGCACCCCCATCAGCACACACATCATGACACCCACCGCAGAGGCCACCCGGGCGGAATAGGCGCGCAGATCGGACAATGTCGCGTAGCGGCGCGCCTGCGCATCCCAGGCGAGCCCTTCGAGAAGCGCATCAGGCAGCGCCCGCGGCATGTCGAAGGCGGCCACCATTTCAGCGAAGGCCCGGTCGGCCGGGCTGTTCCGGGGACAGCCCGCATAGGCCCGCTCAAGCCGCGCATTCAGACGCACCACCGCACCCGCCTTGTCGTCATGTTCGTCAACCGCATCATCCGCCAAACGGCAAAAGGCATAAAGCGCCAGCGCCGGATCGCGCAGCCGCTGCGGCAGAAGTTTCGAGGCGGTGTGAAAGGATCGCGAGCCGGTGCGGATCATCGCCCGGCAGGCCTCCATGTCCGACCGCGCAGTCATTCCGCCGCCCTCAACACCGGGGCCGCGCGGGGACATTGCGGGTCGGGCACAAGCTGGTCGAGCACTTCGGCGGCGGAGATCACGCCCGGAAGGCCCGCCCCCGGATGGGTGCCCGCGCCGACAAGATAGAGCCCCGCGCATTCCTCGGACACATTGTGCGGCCGGAACCAGGCCGATTGCAGGATGCGCGGCTCCAGCGAAAACCCGCTGCCGAAGGGGCTGAGATAGCGGTCGCGGAAGGTCTCCGGCGTGAAGGTAAGGTTCTCGGTGAGTTTTTCAGAAAGACCCGGCAACAGGCTGGCTTCCAGTGTTTCCGCAATCCGGGCGCGATAGGGTTCGGCCTCCATGTGCCAATTGACCGGGTCGCGCCAACCCAGATGGGGCACTGGCGAAAGCACATAAAATGTGTCCCCGCCCGCCGGTGCAACGCCGGGGTCGGTGACACTGGGTCGATGGAGGTAAAGCGACATGTCATCCGCCAGCCGCCCTTTGCGGAACATGTCGCGCAGAAGACCGCGATAACGGGGGCCGTTGAGGATCGTGTGATGACCCACATCAGGCCAGTGACCGGCGCTGTCCTTGGTGCCGAAATACCAGACGAAAAGTCCCATGGACCAGCGCGCGCGGCGCAGGCGGCGATTGCTCCAGCGACGTTTGGGATGGTGGCGCAGCAGGCGCGAATAGGTGTGGCCCGCATCCGCATTGGAGACGACGAGACAGGCGGGGATCTCCTCCCCGCCGGTCAGTCGCACCCCATGGGTGCGCCCCCGGTCGATCAGGATTTCATCGGCCTCCGCACCAAAGCGCAGCGCGCCGCCCTGATCCTCGATGACCCGCACCATGGCCCTGGCGATCGCCTCCACCCCGCCCATGGCGTAATGCACGCCAAAGGCCTTTTCCAGATGGCCCACCAGCGCATAGATCGAGGTCACTCTTGTCGGATCCCCGCCGATGAAAAGCGGATGGAAGCTGAGCGCCATGCGCAGTCGCGGGTCACGGACCCGGCGCGCCACATGGGTGTAGATCGAACGATCGGCGCGCAGACGGGCAAAGGTCGGCAGCACCTTGATGAGATCCCAAAGCCGGTTCATCGGTTTGCGCCCCAGAGTCTCAAAGCCGAAATCATAGCGCGTCTCGGCCTCGGTCAGGAGCTTGAGAAAGCCCTCGCCATCATCGGGCGACAACCGGGTGACCTCGGCAAGCATGGCCTGGGTGTCGCCTTCGGCGCGGAACCGGCTGCCATCGGGCCAGCGGATTTCATAGAACGGGTTGAGCGCGCGCAGATCCACCTCGTGGTCGAAATCGCGCCCGCAGGCGGCCCAGAGCGCCCGGAAAACCTGGGGCACGGTGACAATGGTCGGCCCCAGATCGAAACGGTGCCCCCCCAACCGGATCGCCGACGCGCGCCCGCCGGGGCTGTCGAGCCGGTCGACCACCGTCACCCGATAGCCGCGCGCGCCAAGCCGCATGGCCGCAGCCAGCCCACCAAGGCCCGCGCCAATCACCACGGCATGGTCCGGCGCGGTTGAGGGATCGGGATCTGTCATGAAGTCACGCTACATCTGTCCAGTTTAGTTTACAACTGTGATGTCAAATGATTTGATGGGGTCGAAAGGAGCGCCGCGATTCAGACCGTCAGCCTCAGCCTGTTCCGTTTCACCCCGCTCAGCGCCCGGCTCTGGGTGCTGGGGCAGATGGCAACGGCCCGTCCTGCCCTGTCGGCTCTGCCCGATATCGGGTTCTGGAAACTCTGCGGCTCGGGCACCGGCGAAGGGTTTACGCCATTGCCCAACACCAAGGTCTGGGCGATTCTCGCCACCTGGCCCGATGCGGAGACCGCGCGGCGCAGACTGGCGGAGACGCCCGTGTTCCAACGCTGGCGGGCCCGGGCCGACGACAGCTGGACCGTGCTGCTTGCCCCCACGGGCGCGCGCGGTGCCTGGGCCGGGGCATCGCCCTTCACCCCAAGCCAAGCCCCCACCGGCGGACCGGTCGCCGTGCTCACCCGCGCCACGCTCAAACCGCGGATCCTCGCCCGGTTCTGGCGCCGGGTGCCCGATGTGTCGCGCCGGATCGGCGCAGACCCCAATGTCATGTTCAAGATCGGCATCGGTGAAGTGCCCTGGCTCCATCAGGTCACCTTTTCGATCTGGCCCGACACCGAAAGCCTCACAGCTTTTGCCCGCCAAGACGGCCCCCATGCACAAGCGATCCGGGCGGTGCGCAAAGGGCGCTGGTTCCGCGAAGAGCTATACGCCCGGTTCAACATTCTCGAGGCAGGCCCCCGGTGGGACGGCCAGCCAATGTCGGTTCTTGCAGAAGGCGCAGCGCCATGAGCCAACCCTTTCCCTTTTCCGCCATCGTCGGCCAGAAGGCGATGAAACACGCGATGATCCTGACCGCCATCGACCCCGGCATCGGCGGTGTTCTGGTCTTTGGCGACCGGGGCACGGGCAAATCCACCGCCGTGCGCGCCCTTGCCGCCCTGCTGCCGCCGATTGAACAGGTGGCGGGCTGTCCGGTGAATTCCGCCCGTCCCGAAGACTGCCCCGACTGGGCGGAAATCGAGGACCAAGGGAGGATCACCCGCCCGACCCCGGTGGTTGATCTGCCGCTGGGAGCGACCGAAGACCGGGTGCTGGGCGCGCTCGATATCGAACGGGCGTTGACCCGCGGCGAAAAGGCCTTCGAGCCGGGATTGCTGGCGCGGGCGAACCGGGGCTACCTTTACATCGACGAGGTCAATCTGCTGGAAGATCATCTGGTCGACCTGCTGCTGGATGTGGCGCAATCGGGCGAAAATCTCGTGGAGCGCGAAGGCCTGTCGATCCGCCATCCCGCGCGGTTCGTTCTGGTCGGATCCGGCAATCCCGAAGAAGGGGAACTGCGCCCACAACTTCTTGATCGGTTTGGACTTTCCGTCGAAGTGCGCTCCCCGGACACAATCGAGGAACGGGTCGAGGTGATCCTGCGCCGGGAGGCCTATGAGCGCGATCACCGGGCCTTCATGAAGCGCTGGCGCGCGGCCGACACACGGCTGCGCAACCGCATTCTGGCCGCGCGCGCCGCCCTTGGCGACACCAGTGCCGACCGGGCGGCCCTGACCCATTGCGCGACCCTGTGCAGCGCTCTTGGCTCGGACGGGTTGCGCGGGGAGTTGACGCTGTTGCGGGCGGCGCGCGCGCTCGCAGCCTTCGAGGGCGCGGATGCCGTCGGGCTTGCCCAGATCCGCGCGGTGGCGCCTCTCTGCCTCGGTCACCGGCTGCGGCGCGATCCCCTGGATGAGGTCGGTTCGACCGTGCGGGTGGAACGCGCGGTGGCCGAATTGCAATGAATGCGGCGCCCGAAGGCTGGGACCGGGTGGCGCTGGTCCTGCGCCTGTTTGCCGCCGATCCCGCAGGATTCGGAGGGATCTGGATCCGGGCCCGGCACGGGCCGGTGCGCCAGGGCGTGATCGCGGTCCTTCGCGCGCTTGATCTGCGGCTGGGCGACATCCATCCCCATGTGAGCGATGAGGCGCTGTTCGGCGGGCGCGATCTGACCGCGATGCTGGCCACCGGACGTTTGGTTGAAACCGGCGGCATCGCCACCCGCGCCGATGTGCTTGCCTTGTCCATGGCGGAGCGCGCAACGCCGGGATTTGCGGCCCGGTTGACCGGGCTGATCGACGCGGGGCTGCATGGGGTGGTGGCGCTCGACGAGGGGGCCAGTTGCGAGGAACTGCCGCCCCATGGGCTGACCGAACGGCTGGCGTTCTTTCTCGATCTCGACGGGCTCTCCCATCGCGAGAGTGGCGAGGTCGGCACCTGGGCACCTGACCCGCCAGCAGAGCTGACCCCTGAACAGATCACGGACCTCGCTGCAGCGGCATCCGGTCTCGGGATTGCGTCCCTGCGCCCCGTGCTCATGGCCGCAAGGGCGGCGCGGCATCTGGCGGGGCAAGCCGGTCGCGAGCGGGTTGCGACCGAGGATCTGACCTGTGCAGCCGCCCTGGTCCTTGCCCATCGGGCAAGGACGGCACCGGCCCCCGAGGCGCCGCCGCCGGAGACCGAAGAAAGCCATTCCCCCGTACCGCAGAACACCGCTTCACCGCCCGAGGAATTGCTGATCGACGCGGCGCAGGCGGCGCTGCCTGCGGATCTGCTGGCGCAGTTGCAAGCGGGACAGCGGCAACGGGCGGCGCAGACCACCACCGGCAGCGGGGCGAGACAGGCCCACAACCGGCGCGGGCGACCGCTTGCTGCACAAAACGGACGGCTGACCAGCGGCGCCCGGCTCGATGTGATCGCCACCCTGCGGGCCGCCGCGCCCTGGCAGGGGTTGCGCCCGCGCCCGAAGGGTATGGCGCTGGCGCTGCGACCCTCGGATTTCCGGATCAGACGGTTTGAACACCGGTCCGACCGGCTTTTGATCTTTGCAGTGGATGCCTCCGGATCGGCCGCCATGGCGCGGCTTGCGGAGGCGAAAGGCGCGGTGGAGATCCTGTTGGGTCAGGCCTATGCCCGGCGCGACCACGTGGCCCTGATCGGCTTTCGCCGATGCGAAGCGTCGCTGTTGCTTCCCCCGACCCGGTCGCTGATCCAGACCCGCAAGCGGTTGACCGCACTCCCCGGTGGTGGCGGCACACCGCTGGCCGCGGGCCTGGTGGCGGCGCGGGCCGAGGCACAGGCCGCCCGGCGGCGCGGCATGAGCCCGGCGCTGATCCTGTTGACCGATGGCCGCGCCAATGTGGCCCTCGATGGCAGCGGCAACCGGGCCAATGCCATGGGGGATGCAAGCCGGGTGGCCCGGCAGATGGCCGACGACCGTGTCAGCGCGATGGTGATCGACACCGGCGCGCGCCCCTCAGCCACCCTGCCCGGCCTTGCCGACGCACTGGCCGCCACCTATCTGCCCCTGCCCCATGCGGATGCGCGCCGGATGAGCGGGGCGATTGCCCGTGCGCTGGAGGGGGCGGTGTGAAATGGCCGCCCCAGGCCCATGGTTGGCCCCATGCCGAGGCCAGCCGCCAGATCGAGGCCGCAGGCCACCGCTGGCATGTGCAGGTTCTGGGGCGCGGCCCAGGGCTGGTGATGCTTCACGGCGCGGGAGGCGCGGGGCAAAGCTGGCACGGGTTGGCGGATGTCCTGAAAGACGAGTTCACACTGATCATTCCGGATCTGACCGGTCAGGGCTTCACCCGGGCCGGACGGCCGGGGCGGTTCGGGCTGGCGGCCATGGCGGAAGATCTGGACGCCTTGCTGACAGCGGGAGGATGGCCCGTTGCAGGTCTCGTCGGCCATTCAGCGGGGGCCGCAATTGCGCTTGAGATGAGCCGGCGGGGACGGAACGCCGCCGTCGTCCTGATCAATCCGGCGTTGAGCGGGTTCGAAGGCCTGGCGGGCTGGCTCTTCCCCGCCCTTGCCCGCGGGCTGGTCCGCGCGCCGTTCACAGCCGATCTGTTCAGCACCATGGCCGGACGAAAGGGCACGGTCCGCAGATTGCTGCGCGCCACCGGATCACAGATCACGCCCGACATGGAACAGCGCTACCTGCACCTTTTGCAAGACCGGGATCACGTGGCGGCCACCCTGGCCATGATGGCCGCCTGGGATCTCAAGCCGCTTCTGCGCGCGCTGCCCGCGGTGAAGGCGTCGGCGCTGGTGCTGGTCGGTGAACGGGATCGAACCGTCCCGCCGGAGGTCGGACGCAAGGCCGCCGACCGGCTCCCGCAGGCGCGCCTGATTGTCCTGCCGGATCTGGGTCACCTGGCCCAGGAGGAAGCCCCGCAAACCGTCGCCACCCCGCTGCGGGCCTTTCTTGCCGGATCACGCCAGACTTGACGAACCCAGATTCCCATCTAAGCTTTTTTTGTCGAGACGGATGGAACGGAGCTTCGGTACGGGATGGACGGCGCGACATCAATCTGCAACGAGACCGAGGGCTGGCTGATCAAGGGGCTGATGCTTCAGCGCGCGAGCCTGGCAACAGCCTTGAGCAACGCAAATCAGGCCAGAGCACCCAGGCAAGTCTCGCTTGATGCACAGCTCGACTTTCTCAATGCGGCCCTGCGCTCCGACATGGCGGTCGCGCGCGCGCAGATCGAGGATCTCAGAACCCCGGTGGCGCGCAGGGCACTGTTGTTGCGCTCTGTCGAAACCCTGCAGGTCTCGCTCCAGACACGACGTCATTCTCCGAGCGAAGTGGCCCAGGCCTTTGGCCTGCTGCGACGGCTGAGCGCGACACTGGACGGATCGGCACCGGGCAGAGCGCGGGGTTGCGGCAATTTCGTATTGTTCGTGCCAGCCGAAGAGGATCACCTGCTGGGACCGCAAATGCTGGCCGACCGGCTTACCGCCGAAGGCTGGGATGTGACCATGATCACCGGACAGGATCCGCGTGATGTTCTGCAGGAGGTCTCCACTGCGGCGACCTGTGCATTGGGCATTTCCGTGGGATATGATAGGAACCTGCTTGGAATGGCCGATTTCATCCTGGATGCCCGCATGGAAAGCGTGAATTCGAAACTGGAAGTGCTTCTGGGCGGCGGTGCCTTTACCGCGCCGCTGGAGCAATACGCCTTCCTGGGCGCCGACCGGATTTTTCTCGATGCCGGCGCTGCCTCGCGCCATTTGCGGCAACGACAAGACCCGCTGCCTGCAGAAAAGCGGTTGTGAGATGACCAGTCGGTGGATCGGAGATGAGGGGCTGACATCGCTGACCCTGCCGCAATCCGCCCTGGTGATCCGGCAATGTTCCGACCTGACCCTCAATCTCTCCGATGACGGGCGCATTCTCGGGCTCCATGTGACATCGCAACTGGACCCGGCTGCGGTCTCGAATTGGATCGGCCAGCGGCTGGAGGATCTAGTTCTTTCGGAGAGTGCCGGAAAGCTGCCATTGCTGCTGTCGGACAATGCGGCGCAGGCCGGGTCGGACGGCCGCTGGCGCCATCTCAATTTGCGCACGGGCCCCGGTGAGAGCCTGCCTCTCCTGTTGAAGTTCTTTCGCTTCGTGAACGAGGGCCAGGCGAAACATCTCGTGCTGGCCCGCGATCTGGGGCCGATGGTCTCCGTCGAGCGGCAATATGCGACCGAGCAGCTGCGGCTGGAACGGGCATTGGCGGAGCGGGCCGGTGGCATGCCTGATCCCATGGCCCCGTTCGCCGCGCAACTGGGGCACGCCTCCCTGGACGAGATCCTGCGCCAGGCCGCCCGCGACATCGAAACAGCCTGCATCGACGCGGCCCTTCTGCAATCGGGCGGTGATCCGGAACAAGCCGCGCGCCTTTTGCAAACCGACCCGGAGGATTTGCAGGCCAGACGGGCGCGCCTGTCCTGATCCGAAACCGGGCTGGGCGCGGGGCCGTTTCGCCCTAGCTCCGCTCCATGACCGACACCTCCCCATCCCTTGCCACCCGCCGGCTGGTTCTGATTCTGGGCGATCAGCTCAGCCCCGATCTGGCGGCCCTGAAAGCCGCCGACCCGGGGCGTGACGTGATCCTGATGGCCGAAGTGGCCGGTGAGGCGACCTATGTGCGCCACCATCAGAAGAAGATCGCCTTTATCCTGTCAGCCATGCGGCACTTTGCCGAAGACCTGCGCGGCGAGGGCTGGAACCTGCGTTACGTGACGCTGGACGCGCCGGGCAACAGCGGCACCATTCCGGGCGAGATTGCACGGGCCATGGCGGCCTGCGGCTGCGACAGCCTGCTGGTGACCGAGCCCGGGGAATACCGGCTGAGGGCCGCGATCCGCGATTGGGCCGAGGCCGAAGGCGTGGCCATCGAGATGCTCGAAGACGACCGGTTTCTGGCCAGTCACGGGATGTTCGAAGCCTGGGCGGAGGGGCGCAAGGCCCTGCGGATGGAATATTTCTATCGCGAGATGCGGCGCAAGACCGGGCTTTTGATGCAGGGCGACGCCCCGGAGGGTGGCCAGTGGAATTTCGATCAGGAGAACCGCAAACCGGCGCGCGGCGATCTGTTCATGCCGCGCCCCCTTCAGGTCGCGCCGGATGCCACGACCGAGGCGGTGCTCGATCTGGTGGCCGACCGGTTTGGCGACCACTTCGGCCGCCTGCGCCCCTTCTGGTTCGCCGTCACCCGCAAGGATGCCCTTGTCGCGCTGGAGCATTTCGCAACCGAGGCGCTCCCCGGCTTCGGCGATTATCAGGACGCGATGCTGGAGGGCGAGAACTTCCTCTATCACTCGGTTCTGTCCCACTACATGAACGCGGGCCTCCTGAACCCGCTGGAAGTGTGCCAAAGGGTCGAACGCGCATATCTGGACGGCCACACTCCGCTCAATGCGGCGGAGGGCTATATCCGCCAGATCATCGGATGGCGGGAATATGTGCGGGGGATCTACTGGCGTTTCATGCCCGGCCTGACCGAGATGAACCACCTCGAGGCCACGCGCCCGCTGCCGGAGTTCTACTGGACCGGGGACACCGGAATGGCCTGTCTGGCCGCCGCCATCGGCCAAACCCGGGACGAGGCCTATGCCCACCACATCCAGCGGCTGATGGTCACCGGAAATTTCGCCATGCTGGCCGGTGTCGCCCCTGCCGAGGTACATGAATGGTATCTGGCGGTCTATGCCGATGCATTCGAATGGGTCGAAGCGCCCAATGTGATCGGCATGAGCCAGTTTGCCGATGGCGGCATCCTCGGCTCCAAACCCTATGCGGCCAGCGGCAATTACATCAACAAGATGTCCGATCATTGCGGCAGATGTGCCTTTGACGTGCAGAAGAAAACAGGCAAAGGCGCCTGCCCGTTCAACCCGCTTTACTGGGATTTTCTGGTGCGCAACCGGGACAGGCTGGGCGGCAATCCGCGTCTCGGGCAGATTTATCGCACCTGGGACCGGATGAAACCGGAAACACAGACAGCCTATCTGGAGACCGCACGCCAGGTGCTAATCGATCTCTGATCCGGGCCAGACGCAGCACCGGGTCCGGTGGGCCAATCTGACTGAGACCGACTGTCTCATACAACCATACCGTGTGACGTAACGTCGCGGATCGCGGCACTTGCGGCGGCGAGGGCCGACAGGCAGAGGGGCGTTTCGGGATGGTAACGAGACATTTACATGACACAGCTGAACGGCCAATGCACCTGCGGTGAAATCCGGTTCGAAACTGCGCGGCCTTTGCTACGTGCCTATTGTCATTGCGAGATCTGCAAATCCTACCACAATCGGGATTTCGCCGATTTCACCGTGTTTCGCGCGCGTGACTTTCGGGAGTGCTCGACCGGATCCGTCTCCTACAAGGCCTACAAGCAACCGCCATTGTTGCGTCGCGGCCATTGCGACAGCTGCGCCGCACCGATCCTCGAAAAGGCCAATATCCCCGGCCTACCCCGGCTGATGCTGATCCCCTCGCGCTGGATCATCGAACACGAAGGCCTTCCGGAACCGTCGTTTCACATGTTCTACAATCTGCGCCGGGCGGATGCGACGGACGGCCTTCCCAAAGCCAATGGCTACCTTGCCAGCCAGTTGAAATTCGCAGTCCACCTTCTGCCAGCGCTGCGGCGCTGAACACCGGCGGTGACGCTCTGTCCGGCCGGATCCCCTGATCGCGAGCGCATGGCTCAGCCGCTCGGCCGATCCAGGGTCTTTTCGCAGGCCTTGTTGACCGCGGCATGGAGCAAAAGCGTCAACACCGCGAGCGTGATCAGGGCCGCAAACATCAGGTCGGTCTTGGCGCGACCGTTGGCGAGCAACATCAGGTAGCCTAGCCCCTGGGACGCACCGACCCATTCGCCGATGATCGCGCCGATGGGCGCATAAACTGCAGCGAGGCGCAGGCCTGAAGCAAAACCGGGAAGAGCGGCGGGAATACGGATGTGCCACATGATCCGGGCCGGTGTCGCCCCCATGACGCGGGCCAGACCCAGCCAGTCGCGATCGGTGCGCATCAACGCATCAAAGAACGATGAGGTGACGGGAAAATATATGATAATCAAGGCCATGGCGATCTTTGATCCAAGGCCGAATCCAAGCCAGAGGGTCAGGATCGGGGCCAGGGCAAAGACCGGAATGGCCTGGGAAAAGACCAGCATCGGGCGCACCAGGACACGGGCGAGCGGCGAGGCTGCAAGGCCGATGGCGGAAAGCCCGCCGAGAATGGCCCCGAGGGCGAGCCCGATCAGCACCTCGGCAAAGGTGATGCCCGCATGATGGGCCAGAAGCGCCCGATTGTCCCAGATCGTTTCCGCCACCAATGCGGGTGGCGGCAGAATGAAACGGGGCAGGCCGGTGAGGCTGACCACTGCCTGCCACACCGCGATCCCGGCCAGAGCCGAGGCCAGACCGGCCTGCCAGGCTTTCATCGCGCCACCGGGAACCCGGCCCAGGCGGCATCGAAAAACGCCTGTTCCAGAATCACCGCGCGGGCAAAAATGGCGGCGACGTCGGTCCGGCCCGCCTCGTCCAGCCCCGTCCAGACCGTATCCAACTGGCCGCGCAGATAGGCCACCACGCCCTCGAACCCGGGTCCGGAATGAAGGGTGATCCATTCTCCCAGCCAGAACGGCAGATCGTCTGCGCGGCGCTCAAAGGGTTGCGCCCATTCGAGATAGACCCATTCGGCCACAACCAGCACCGCCAGCATGATTTCATAGCGGCCCGAGCGGCGCGCCTCGTCCATCAGCTCCTGAAAGGCACGGGTTTCCCGGGCGGCGTCTTCGGCTTCGGGCACCTCGAGCGCGTCGAGCGCGCGCAGGAAATATGTGTTCTCCGGTCCGCAGATCAGGCCCAGGAACTGGGCGCCCGGCACCGCATCCGCAAGGCGCGGCGCATGGGCCACGGCAGAGGCCAGAAGCCGCACGAAGCCTTCGACAAACAGGTAATCCTGCTGAAGATACCCGGCCATCTTGTCACGCGCGAGGCTGCCATCGGCCAGCGCATCGGTGAAAGCATGTCGGGTCGCCGCCTCCCAGGCAGTTGCATTCCGGGACTTAAGCTCTTCGGTGGCGCTCATGCCAGCCTCCTCAATTGGGTCAGCAGCGCCGCCTGGGCCTGCAGAACGTCGGGCGCCTCCATCGGGCGCGGGATCGGGGTATCGGGGGTGGCGACCTCCTCGAGGCCGCCATGGGTCATGATCACGATCCGCTGACCAAGCCGGGCCGCCTCGCCTGGATCATGGGTGACCAGCAAAACAGTGCGGTCGGCAAGGACTTCGGCGGCCAGATCCTGCATCTGGGCGCGGGTCAGCGCATCGAGTGCGGAGAAGGGTTCATCCAGCAACACGATGGGCCGGTCTTCCATCAAGGTGCGCGCCAACGCACCCCGCTGCCGCTGCCCCCCGGACAATTCGGATGGATGCTTGTCCGCATGATCCGCGAGCCCGACCCGACGCAGAACATCGAGCGCGGCTGCGCGATCCGGGCGGTCCCCACGCAGCCGTGCGCCAATCAGCACATTGTCGACCAGAGGCAGCCAGGGCAGCAGCAGATCGTCCTGCGCCATCAGCGCCACCTGCCCCGCAAGCGAGCCATCGGAAGCGCCGCACTGACCTTCCAGCACGAGACCCTCGGTCAGACCGGCGAACAGCCGCAACACAGTGGATTTGCCCACACCGCTGGCACCCAGAAGACAGGTCCACTGGCCCGCGCCCACCTGCAGATCCAGCCCGGCAAAGATCGGTTGATCGCCGATCCGCGCCGTGCCGGACAAATGGAGCGCGGGCGCCCGCATCACGGGGTCAGCCCCATATCCCAGAAGCCGACCTCAAGCTGGGTGGCCTTGCGGAACCGGGCCGCCAGCGCCGCCCAACGGGGGCTGGCCTCGGGGGTCTCGCCCAGACGGCGCGCCACCGCGCCATCGATCAGCGCCCCCACATCGCGACAGACCTGCTGATAGCCGTCACCGGCATAGGTGCCGATCCACTCATCGTAGGTTTCGGAGGTTTTCGCTGCCGCCAGATGGGCGCCGATCTCACCATATCCCATCACGCAAGGCGCGAGGGCGGCCAACAGATCCAGCAGATCCCCCGAATGGCCGGCATCCAGAACATAACGGGTATAGGCCAGGTTTTCCTGCCGTTCCTCGGTGGCGAAAAGGGTTGCTTCATCAATGCCCGCCGCCGCGCAAGTCTCGATATGCAAAGCGATTTCTTCGTTGATCAACCCGTTGACCGTCCCGGCGGCAAGACGCATTTCCTCCACCGTTTCGGCCTTGGTCACCGCCAGCGCCCAGGCGCGAGCGAAGTGGATCAGGAAGACATAATCCTGCTTGAGATAGTGCAGGAAGGCTTTGCGCGGCAGGGAGCCATCGCCCAGACCGCGCACGAAAGCGTGGCGCGTATAGGCCGCCCAATCGGGACCGGCCGCCGCGCGCCACGCGTCAAATGTTGTCCCGAAGCTCATTCGGCGCCCAGATCCACGGCGAGTTTCGACACCGGGCGCGTGCCCTCGACCAGACCGCTGTCTGCCAGGAACTGTTCAAACCGCGTATAGCGGCCCTCATCCAGCGCTTCGGGGCGCAGGGCAAAGCGCGGCAGGGTGTCGACCCAGGCCTTGGCGTTCAACTCATCATCCAACTCGGCCGCATAGCCCTTGAAGATCTCCCAGCTCGCCTCCGGATTGTTGACGATATACTGGGTCGCCAGTTCGGTGGCGCGCAGGAAGCGGCGGACCTGATCCTTGTCCATCCGATCCGGATTGGCCACATAGATCAGCTCGTCATAGGTCGGCACGCCCTCTTCTTCCACGTAGAAACACTGGCCTTCGACCCCTTCGATTTCCATCTGGTTCAGTTCGAAATTGCGATAGGCGCCGATCACCGCATCGACCTGGCCGGACATCAGCGACGGCGAGAGCGAGAAGTTCACATTGACCATCTCCACATCGTCCAGCGTCACCCCGTGACGGCCCAGCATGGCAGTGAGCACCGCTTCTTCGACCCCTGCGACCGAAAAGCCGATCTTGCCGCCCTTGAGATCGCCGATCTCCTTGATCGGGCCGTCTTTCAGCACCAGCAGGCAGTTGAGCGGCGTCGCCACAAGCGTGCCGACCCGCATCAGCGGCAGACCCTCGGCCACATGAAGATGCTGCGACGGCTGGTAGCTGACCGCCAGATCGCCCTGACCGGCGGCCACCAGTTTCGGCGGCGCGGACGGGTCTGCCGGCGGGATGATCTCGACCTCGAGGTCTTGGTCGGCAAAATAGCCCTTCTCCTGGGCGACGATGATCGGCCCGTGGTCGGGGTTCACGAACCAGTCGAGCAGAAGCGTCATCTGATCCTTGGCAACGGCCGGGGTGGCGATCAGGGCCGCAGCGGCGGCAAGCAGGTGTTTCATTGGAGTCTCCTTAATCTCCGAGGGCGAGAAGTGTGATGTCTCCCGCCCAAGTCTCTGAAAGTCGGGTGGCGGCCTGCCAGGCCCGGAGGCCGGAGCGGCAGGCAAAAACGGCCCGTTGGTTGGGGTTGGGCGTCGGCCCCTCGGGGCCGAAATCCGCCGCATTGTGACGGAAGGCGCCGGGCAGCGCGGGGCCCGGCTCATCGGCGTCGCGCAGGTCGACCAGAAAGTCGTCGGGCGCAAGATCACCGGGCGCGATGAAGGCCGGGTTGGGGGCTGGATCGGGGGCGCCGTCGAAACGGAAACCGCCAAAGCGCAAGGTCGCGGCATCATAGGTGACAAGTTGGCCGAGCGGGCTCTCATCACCGCTCAGAACCGCCAGCGCCATCTGCGCCTGCAGACTGCCCACCACGCCCACGCTCGGACCCAGAACCCCGTCGGCGTCGCAGGATCCGAGCCGCTCGGGCAGGTCGGGAAAGACGGCGCGCAGGCCCGGCGCGCCCTGGCAGAAGCCGCCGCAATACCCCTCCACCCCGACCACGCTGGCGCTGATCAGGGGGGCGTTCTGGGCCAGGCAAATATCGGAGGCGATATAGCTTGCCGCAAAACTGTCGGCACAATCGAGAACCAGATCCGCCTTTTCAATCAATTGCTTGCCATTGGAGGGGTCAAACCGGATCTGTTCCGCAACAATCTCCACCTCGCTGTTGAGCGCGGCCATCCGCTCCGCCGCCGCCGCCACCTTGGGCCGGTTCAGATCCGCTTCCCGAAACAGCGTCTGGCGGTGCAGATTGCTGAGGCTCACCCGGTCCGCGTCCACCAGATGGATCCGCCCGACACCCGCGCCAACCAGATACTGCAAGACCGGCGCGGCCAACCCGCCGGCACCGATCACCAGAACCCGGGCCGCCTTGACGCGCGCCTGCGCTTCCGGGCCGAAACCCGGCACCGCATTCTGGCGCGCATAGCGGCTCATCCGCAGGTCTCCAGCCAGGCGCGCACCCGCGCCTCCGGATCGTCATTGAGCGTGATGTCGGTGACCGCCGAAACCACATCGGCGCCCGCCGCAAAAGCTCCCGGCGCGCGTTCCACCGACATGCCCCCGATGGCAACAAGCGGCACATCGCCCGCCCGCGCCTTCCACTCGGTCAGCTTCTCGACCCCCTGTTGATGCCATTTCATCTTTTTGAGGATCGTCGGATAAACCGGGCCAAGCGCGATGTAATCGGGTGTCAGCGCCAAGGCGCGATCAAGTTCGGCATCGTCGTGTGTGGAAAGGCCAAGCTTAAGCCCCGCCGCGCGGATCGCGGGCAGATCGGCCTCGTCGAGATCCTCCTGACCCAGATGCAGCCAGTCACATCCCAATTCGATGGCCAGTTCCCAATAATCATTCACCACCAGCGCCGCCCCATAGGACCCGCAGAGATCGCGGGCCTCCATCAGTTGAGCGCGCAGCACGTCTTCCGGTTGGTCCTTGATCCGGAGTTGCACAAGCTTGACGCCGAGCGGCAGCATCCGGTGCAACCAGGCGACATCGTCGAAAATCGGATAGAAACGCGGCAGGCTCATTTGAACGGCATCCCGAGAACAGGGGTGGAGGGGGCCGCCATGTCGCGCGGCTCCATCGGATCGGCGCCATGGGCCAGCGCGCCGGCCTCCACCGCGCGGGCAAAACCCTCGGCCATTGCCGCCGGATCGCCGGCCTTGGCGACCGCGGTGTTCAGAAGCACGGCGTCGTAGCCCAGTTCGATGGCTTGCGCTGCCTGGCTGGGCAGGCCGAGCCCCGCATCCACCACCAGCGGCAGGTCGGGAAAATGGGCGCGCAGGCTGCGTAGACCGTAAAGGTTGTTCAACCCCAGCCCGGTTCCGATCGGCGCGCCCCAGGGCATCAGCACCTGGCAACCGACCTCGACCAGACGGGAACAGAGCACCAGATCCTCGGTGCAATAGGGGAAGACCTCGAAACCATCTTCGGTCAGCGCTTGCGCCGCCTCAACCAGACCGAACGGGTCGGGCTGGAGCGTGTCGCCATGGCCGATGACCTCCAGCTTGATCCAGTTGGTGTCGAACAATTCGCGCGCCATCTGCGCCGTGGTCACCGCCTCGCGCACCGAATGGCAGCCGGCGGTGTTGGGCAGAAGCGCCACGTCCAGATCCCGGATCAATTCCCAGAAATCCTGCCCCGCTCGGTCGCCGCCCGCTTCCCGCCGGACCGAAACCGTGGCGATCCCCGCCCCCGAGCGGCGGAACGCCTCGGCCAGCACCGCCGGCGACGGGTATTGCGCCGTGCCCAGCATCAGACGGGAGGCAATTTCGCGACCATAGAAAACCGGCATCTCAGCCTCCCTGCCGGGGTGCGACGATCTCGACCCGGTCGCCCTCATTGAGCGCATGATCGGCCCGCAATGCCGCCGGCACAAAGGCCTCGTTCACCGCCGTTGCCACCTTGGCGTCGGCTTTTCCGATCTCTGCCAGAAGCGCGGCAAGGGTCGCAGCCGCGCTCTCGATGGCTTCACCGTTCACAATGATCTTCAAACCAAACCTCCGGTGTCCTGTTGTCCAAAAGCCAATCCGCCGCCATGCGCGCCAGGGTCGGCGCCAGCAAAAATCCATGCCGAAACAATCCGTTGGCATAGAGCCGGTCGGCACCCTGACGCAAACGCGGCTGGTTGTCGGGAAAGGCCGGGCGCGCATCGACGCCGATTTCCAGAAGCTCCGCCTCGCCAAAGGCGGGGTGCAGCGCATAGGCCGCATTCATCAGTTCCATCACCGAGCGCAGGCTGGCGCGTCCCCGCTCGCCGCTTTCGATCTGGGTCGCGCCCAGCATGAAAACGTGATCGGGGCGCGGCACGATATAGAGCGGAAAGCGCGGATGCAGCAGACGCACCGGACGCGACAGCGTCACGTCGGGGCAGCGCACCACCAGCATCTCACCTTTCACGCCGCGCAGATCCGGCAGCGCGTCACGCGCGGCAAGACCACGGCAATCGATGACCTGTCCGCTTGGCGAGGGTTCGGTGACAAAGCGCACGCCCCTGCCTTCAAGCCGCGCCTGCAAACCGGTGAGGCTCGCGCGCGGGTCCAGATGCGCCTCGCTTTCAATGAAAAGCGCGCGGTCGAAATGTTCCGCCAGATGGGGTTCGAGCGCCTTCAGACCGTCCCGGTCAAGCGAGGCGACCCCTTCGGCCCGGCGCGCGAAACTCGCCAACTCGCGCTGATCGCGCCCCAGGGCCACCACCAGCGTGCCGTTGCGCACGACCTCGGCGCCCTGCCCGGCCCACCATTCCGCCGCCTTGCGGCCCTGGCGGACCACCTCCGGTTCGGTCAGCACGCCTTCGCATTCCGGCGCCAGCATGCCGCCCGCCCACCAGCTGCAGGCATGGGCGCCCACCGGCCCCGCCGGATCGACCACCGTGACCGCCGCACCCCGCCCGGACAATTCCGCCGCCATGGCAAGCCCGGCCACGCCGCCGCCCAGGATGGTGATGTCACTCATCCCCACACCCCGTGGAAGTGATGCACCGGCCCGTGCCCGGCACCGACGTTCAATTCATCAGCCCGCAGGATCGCCTGATGGAGCCAGCCATGGGCCACCTGGGTCGCATGTTCGAGCGACCAGCCCTTGGCCAACCCCGCCGCAATGGCAGAAGAATAGCTGCAGCCGGTGCCATGGGTGTTGCGCGTGGGCACCCGGCGCGCCTCCAGTTGCAGGGACATGTCATGTGTCGAGAGCCAGTCGGAACAGATGTCGCCCTCGGCATGGCCGCCCTTCATCAGCACCGCTTTCGGTCCGAGCGCCAGCAGCGCGTCGACCTGATCCAGCACTTCGCCTTCGCCCACAAGCTTGGCGGCTTCGGGCAGGTTGGGCGTCAGCAGATCGGCCCGCGGCAGCAGATGGGTTTTCAACGCGCCGATGGCACTGTCCTGCAGCAAAGTGTCGCCGGATTTCGCCACCATGACGGGATCGAGCACCACCGGCCCTTTGAAACCGTCAAGCGCGCGTGCCACGGTTTCGATCAGCCCGGGCGCCCCCAGCATGCCGATCTTGATCGCATCAACGGCAATATCGCTCAGCACCGCGTCGATCTGGGCTGCGACCACATCGTCGGGGATCGGATGCACCGCTGTCACCGCGCAGGTGTTCTGAGCGGTCACCGCTGTGATCACCGAGGCGCCATAGACGCCCATGGCGGAAAACGCCTTCAGATCCGCCTGGATCCCCGCGCCACCGCCCGAATCCGAGCCCGCTATCGTCAATGCAATCGCCATCGCGATCCCCCCAGGAGGTTCGGTCAAGCCGGGTTCGGGAAAAGCGAGACAAGACGCGCCTCAAAGCTGTTCCCTCCGCCGGTGCTAACCGGTTCAGGTTCAATGGGTTCGCTTGCGCATCTCAGCTCGTTCGAGCACCCCAACAGTCTGGTTCTCTCTAGACCCTCTTTGACGGGGCGTCAAACCCCGGAAATCACCGTTCGCTCCGACCGATTCTGCGCGGGAGCCTTCGCGCGGCGGGCGAAGCCGGATCACCGCCGATCCTTTCCTCGCCACTTCTCGCAGCGCGACTGCTCAAAAATTCACCGATTCCGTCGGGTCGGGCGGCATCGGACCAACCCGGCGCGGCCCGAGGCTTGTCTCGAAGACCGGGCTCACCTTTAACCTTTGGCTATGCGTTTCGGCCCGGCAATGGCGCCCGGCCCGGCATTTCGCCAGAACGCAAAGCGGCAACGGGGCCTGACCTGAGCGACACGTTCGGTATTTCAGCCATTGTGTCTCATCCCATCTCGCCCCGTGTATCCCACGGCACCCAAGACAAACAGACTGCGCCCCGTGCCGGTTTCCCAGGAGACGCCAGATGTCCGACACCACCCCCGGCTTCACACCCGAACAGCAGGAATACCTTATCGGCGCGCTCACCCGCCTCAACCTCGACCGTGTCTTCCAGCCGGGGGGCGGAGCCAGCGCCCCCGAAACCGTTCATGGCGTGCCGCTGGAAGATCTCTGCAAGGAAGAAGTCGCGAAACATGAGCGCCACCCGCTCGACATGTGGCGCCAGGTGGAACAATGGGAGGCCGAGGGTCACCTTGCAGAGGGTCTGGATCAGTTTCTGCTGCGCCATCTCGGCTTCTTCAATGTGGAACCGGCCAGCCCCGGCTACATGATGCGCCTGCGCTGCCCGGCCAATATTCTGCGCGGCGATCAGATGGAGCGGCTCGCCCGGATCGCCACCGATCACGCAGGCGGCTATTCCCACGTGACGACACGGGGCAGCCTGCAATTGCGCGAGATCCAGCCCGGCCATGTCATTCCGATCATCGAAGCACTGCAGGATGTGGGCCTCACCGCTCAGGGCACCGGCGCGGATTCCGCCCGCAACCTCACCTGTTCCCCGCTCTCGGGCGTTGATGCGGCCGAACTGATCGACTTCAAACCCCATGTGCAGCGCCTGAGCCTGCGGATTTTGCGCACCCGCGAATTGCAGGGCATTCCGCGCAAGTTCAACATTTCCTTCGACGGCGGCGGCACGATCTCCTGTGTCTCCGACACCAATGACATCGCCTTCCAGGCCGTGGAAGTGCCTGAAAACGATCAGGGGATCGAACCGGGGCTATGGTGCCGCATCGCCCTGGGCGGGATCACCGGGCACAAGGATTTCGCCCGCGACACCAGGCTGGCCTGCCGCCCCGATCAGGCGGTCGATGTGGCCGAAGCGATGCTGCGGGTCTTTGTCGAACATGGCAATCGCACCAATCGCGGCAAGGCGCGGCTGAAGTATCTGCTCGATGACAAGGGCGCCGATTGGTTCTGCGCGCAGGCGGCGGAGGTGCTCGACGATTTCGGCACCGGTGTCACCTTCACGACCCTGCCCGCCGGGATCGAAACGCCGCGCCATCCGATCGACCGGCAGGGGCATATCGGCATCCACCCGCAATCGAAGCGGGGGCTCAACTATATTGGCGTCGCGCTGGAACTGGGCCGGATGAGCGCCGAACAGATGGAGGGTCTGGGCCGGATCGCGCGGGAATTTGGCGGCAATGATATCCGCCTGACGGTCTGGCAGAACCCGTTGATCCTGGGCGTGCCGGATGCGGAGCTTGGCACGGTCCAGAAAGAACTCGGCGCGCTCGGCCTCGGCACCTCCGCCACCGCCTTTGCCGCAGGCGCCGTGGCCTGCACCGGCAAATGGGCCTGCAAACTGGGGCTGGCCTACACGAAACGGGACGCCCTCGCCCTCGTGCGCCACCTGGAGGCGCGCTTCACCCTGGATCAGCCGATCAATATCCATCTCACCGGCTGCCCCAATTCCTGCGCCCAGCATTACATCGGCGACATCGGGCTGATCGGAACCACCGCGCCTGGCGGGGGCGAGGGCTACAACATCCTGGTCGGAGGCGGGTCGGATCAGGATCAGGGGTTGGCCCGACCGCTCTGCGGCCCGGTTCCCAGCGATGACGTGAACGCGACCCTCGAACATATGGTGGGGCAGTATCTGGCGCGACGACAACCGGGCGAGAGCTTCCTGACCTTTTGTCGCGGACTGGATGACGACGCCCTGCAAAACCTCCTGCCCCCCGCCCTTGCCGCCGCCGCCTGACCCCAGAGAAACGGACCGAGACCATGACCGCTCAGGACCCGAAAATCCTTGAAAACCTCGCCACGGCCATTGGCCAGACCCATGGCCGCCAACCGGCGAGTTTCATCGCCGAGGATGCGCCTTTTGATCCGGCCCAACGCCATTGGCTGAACGGGCTTCTGAGCGGATTGCATGCCATTGCCAGCGCCGCCCAGGGGGGCGCCGAAGCCGAAGCGGGCACGGCTCTGACCGTGCTTTACGGCTCCCAATCGGGCAATGCGGAGGCCCTGTCGAAGGATCTGCGCAAATTCGCCAGGACCCAGGGGTTCGATGCCAGTGTCGCTGCTCTTGATGATGTTGAGGTAAGCGACCTGGCCGGGGTCAATCACCTGCTGATCCTCACCGCCACCTTTGGTGAGGGGGAGCCCACGGACAACGCCGCGAAGTTCCACGCAGCTCTCATGGACGAGGCCGCGCCCACCCTGCCTGAAACACTAAATTTCTCGGTTTGCGGGCTGGGCGATTCAAGCTATGCGCAGTTCAACCAGATGGCGCGCGACATCGACACCCGCCTTGCGGAACTGGGGGCCAGCCGCGCCGCTGACCCGGTGTTCTGCGATGTGGATTTCGACGACGATTACGCGACCTGGCGCGCCGCCGCCTTCGACAGCGCGCCGTTCAAATCCGCCGCAGGCGCCGGGTCGGCCCCGGAACCGGCGACCGGCGGCCCCGCCTTTGACAAGAGCCACCCGTTCATAGCGACGCTGATGGTGTCGGATTGCCTGAGCGGCGCGGCCTCGGCCAAACGGGTCAACCATATCGAATTGTCGCTCGCAGGCGGCGGTGCGGATCTCGACTATCAGGTCGGTGATGCGCTCGGGGTCTGGCCGGTGAACTGCCCGGACGAGGTCAAGGCGCTACTGGCCGCCACCGGGTTCACCGGCGCAGAAACCGTGATGCTCAAGACCGGGCCTGCCGCCCTGCGCTCCGCCCTTCTGACCCGGCTTGACCTGACCACCGTCACCCCGAAGACGCGGGAGACCTGGGGCGTCGAGGACGTGGGGGAAAGCGCCCAGATCATCGACCTCTTGCAAACCGGCCTCGACCTCGATCCCCAAGGGCTGGTCGACGGGTTGCGTCCGCTCCAGCCCCGGCTTTATTCGATCTCGTCGAGCCCCAAGGCCCATCCGGGTGAGGTGCATCTGACCGTGGGCGAGGTGCATTATGAACTGCATGGCAGCCCGCGAAAGGGTGTTGCCTCGACCTATCTCGGCGCGCGGCTCGCCGCCGGCGGCGCCATCGGGGTCTATGTGCAGAAATCGGCCCATTTCCATCTGCCCGCAGATGATGACCAGCCGCTGATCATGATCGGCCCCGGCACCGGCATCGCCCCGTTTCGCGCCTTTCTCGAAGAGCGCGCCGCCCGCGGCGCGACGGGGCGCAACTGGCTTTTCTTCGGCGATC
Organism: Silicimonas sp.; assembly: GCA_025800205.1. GTDB lineage: Bacteria > Pseudomonadota > Alphaproteobacteria > Rhodobacterales > Rhodobacteraceae > CALKXV01. The sequence continues at coordinate 8,323 of JAOXSD010000174.1, read as the reverse complement.
AGCACGCGGCCTGCGACTATCTTTATCGCGACCAGATCGAGGCCTGGGGTGCGGACGGCCTCCTGACCCGCACCAGCCTCGCCTGGTCGCGGGACGGGGCCGAGAAAGTCTATGTGCAGACGCTGCTGGAGCAGGACGGGGCGGAAGTCTTTGACTGGCTCGAAGCAGGTGCTGCGGTCTATATTTGCGGCGATGCCAGCCGCATGGCCGCCGATGTGGATCGCAGCCTGCGCCGCATTATCGCGACACACGGGGGCAAATCCGACACCGAGGTGGGCGCCTATATCGACGCGATGGTGAAGGGGCACAGATACCAGCGCGACGTCTACTGAAGCGCGACCCAGGGCTTGCGCTTCCGCCGAATTGCGGCACATTCAGCGGCAAGACCAAGGGGAGCGCTGCCGGTGAAATTTTCTGCCAATCTGGGGTTTCTCTGGGCCGAGTTGCCGCTGCCCGATGCGATCCGCGCCGCCGGGCGCGCGGGCTTCGACGCTGTCGAGTGCCATTGGCCCTATGTTTTTCCCGCCGAGGCCGTGACGGCGGCGCTTGCAGAGACCGGTCTGCCGATGCTGGGGCTCAACACGCGACGCGGGGCGACGGGCGAAAACGGACTTGCCGCCCTACCCGGACGGGAGGTGGAGGCTCGGGCGGCGATCGACGAGGCGATTGCCTATGCCGATGCCATCGGGGCGGAGGCAATCCATGTCATGGCGGGCATCGCGACGGGCACAGAAGCCCATCGCTGCTTCACCGACGCCCTGCGCTATGCCACCGGACGCACCGACCGGATGCTCCTGATCGAACCCCTGAACCGCCATGATGCGCCCGGCTATTTCCTCACCCACACCGATCAGGCGCGTGCGATCATCGAAGAGGTGGGCGCCCCCAATCTGAAACTGATGTTCGATTGCTATCATGTGGGACGCAGCGAAGGCGATGTGCTGACGCGGGCGCGCGATCTACTTCCGCTGATCGGCCATATCCAGTTCGCCTCGGTCCCGGATCGTGCGGCCCCGGACCGCGGCGAATTGCACTATCCGACTGTTTTCACAGGACTTCAGGAGATGGGCTGGACCCGCCCCCTGGGCGCGGAATACCGGCCCGGGGGCGCGACCGAAGCCTCGTTCGGCTGGATGGAAGCCTGAGGCCGACCCGCTTCAGCCCTTGCCGATCAATTCCTCCGGCACCTGCATGCCGTCACTGTAGGGAATGCGATCCACCCGCGGCTCATAGCTGCCCGACGCGGACTGCTCCGCCACATGAGCTGCGATCTCCTCCAGCGGCGCGAACCAGACATCGCCGGTGTCCAGCATGTCCTCGATCATCCGCTCGACCCGCTGCCAGCGCGACAACCGCCCGCTGACGAACGGATGCCAGACACCAACCCAGATACCACCCGGCGCCTGCCTGAGCGCTTCGAACTCCGCCATGAAAATCTCCATCGCGCGCTCGGGGCTCTGCGGAGGAAACATATAGCCCAGATCAGGGGCATGAACATAGGGCGGCCAATCGTCCGTGGCCCAGCTGACCGGCATCTCCCAAAGCCGTCCCTTGTCGGTCTCCAGCACATAGGGGACCTCGTCCCCCATCAGTGAACTGTCATAGACGAACCCCTGATCGATCAGGAACTCCGGGGTCGAGGCCGACATGTGATAGAGCGGCGCGCGATTGCCGCGCGGGCGCTTGCCGGAATATTTCTCGATAATCTCGATCGACCGGCACATCCAGTCGAGTTCCTGCTGCGGCGACAGGTTGTTCGGCGCCTCGTGAATGTAGCCGTGATAGCCGATCTCGTGACCATCCGCCACGATCGCCTCGATGGCGCGGGGGTGGTTCTCGATGCACCAGGCGGGAATGAAAAACGTCTGGGTCAGACCGTACCGGCGATAGGTCTCCAGAATGCGCGGGATCGCCACATCGGGGCCATAGCGCAGCATCGAGGTGGTCGAGAACTTCTCCTGCGCCCCGGCGCCATGATGGATATGCACCAGGCTGTCGGCATCCATATCAAGGGTGATGGCACAGGCCACCTTGGCGCCGTTGGGCCAGCTCACGGGTCGTTGCAACATATCATCCGCTCCTTAGATCATCACGGCGCCGCCGTTGGGGCTGAGGGTCTGACCGGTGAAGAACCCGGCATCGGGGCCGCAGAGGAACCGCGCCAGCGCGCCGATTTCCTCGGGCCGACCTATGCGTTTCAGCGGCACGTCAAACTCCTTGTCGATCCAGTCCTGAGACATATTCTCAAGCGCCAGCATCGGCGTGTCCACCGGCCCGGGCGCGATGGTGTTGACCTGAATATGGGGGGCGAGTTCATGGGCCAGCGACCGGGTCAGCCCGACCACGCCCGCCTTGGAGGCGCAATAGGCGCTGAAATCGGCGCGCCCCAGATAGGCCAGTTCGGAAGCGACCAACAGGATCCGCCCCCGCCCCGCCGGCACCATCATCCGCGCTGCCCCCTGGGCGATCAGGAAAGAGCCGCGCAGATTGACGCCGATGGTCCGGTCGAACGCTTCGGGCGTGGTCTCAAGGATCGAGGCCTCGCTCAGAATGCCCGCGGCATTGACCACGCAATCGAGCCGCTCTTCATGGGCAGCAATGTCATAGAACAGCCGCGCCACATCATCGGCATCGGAGACATCGCAGGGGATCGCCCTCGTCTGCGCCCCAACCCCGATGGGATTGATGTCACTGGCGATCACCTGCGCGCCCGCCTCCGCCAGTGCCGCAACCACCGCCGCACCGATCCCCTGCGCGGCCCCGGTGACCAGGGCCACCTGGCCGGTCAAATCGCTCATTGCATCAGCTCCCCACGGTCCACCGTGAAGGACTGCCCCGTGATATTGGACGCGGCAGGCCCCGCAAGAAAGACATACATCGCCACCATATCGGCTGGCTCCATCAGACCATCGAGCGCCTGCGCGCCGACAATTTCATCGAGCAGATCCGCCTCGGTCCGGTTCTGCCGCGCCGCCATATGGCTGAGCGACCGCATCGACGCCACGGTGCGCACCCAGCCCGGGCAGACCGCATTGACCGGGATGTGGCGCGGGGCCAGCTCCTGCGCCAGTGACCGGGTCAACCCGATGATCGCATGTTTCGAGGCGCAATAGGCGCTGAACTCGGCCACCGCCGTCTTGCCCCACATCGACGCCGTGTTCACGATCCGGCCACCGTCCGGAATGCGGTCCAGCAGATGGCGGATCACCGAAAAGGTGCCGATCACATTGATCTCGATGATCCGGCGGAATGTCTCGTCCACATGATCGCCCGGCTCGGCCACCGGCGTGATGAACTCGAACCCGGCATTGTTGATCAGCACGTCGATCCGGTCGATCCGGTCCCGCAGCGCTTTCACCTGATCCAGATCGGCAATGTCGCAGGCGATATGGCCAACTTCGCGCCCATAGGTCAGGCTCAGACGTTCGGCCACATCGGCCACATCGTCTTCCAGCGCCACGATGGTCACCTCGGCTCCGGCCTGCAGAAACCCTTCAGCAAGCCCGCGCCCGATGCCCCGGTTGGCGCCGGTGATCAGCACCTGTTTTCCCGTCAGATCCGCCATGTCAGACCGCCTCCAGCGTATGGGCATATTCGGCCCGGATAATGTCGAGAATCTCGGATCGCAACGACATGAACCGCGCCATATCCGCCTCTCCACTCCGCCGCGCCTCGGGCGGCAGGATCGCATCCACGTCGATCTCCTTCACGATCCGCGCGGGCCGGGAGGAAAAGATGACGATGCGATTGGCCAAGAGGATCGCCTCTTCCACATCATGGGTGACAAAGATGGTGGTCTTCTTTTCGGTCCGGTTGATGTCCATCAGCTGGAATTGCAGATGTTCCCGCGTCTGGGCATCGAGCGCGCCAAACGGTTCATCCATCAGCAGCACATCGGGGTTCGACGCCAGAGTGCGGGCAATCGCCACCCTCTGGCGCATGCCGCCCGAAATCCGGTTGGTGTAGAAATCGGCATAGCGGGTGAGACCCACCATTTCGAGGTAATGATCGGTCACCTCTTCCTTTTCGGCAGGCGAGATATCCTTGCGATACCGGGTGCCGAATTTGATGTTGCCGCGCACGGTGAGCCAGGGGAAGGACGAATAGGATTGAAACACCATGCCGCGCCGCCGGTCGGGCCCGGCCAGCCGTTGCCCGTGCAGATCAATTGTGCCCGCATCCTGGGTTTCCAACCCGCCGACGATCCGCATCAGCGTGGTCTTGCCGCAGCCCGAGGGGCCCAGAAACATGACCATCTCGCCTTCCTCGATGTTCAGCGAGAGCGGCAACACCACCTTGGTTTCGGTTTTGCCGTCGGCGGACCAATAGGTCTTCGAGATGTCCGAAAGTTCAAGAAAATGGCTCATCACTCACCTCTGCTGATAGGAAAAGAGCCGCCGGTGGGCATAGCGGAACGCCTGGTCGGTCAGAAGACCGATGATCCCGATGGCAATGATCCCCGCCATCACTTCGGGGGTTTTCACGAAGCGGCGCAGGGACCAGATCACATGGCCGATGCCGGAATTGGCCGCGACGATCTCGGCCACGATCAGATAGGTCCAGCACCAGCCAAGCGTGATGCGCAGATTGTCGACCATGTTCGGCAGGGCCGCCGGAATGATGATATGGCGCATGATCTGGCCATTGCTCGCCCCCAGCGTATGGCCGGATTCGACAAACTCGGTCGGCACCCGCTTGGTGTCTTCGGAAATCAGCAGGATCAGCTGGAAGAACGTGCCCATCCAGAGCACCGCGATTTTCGAGGCCTCGCCGACGCCGAACCAGATCACCAGCAGCGGCACCAGCGCGGGCACCGGCAGGTAGCGGACGAAATCGATGAAGGGCTCCAGCAGCGCGCCCACCGCGCGGTAGGTGCTCATCATCAGCCCCAGAGGGATGGCGACGACAACCGACAAGAGGAAGGCAAACCAGACCCGGCCGACACTGATCACGATGTCGGAGGCGAAATCGCGCTCGGTGAAGAGCCGGACAAAGGCCTGGGCAACAGACCAGGGTGTGGGCAGGAATTCCGGCCGGATGACGCCGGAGACGGCGGTCATGTGCCAGGCGAGCAGAAACACCGCAAAGCCGAAACTGCCCAGGGCAAGCTCGGTGCGCCGGGGCAGGGTTTCGCGGAACGAGAGGAGGTGCGACAGCAAAGGCGTGACTTTCTTCCTTGCGAGGGATTTGGAGGCGGGGCGCCCAGAGGTGCGCGCCCCGCCCCCGGTCACCTTCTAGCGGGTGTGTCCGTCGAACAGACCGTCGAGCAGGCTACCGTCCACATAGGGCTGGTAGTCGAGCGCGGCATCCTGCAGGTCAAGCGCGAGATTGATACCGTTGAAAGCGTCGAACACCTCCTTAAGCTTGCCGTCGCCTGCGGCCGAGGGCAGATAGGCCGCGCTTTCCTCGAAGCTGGTGTATTTCACCCCGGCCAGCGCTTCTTTCATCTCGGCAGGCGGCGTGTCGAAGAAGGGTGCCGAAATCGCGATGAACTTGTCGGGGTCTTCGATATAGAGATCGATGGCCCGATAGATGCCGCGCAGGAACTTGGCATATTTCTCGGGGTTCGCCTGGTAATCATCGGTGCGCACAAGGATCACATCGGTGATCAGCCCCTCGTAATCGGCCGAGGTCAGAAGCAGATGGGCGCCATCGCGACCGCTGTTCTTGACGATGGACCCCATCATCGGCTCCCAGGTCGCAACTGCGGCGACGTTGGGGTCTTCGAAGACAGCGGCGGAATCGTCGGTGGCGATCAGCTGGATTTCCACATCCTTGATGCTGAGCCCCTTTTCCGACAAGGCGTGCTGGACCAGCGTGGTGCCCGGGTGGTTGATTTCGCCGGCCATGGTCTTGCCCACCAGATCCTCGACCGACTGGATATCGCCCGAAGCCACGACCCCATCGGCGCCGACGGAAATGTCGATCGTGCCGATCACCGTGCCGGTGGTGTCGGCCTGACGCGGCCGCGACATGCTTTCGCCGATCGTGCGCATGGTGCATTCGATCGACCCGCTCGCCATGGCGGGCAGAACATTGGCGCGGTCGTTGTCGAAGGCGGTGGTAACGGTCAGGTCTTCGCTTTCGAAATAGCCCTCTTCCTGGGCGACAAAAACCGGCGCGAAGCCGAACCAGAAGGGAAAGACGCAGGAAATGCTGTCCTTGGCCTGAGCGGCGCCCGCGCCGAAACTGGTGGTCAATGCGATGGCCAGCGGGGCCAGCAGCGCCGTGCTCCGGCGCGGTCGTTCTGAAGTCGTAAGCATGATGTGTTCCCCTGTGGTTTTTTGATGGGCGCTTGAGATACGCTTGTGACCCCATCAAACCGGCCATGATCCGCCAGAAAAATAAGGGAGTCGCGGTCGATACATTGACCACTATCGATGTTAATTGGAACGCGACGAAGATAGTCAACTTTTGCTCTTCCGCAACTCTGCAGGAAAGCGCCGTTGTCATTTCAAACCGACATGCCCGAAAAGTAAGCGCGGCAGCGGGGCCTGCTCAGAATAGCAGCAAAAGCGCGAAAAAACAGGGCTGCAAAAAAATCGGGCTGCGCATCCCACGATGCACAGCCCGTTCGAAAAGCCGGTGATCTTGGTCAGGCGACGGCCTTCATCGCCCCGTTCAATTCCTCAAGGAACCGCGCCACATGCTCGGGCCGGAACACAAGCTGCGGGCGGATCTTCAGCACGTTGCCATGGAACCCGGTGGCCGAGATCAGCACCCGGCGGGCGCGCAACTCATTCACCAGCGCCAGCGCCCGGGCCCCGTCGGGCGCGCGGCTCTCGGGATCGCGGATCATCTCGACCCCGTAATAGAGCCCCGCGCCGCGCACATCACCGATCCGTTCATCCCCGGCGGCCAATGCCTGCAATCCCTCTTCCAGCAACGCCCCCACGCGCGCGCAATTCGCCTGCAGCCCCTCTTCTTCGATCACATCGAAGGTGGCCTGCGCTGCCGCCATGGCGACCGTATTGCCGCCAAAGGTGTTGAAGTAGCGCATGTCATTGCCAAAGGCCGCTGCCACCTCCGGGCGCACCGCGATCCCGGCCACCGGATAACCATTGCCCATCGGCTTGCCCATGGACACGATGTCCGGCACGACCCCGTGGCGCTGATAACCCCACATATGGCTGCCGATCCGCGCAAAACCGCATTGCACCTCATCGGCCACAAACAGCCCGCCCGCCGCGCGCACCCGCTCGACGATCTGCGCCAACACGCCCGGCGGCGGATCGAACACCCCGTCCGAGGTAAAGAGACTGTCGGCCACGAAAGCCGCCACCCCCTGTCCGCGGCGTTGCAGATCATTGATCTGCCGTTCCACGTGGTCGACCATCCAGGCGCCCAGATCCTCCGCATCCGTCCGGTAGGTGTCCGGCGCAGGCACCCGGCGCACCCAGGTGCCCAGGGGCGTGTTCTCCCCCATCGATGGCGAAAAGCCCGAGGTCAGTTCCGAATTGCCGTGATAGGCCTCCGAAGTGACGATGATCCCCTCGTTCCCGGTGTGATACTTCGCCATCCGCAGCGCCAGGTCATTGGCCTCGGACCCGGTGCAGGTGAACATCACGTGGCCGATGTCATCTTCGAACGTGTCCAACAGCCGCTCGGCAAAATCCAGGATCCCATCCTGAATATAGCGCGTATGGGTGCAAAGCCGCCCCATCTGATCGCTGATCGCCGCGTTGATTTTCGGATGGCAATGGCCGACCGAAACCACGTTGTTGTAGGCGTCCAGATAATCGCGCCCCTCGGCATCATAAAGGAACACCCCTTCGGCGCGGGTGAACTCCACCGGGTTGGAATAGAACAGCCGATAGGCCGGGCCCAAAAGCCGGGCGCGTCGTTCAACAAAGTCGCGGGTGCGGTCATCGAGCGCCGCCGCACTTGCGGGATCGAACCCGTTGTTCATCTTGCCGCGTTTGCGCAGGCTCGTCATTTGGTCGTTCATTTATCTCGGGCCTTTATCTCGGGCGACCTCACTCAGAAGGCCAGAAATCGTCTCGGGGTCGCGGGCCAGAAACCAGTCCAGCTGGTGCCAGCCCTGTTCGGTGTTGCGCAGGATATAGCGCGCATTCTCGGGAAAGCGCCGCGCCCGCCAAAGCGAAATCAGCGCCCGTGCCACCACCCGGGCCAGCACCAGATGCGGCACCAGACGCAGCTCGGCCTCGGTCAGTTCGGCCAGGTCCAGATAGCCTGCCACCACATCGCGGGCACGATAGAACAGATCGTCATGCGGCGTCTCGGGCAGTTGGTTGAGGCAAGCGGTCGACACATCCACCGCGATGGCGGTTTTGACCGCATCCCCGAAATCAATGATTCCATT
>JAOXSD010000165.1 GCA_025800205.1 Silicimonas sp. | reverse complement strand
CGCGGCCCCGTCGCCTCCAGCCTCTTTGAAACCGGCGGCTTCTGGTATGTGGAGGAGGGCGCCCGCTCCCCCGACATCCAGTTCCACATGGGGCTCGGCTCGGGCATCGAAGCGGGCATCGCCAAGATCAAGAGCGGTGTGACCCTGAACTCGGCCTATATGCGCCCCCGCTCGCGCGGCACGGTGCGGCTGGCGTCAAATGATCCCGCCGTGGCACCGCTGATCGATCCGAATTACTGGTCCGACCCCCATGACCGCGAAATGGCGGTGCGGGGGCTGAAACTGGCCCAGGAAATCCTCGCCTCGACGCCGATGAAGGGCTTTGTCAAAGGCGAGGTGCTGCCGGGCCCCAAAGTGCGCAGCGAGACCGAGTATTTCGACTATGCCACCGCCAATGCCAAGACCGACCACCACCCGGCGGGCACTTGCCGGATGGGCAGCGATCCAGCCGCCGTGGTCACGCCCCGCCTTGCCTTCAACGGGATCGAAGGGCTGCGGGTGGTGGATGCCTCGGTCATGCCCCGGCTGATCTCGTCCAACACCAATGCGGCCACGATCATGATCGCGGAAAAGGCCGCCGACATGATCCGCGAAGACCGGGAGGGATAGGCGATGAAAGACTTTGTGCGCGCCCAGAATGTGATCACCTACGCGGCGGCGCGGTCTATGGTGAACGCCGCACTGGACCATGCCCGCGCCAATGGCTGGGCGGTGGCGGTCAGCGTGCTCGATCCCTCGGGGGCGGTCGTGGCCTCGGCCCGGATGGACGGGGTCGCACCGGCGATCCTGCAATTCGCCGAGGACAAGGCCTATACGGCAACCTTGGGCAAATCCACCGCCGCCTTCGCGGCCCGCATGGCCTCCGCACCCGATCTGACGCTGGGGTTGCAGACCCGGTCCCGGCTCTGCGCCTGGGAAGGCGGGCTGCCGATCCGTCTCGACGGCGCGCTCATCGGCGCCATCGGGGTGTCGGGCGCGGCAGGCCCGGAAGACGCGGCCTGTGCCGAAGCGGCACTCGCCCGGCTGTGACTGGACGCCTCAGCGCCGGTTTCGCCCTTGCAAATTCCGCCGGTTAATGGCCTGAAGGGCTTATGAAACGCTGGGTTGCACTTCTGTTCACGTCGCTGACGACGCTGGGCGCTGAAGCCGGGGAGATGACCCTGGCGGCGGCGTCGAATTTCCTGACCACCGCCGAAGCGCTGGTGGCCGAGTTTGAAGCCGACACCGGCCATGAGGTGACCCTGACCCATGGCTCGACGGGGCAGCTTTATGCGCAGATCGTGCTGGGCGCGCCCTTCGATGTCTTCTTTGCCGCCGACAGCGAAAGGCCGCAATTGCTGGTCGAAGACAACCGCGCGGCGGCGGCGAAACCCTATGCGCTGGGGCGGCTGGTGCTGGTGTCGACGGCGCCGGTCACCGTCGACGATGCCCAGGCGGCCCTCGAAGGGCGGACCGTTGCGCTGGCCGATCCGACCGTGGCGCCCTATGGCAAGGCCGCGACCCGGGCGATGGAAGCGCTCGACCTCGACACCGCCGGGTTCCGACCGGTGCTGGTGGCCAATGTGGGGCAGGTGGCCTCGGTCTTTGCCACCGGCAATGCGGAAGCGGCCTTCGTTGCGGCCTCTCAGGTGCCCCGGCTTGAGGCGGCCCATGTGCTGCCGCTGGCGGATCTGATCCCCGATGTGGTCCAGGAGGCGGCCCTTTTGAACGCGGGGGCGGAGAACCCTGCGGCCACCGCCTTCTGGGAGTGGCTCGACGGCCCCACGGCGCGCGCCATCGTGGTCACCGCCGGTTACGGCCTGCCCGAAGGATGAGCGCCTGGCCCGCCATATGGCTGACCCTTCAGCTTGCGGCGGTGACAACGGCGATCCTGATGGTGATCGCGCTGCCCCTGGGCTGGTGGCTGGCCACCACGCGCGCCAGATCGCGGCCGTTTTTTGAGGCGGTCACCACCCTGCCGCTGGTGCTGCCACCAACGGTTCTGGGCTTTTACCTGCTGGTTCTGATGCGCCCGGATGCGCCCCTGGGCGGGCTCTTTCTCAGCGCCACCGGCGAAACCCTGGCCTTCAGCTTCACCGGTCTGGTGGTGGCCTCGGTGGTCTATTCGCTGCCCTTCGCGGTCCAGCCCATGCAGACCGCTTTTCGCGCGGTGCCGCAGACCACGCTCGATGCGGCCCGGATGCTGGGCGCCAGCCCGCGCGATGCCTTCTTCTCGGTCTCCCTGCCGATGGCCAGCCGGGGCGCGGTGACGGCGGCGGTCCTGTCCTTTGCCCACACGGTGGGCGAATTCGGCGTGGTGCTGATGGTCGGCGGCAATATACCCGGCAAGACCCGGGTGATCTCCATCGAGATCTTTTCCGCCGTCGAAACCCTCGATTATGCCACCGCCCATCTCTTGTCCGCCTGGCTTCTGATCCTGTCGCTGATCGTCCTGACCCTCGTTTACGTGTTTAACCGGCGCGGGGGCTCGCGCTTTGTCTGACCATCTCGATTTCGACCTGACGCTGGATCGGGGGCGCGGGTTCACGCTGGAAGTCGCGGGGCAGATCCCGCTTGACGGGGTGACCGCGATCACCGGGCCGTCGGGGGGCGGCAAGACCTCGCTTCTGCGCAGCCTTGCAGGGCTCGAACGTGGCGCCCGGGGCCATGTGCGCTTTCGCGGCGCCGACTGGAGCCGCGAGACGCCCGAGACCCGGCGCATCGGCTTCGTGTTTCAGGGCCCGGCGCTCTTTCCCCATCTCGATGTGGCGGGCAATCTGCGCTACGGCGCCCGCCGCCGGGAGGTGGCGAATTACGACGCGATCATCGAGGCGCTGGATCTCGGCGCGCTCTTGACCCGCCGGGTGCAGGGGTTGTCGGGGGGCGAGGCGCGCCGGGTGGCACTTGGCCGCGCCATGGCGTCGAACCCGCAGGTTCTCTTTCTGGATGAGCCCCTGAGCGGGCTCGATGCGGCGCGGAAATCGGAATTGCTGCCCTATATCGGCCGCGCGGTGGCCGAGGCCCGGGTGCCCGCCCTCTACGTCACCCATTCGGCCCGGGAAGTGACGGCGCTGGCGGACCGGATTTTCGGGATCGCCGGCGGCCGGGTGACCGGCTGGGATCTTGCACCGCCCCGGCTGAAGGCGCGGGTGATTTCCGTGGGCGACAGCCAGATGCAGGTGCGGCTTCTGGGGGCCGGGCCGGAGGACGGGGCGGAATTTTCCCTGCCGGTGATCGCCAAGCTTGACGAAGAGGTGGGGCTGGGGCTGCCGCTCGACAGCCTGCTCCTTTCCAGCGCGGCGCCGGGACGCTCGGGCGCGCTGGCCAGCCTGCCGGTGCAGGTGGTGGAGGGCACGGGCGGCGTGGCACTTGATGTCTTTGGTCAGCGCATCACACTGCCGGCGCGCGGCCCGCAAATCCTCGGCGCGGCGCTGTGGCTCAGTATTCTGGCGATTTCACCGCGCCCGGAGCCGGACGATTCGGCGGAGTTTCGCCGATAGCCGCGCGGTTATCGGGTTCAATCCCGGTTGGGGCCGTTGAATTGAACAATAATTGAGAACAAAGCCTGAGGATCAGTCTGGTTCCTTTTTTGGCCGCATTTCCGACGTTATTTATCGTTAATTGTATTCTTTTTCGAAACAGTTCCACGTCTCGCTGCCCGCAATCGGTGGATGAAGATCGTGGATTGACTAGCTGAACAAGCGCGCAAATTCTCCGCCAACGCAAAGAAACCGCTGTCCACGAACAGGCGACAATATCGGAATTCCGCTCGCGCCCCCGATGCCACATTCCGGCGAACCGACCCGGGTGGATCGGGGAAATCGCCACCTTCTGGCCGTTTTTCTTTGGGGAACGGCGTCCAATTGGTTAAGTTTTCCTTACCTCTCTGGGGGGAAGTGATCGGCAAGATTTTGGGGGGCCGGTCACGCTTCGCAGATGACTGTGGAGAAGGGTATCGAGTGCTGCCGGTTCTGGCAGCGGGGATCGGCGCCCCCGTGTGCGTGACCTGGGTGGAAGGTCGCACGGAACGCGCTGATCCCCGCATTTCATGCCCGTTTCCCCCGAAAAGAGGGGCAGATGGCGCGCATATCACCTTGTTTCACTCCGGGCACTTTGATCGCCACGGATCGCGGGCAACGCCCGGTGGAAACCCTGCGGCGCGGCGACCGGCTGGTCACCCGCGACAACGGGCTCAAACGGATCACCTGGACCGGCGGCCGGTCCTTTTCCTACGGCGATCTCCAGGATTGCGAACCCCTGCGCCCGGTGCTGGTCCGCGCCCATGCTCTGGGCGAAAACCGGCCTCGCCGCGACACGATCGTCAGCCCCGAACACCGGTTCCTGATCCGCCCGCACGAGGTGGCAGGCGCCGAGCCGGAGGTGCTGGTGGCGGCGAAACATCTGGTCGACGGCAAGGGCGTCCGCTGGGCCGACATGCTGGGCGTCAGCTATCTGCATCTTTTGATGAATGCCCATGAGGTGATCCTGGCCAATGGCGCCTGGACCGAGAGCTTTCATCCCGACGACAAGATGATGCGCGATCTCGCCCCGGACCAGCGGCAGGAAATCCTGCTCCTTTTTCCCGAAGTGGCCACCATGGGCGCCGCCCGGCGGTTTCCGGCCGCGCGGCCCATTGGGAAAAGCCGCTTTGACAGCTGAGCAACCGGCGCAGATGTCAAATAGATAAGGTCGCGCCATGGACACCCCGGGGCGGGTTGGCTAATCAAACTCAACTGATCTGCCCCGGATGACATGATGACCAGCCTGAACGACATTCGCTCGACCTTTCTGAACTATTTCGGCCGCAACGAACACGAAATCGTCGCCTCCTCGCCTCTGGTGCCCCGCAACGACCCGACGCTGATGTTCGTCAACTCGGGCATGGTGCAGTTCAAGAACCTGTTCACCGGGTTGGAGAAACGCGACTACAGCCGCGCCACCACCGCCCAGAAATGCGTGCGGGCAGGTGGCAAGCACAATGACCTCGACAATGTCGGCTACACCGCGCGGCACCACACGTTCTTTGAAATGCTGGGGAATTTCTCCTTCGGCGATTACTTCAAGACTGAGGCGATCCCCTTCGCCTGGCAGCTTCTGACCGAGGATTTCGGCATCGACAAATCGCGCCTTCTGGCGACGGTCTATCACACTGATGACGAAGCGTTTGAGATCTGGAAAAAACTCGGCATTCCCGAAGACCGGATCATCCGCATCGCCACTTCGGACAATTTCTGGCAGATGGGCCCCACCGGTCCCTGCGGCCCCTGCACCGAAATCTTCTATGACCACGGCGACCACATCTGGGGCGGCCCGCCGGGGACCCCCGAAGAAGATGGCGATAGGTTCATCGAGATCTGGAACATCGTCTTCATGCAGAACGAACAATTCGAAGACGGCACCATGCGGGAATTGGACATGCAGTCCATCGACACCGGCATGGGGCTGGAACGGATCGGCGCGCTTTTGCAGGGCAAGCACGACAATTACGACACCGACACGATGCGGGCACTGATCGAGGCCTCGGCCAACGTGACCAGCGCCGATGCGGACGGTCCCGCCAATGTCCACCACCGCGTCGTGGCGGATCACCTGCGTTCCACCTCCTTCCTGATCGCCGATGGCGTCATGCCCTCGAACGAAGGCCGCGGCTATGTGCTCCGCCGCATCATGCGCCGCGCCATGCGCCACGCCCATATGGCCGGCGCCAAGGATCCGGTGATGCACCGCATGGTGCCCGCGCTTGTCGCCGAGATGGGCCAGGCCTATCCTGAATTGGGTCAGGCCCAGGCGCTCATCGAACAAACGTTGGAGACCGAGGAGACCCGCTTCCTCCAGACCCTCGACCGGGGTCTGCGCCTGCTGGATGAGGAACTGGCCGGTCTCGACAATGATGCCGACTTGCCCGGCGAGGCGGCCTTCAAGCTTTACGATACCTACGGTTTCCCCCTCGACCTGACCCAGGACGCGCTCCGCGAAAAGGGCCGGGGCGTCGATGTGGACGGGTTCGATGCGGCGATGGAGGCCCAGAAAGCCAAGGCCCGCGCCGCCTGGTCCGGCTCGGGCGAGGCCAAGGATGCCGCGATCTGGTTCGACATTGCCGAAGCCAATGAGGCAACCGAATTCCTCGGCTATGACACCGAAGTGGCCGAAGGCCAGGTGCTCGCACTGGTGAAAGACGGCGCCGAAATCGAAACCCTCGCCGAAGGGGACACCGGCTGGATCATCACCAACCAGACCCCGTTCTACGGCGAATCCGGTGGTCAGGTCGGCGACACCGGCACGATCCGGGGCGTGGGTGAGGCAAAGGACATGGGGGCGGTCACCGACACCCAACGGTTCGCCGGGGGCCGGATCTTCGGTCATCAGGTCACTGTCGAAAAAGGAAAAATCACCAAGGGCGACCCCGTCTCGCTCAAGGTCGATCATACGCGGCGCGCCCATATCCGCGCCAACCACTCCGCCACCCACCTGCTGCACGAAGCGCTGCGCGGCGCGCTCGGCGATCACGTGGCCCAGCGGGGCAGCCTGAACGCCCCCGACCGGCTCCGCTTCGATTTCAGCCACAATCAGGCGCTTACGCTCGAAGAACTCCGCGCGGTCGAGGCCGAGGTCAACGCCTATATCCGCCAGAACGCGCCCGTCGAAACCCGGGTCATGACCCCGGATGATGCCCGCGAGATCGGCGCCCAGGCGCTCTTTGGCGAGAAATACGGCGATGAGGTCCGCGTGGTCTCCATGGGCCGGGCCGAGACCGGCAAGGGTGCCGAAGGCGACACCTGGTCGATCGAACTTTGCGGCGGCACCCATGTGGAACGCACTGGCGACATCGGGGTTTTCGTAACCCTGGGTGACTCTGCGTCGTCCTCCGGCGTCCGCCGGATCGAGGCGCTGACCGGGGCGGCCGCCTTCGACTATCTGGCCCAGCAGGACCACCATCTGGCCGAAGCCGCTCTGGCTCTGAAGGCGCAGCCGGCCGAGGTGGCAGGGCGTATCAAGGCACTGCAATCAGAGCGCAAGGCGCTGACCGACGAGGTCGCGGATCTGCGTCGGCAATTGGCGATGGCGGGCGGTTCCGGCGCGCCCGAAGCCGAAGAGTTGGGCGGCGTCTTGCTCCATGCTCAGGTGCTGAGCGGCGTGACTGGCAAGGATCTTCCGGCGCTGATCGACGAACACAAGGAACGGCTCGGCTCGGGCGCGGTTCTGCTCATCGCCGACACTGGCGGCAAGGCTGCGGTCGCGGCGGGCGTCACCGGAGACCTGACCGACACACTCTCGGCGGTCGACATGGTGCGCGCGGCGGTGGCCGAACTTGGCGGCAAGGGCGGCGGTGGCCGCGCGGACATGGCCCAGGGCGGCGGCCCTTCGGCGGAAAACGGTGCGGCAGCGATTGCCGCGGTGAAGGCTTTGATGGAGGGATAAATGCCAGCACTTTGGATAGCACATGTGACGGTGACAGACGCCGATCAATACGGAAAATATGCCGAGCTGGCGGGACCGGCGCTGGCGAAATATGGCGGTGAATTCATTGCCCGGGGCGCGCGTTTCGTCCAGTTCGAAGGCCGCGAACACGCGCGGCAAGTGGTGGCGAAATTCCCCTCGATCGAAGCGGCGGAACAAGCCTACAACTCCCCTGAATATGCCGAGGCACTGAAGTTCTCGAACGGCGCTTCCGAACGCGATGTGCTGGTGGTCGAAACCACCGAGTGATGGCGCAGGTCCTGTTCCTGCACGGGGCATCAAGCGCCGGTAAATCAACCATTGCAAAGGCGCTGCAAGCCGAGCTTGCGGCGCCTTTCTGGCATCTCTCGATCGACCACTTGCGGGATGCCGGTGTGGTACCGATGGTCGGGGTCCGGTAGAGCCGCTTGGAGTGGCGGATCTGGGAGCGGTTGGGTGAAAAAGGCTCCCGTCCGCGTGCGGTCGTCGCGCGGCTCAGCGCATCTGTTCAAGCGTTCCGACATGCGTGTTTGGGGAAAGGGTGAAAGCAACGGAAGGGGCGAAAGCTATGCCCCCGGAACAGACCTCACCCCAACATCGCATCCACCTTATCGCCCGAGATCGACTTGCGCAGCCCGTTGAAATCGCCATCCCCGAACATCGCGGCACCGATATCGTGGATCGCCCGATGGGTCACACGCGCGAGCGCGGAGCCAAGCGACAGACGTGCCGCGCCAATCTCGGCCATCTGTGCCCGCGAATACTTGGCATAGGGCCCGGCCATCAGAACATTGACCGGCTTGTCGGTGGCCTGGATCACCTGCCTTTGCGCCTCCAGCGTCGGCGGCAGCGGTACATAAAGGCAATCGGCGCCGGCCGCGTCAAAGGCGCGTATGCGGCGCAGCGCCTCTTCCATGTCGTAATGGCCGTTCATCACCCCGTCGGCCCGGGCCACCAGCACGAAATCACCGGGCAGGGCACGGGCGGCGGCCACCGCCGCCTTGATTCTCTCGACGGCCTCGTCAAACCCATAGGCCCGATCCTCGGGCAGGGCGGCATCTTCGATGGAAATGCCCGCAAGCCCGACCTCGGCAGAAAGCCGCACGGTTTCGGCAACCATCTCCGGGTCATGGCCGAAACCGCTTTCGAAATCCCCCGATACCGGCACCGAAACGGAGGCCACCAGATCCGCCGCATGGGTCAGCGCCTCGTCCCGGGTCACATGGCCGCCATCGGGGCGCCCGAGCGTGAAAGCATGGGCGGCGGACGAGGTCGCGATCGCCTCGGCCCCCAGGGCTTCGAGCATCTTCGCAGAGCCAGCGTCCCAGGCATTGGCCAGAATGAAAGGATCGCCCTTTCTGTGCAGATCACGAAAGCTCATGCCGGCTCCTTCACGCAGGAATGGTAGAACCCGGCAATGCGCCGGGCCGCATCTTCCAGTTTCGCATCATCGATGGTCAGCGCCACCCGCAAATGCCCCGCTGCCGCCTGGCCAAAGCTCTCGCCCGGCATGGTCGCGATCAGCTGCTCATCCAGCAGACGCTCGGCAAATCCTTCGCCCGTGAGCCCCGTCGCGCGGATATCCAGCATCAGATACATGGTGGCCGTGGAGGGGACGACCGGCACGCGGGCCTCGGCAAAGATGGCCTCAAGGGCCGCATGGCGGCGGCGGAAGGGAGCGGAAATCTCGTCCTCCATCGCCGGGCCCTGGTCGAGGGCGAATACACCGGCATCCTGAATGTACCCCGGCAGACCGTAGGTCGTGTGGGTCGACAGGTTGATGGCATGGCCAATCGCCTCTTCCGGCCCGATCAGCCAGCCGATGCGGCTGCCGGTCATGGCGTGGCTCTTCGAGAGAGAGCCGATGACCAGCGTCCGGTCGGCCAGACCGAGCATGGCCCGCGGGCTGAGATGGTCCCCCTGCCACAGCTGCGTGTCATAGACCTCGTCCGACAGGATCCACAGATCCCGGTCGCGGGCAAAACCGCCAATATCCTCAAGCGTCGTGCGGCTATAGACCACGCCGGTGGGATTGTTGGGAGAATTGATCAACAGCGAACGCGCCGGACCGGCCTGGTCGAGATCCGCACGGGTCGGCTGAAACCCGGTCTCGGCCCGTGCCGGGATCGCCTCTGCAACCGCACCGGTGCCGCGGATCGTACCGGGATAGGTGGCGTAATAGGGATCGATATAGAGCGCCACATCGCCCGGATCACAGACCAGCGAATGGGACAGGAACA
>JAOXSD010000148.1 GCA_025800205.1 Silicimonas sp. | reverse complement strand
TTTTCACTGGCCGAGAGCCTCGACGGGATCGACTGGACGCGCGCCACGCTGTCTTGCGGCGGGGCCCCCCTGCCCGAGCCGCTGATCCGGTTCTTTGCTGACCGCGGTGCGGTGGTGCTGAACGGGTTCGGGATGACCGAGACCGGGCCCACGGTATTCCTGATGGACCGGGCGGGGGCGGAGACCAAGATCGGCTCGGTGGGGCGCGCCCAGATGCTGACCGAGATGCGGCTGGATGGCGTGGCGGACGGGGGCGAGGGCCAGGGCGAGATCCTGATGCGCGGGCCCAATATCACGCCGGGCTATTTCGAGAATGCGGAGGCGACGGCGGCAGCTTTCACCGAGGATGGCTGGCTGAAATCGGGCGATGTGGGGCGGCGCGACGGGGATGGCTATGTCTATATCGTCGACCGGATCAAGGACATGTATATTTCCGGCGGCGAGAACGTCTATCCGGCCGAGGTGGAGCGGGTGCTGCATGGCCATCCGGCCATTCTGGAAAGCGCGGTGATCGGTGTCGCGGATCCGAAATGGGGCGAGGTGGGGGCGGCTTTCGTGATGCTGCGCCCCTGTGCCACGCTCGACACGTCGACGCTCACCGCCTGGTGCCGCGAAAGGCTCGCCGCCTACAAATGTCCCGCCTCCTTCACCGTGCTCGACGATTTCCCGCGCACGGCGGCCGGCAAG
>JAOXSD010000138.1 GCA_025800205.1 Silicimonas sp. | reverse complement strand
CCAACAGCGATGATGGCGGAAACATCGTCGAAATCGATGCCGGCAGCGGCGTCGACAATCTCTATCAGGATGTCCAGACCAACAGCGGGCAGAGTTATGAACTCAGCTTCCAGGCCGCAGCCCGTAGCGGAAGCGTGGGTGAGAGTATCGAGGTCTATTGGGATGGCGCGTTGGTGGGCACGATTCAGCCGACGAGCACAAGTTTTTCCACCTTCTCCTTCGAGGTGACGGGCACAGGCGGAATGGATCGGCTCGAATTCCGAGAGCCCGCAGGCGAGAGCAACAACGGCAACGGCCCGCTGCTTGACAATATCTCGCTGGTCCAGCTTGGCGACGACACGCTCGATGGCGGCGCTGGAAATGACACGCTTACCGGCGGCACCGGCAGCGACCACCTGAGCGGAGGTGCCGGCCATGACACCGCCATCTATGACGGGGATCTGGCGGATTTTGCCATCAGCTATGACAGCGGCAGCCAGACCTTCACCATCACCGATCAGAATCTGGGCGATGGGAACGAGGGGACCGACAGCGTCACCGGCGTCGAGACCTTCACCTTCAATGGCACCGACTATACCGTCGCCGAACTGATCGACGAGGCCGGGCGGCAGGCCAATTCCGCACCCACAGATATCACCTTGACCGGCGGCACGGTTCAGGAGAGTGTCGCGGATGCTGGCAGCATCGGCACCGCCCATGATCCTTCAGGCAGTACGGTGGCGGTTCTTTCGACCACGGATGCCGATACCGGGGACAGCCACAACTTTGCCATCACCAATGACCCGTCGGGGCATTTCGAGATCGTCGGCAACGAGATCCGCCTGCGCGCGGGTCAGACCATCGATCACGAGGTGACCCCGTCCTTCGATGTGACCGTGCAGGTCACCGACCAATATGGGGCTACCTATGACGAGGTGATCACCATCAACGTCCAGGATGCCGGGTTCAGCCATATTGCGGGCAATTCGGGCGAGACCGTCACCGGGTCGTCGGAGGAGGACACGATCTTCGGCGGTGACGGTGCGGATGTGCTCCACGCCGGGGCGGGCGACGATTACGTCACCGGCGGGGACGGCGCCGACAGCCTATATGCGGGCAGCGGCAGTGACACGCTCAATGGCGGCGCCGGCGATGACGTGATTTTTGTCGACAACGAGGACGGCACCGCGACTGTGACCGGCGGCACGGGATCGGATGAGCTGGATTTCATCCGGACCTCGGGCAGCGGCGGCTTTACCGCCACCTATTCCGGCGATGGGGCGGGCAGCTTCAGCACCAGCGAGGGCAGCGCCAGCGGCACATTCACCGGGATCGAGGAGCTGGGCGGCACCGGGGGCAATGAAACGTTCGATGCCAGCGCCACGACCAGCGGCGTCTATCTCGATGGCGAGGGCGGCGATGACACCCTGATCGGGGGCAGTGGAGCCGATACGATCCTTGCCGATTCCGGGGATGATTCCGTTGTCGGCGGCGCCGGCAATGACGAGATCTATGCCGGCACGGGCACCGATACGATCCAAGCCGGTGCGGGCGATGACTACATCGAAGTGGATGCCACGGACGGCACCCTGAGCATCTCGGGCGACACCGGCCACGACACGCTGGACTTCGATGGCGGGACCGGCTTCACCGTCACATTCAGCGGGGACGGCGACGGCAACTTCCACACCGGTGGAAATACCGCAACCGGTTCCTTTTCCGGCATTGAGGAGATGCACTTCAGCTCGGGCAACGATTCCGTCAACGCCACGAATGACAGCACCGGTCTCGACCTGGGGCTGCAAGGCGGTGACGACACAGCGATTGGCGGATCCGGCGCGGATACGATCCATGGTCATGACGGCAGTGACAGCCTGTCGGGCGGCGCGGGCGACGACCTGCTCGAAGGCGGCGCGGGAGATGACACGCTCGATGGCGGCACCGGCAATGATGTGGCCGAGTTCTCGGGCGCCTGGAGCGATTATGCGATCACGGAATCGGGCGGTACCTATACGGTGACCGACCTGCGCAGCGGCAGCCCGGATGGCACAGACACGATCACCAATGTGGAGACTTTCCGGTTCGCAGATGGCGACCGGAACCCAGCGGAGGTGACCGATCCGGGTTTGAGCTTCACTTTCGACACCTCCAACGAAGGCTGGCGGATCTACGATGATACCGGCGACAACATCGTTGGCGGTGCCCGTTACAACGACTATTTTGACGGCGCACAGGCGGTTGACTACGAGGACGGCACCTCCCCCTGGCTTGCCACCCCGCTCAATTTCGGAGGCGACCGCAGTGATCTCATCGGCGGAGAAGTCTCGTTCGACTACCGGAATGCCAATGCTCAATCCTGGATCGACGCCGAAGCGACGTCGGTCGATGTCATGCTGGTCGGCAATGACGGGACCGAAATACGGGCACAGTTTTCGATCACTCCGACAACCGGGATGGTCATCCAGAACTTCAGTTTCGACATAGACGCAGCCACATTCGGCGTATCGGAAGCCCAGTTCGAAAGCGTGATGAGCGATCTGGCGTTTTTTGGGATCAATGCGGATCTACGCTCGACCCAGGACAATACGGTTATCGACAACGTCACTTTCGGGCTTGGTCCGGACGGGGTCGTCGATGGAGAAGAGACCGGCGAAACCATGAATGTCGGGTATAACGACGAAGCCGGTGCCACCGATGGCAATGGCGATGTCATTTCCGTTGGCTCTGACACCATTCATGGCAATGGGGGCGATGACACGATCAATTCGGGGGCCGGCGATGATCTGGTCTATGGCGGGACCGGCAATGACCAAATTCTGTTCGGCCAGGGGGCGGATACGGTCTATGGCGGCGATGGCGATGACGTCGTCGACGAATTGCACGGGGTATCGAACTTCGATTTCGACAATCTTCTGGACGGCGGTGCAGGCAATGACTCGATGTTTGGCGATGGAGGTGACGACACTCTGATCGGGGGTGACGGGGCGGATTTGCTTTGGGGCGAAACCGGTCACGACAGCCTCGACGGTGGCGCGGGCGACGATACGCTTATTGGCGGCACAGGAGATGACGTCGCAGTCTATGACGGGGATCTAGCGGATTTCGCGATTGCCTATGATGGCAGCAGCATTTTTACCATCACCGATCAGAATGCGGCCGATGGGGACGAGGGCACCGATACGGTGACCGGGGTCGAGACCTTCCGCTTCAACGGCACGGATTACACCGCTGCGGAATTGCAGACCGAGGCGGCACGCCAGGCCAACACCGCCCCCACTGCCGTCACATTTGCGTCGGGAGGGACCGTCAAGGAAACCGTGGAAGATGGCGGGCATATTGACAGCGCTTTTGATCCTTCGGGGACAACCGTTGCCACACTTGCCAGCACCGATTTCAATGCCGGTGACAGCCACACATACAGCATCGTCAATGATCCATCCGGCCATTTCGAGATCGTCGGGAACGAACTGCGGGTGCGCGCGAACCAGGTCATCGACTACGAAACGACCCCCAACTTCAGCGTGACGATTCGCACCACCGACCAATTTGGCGAAACCTTCGAACAGAATCTCACCGTCAACGTGACCGATTTTGAAGACAGCTTCATCGCGGCTGGCAACAGCGGCACTGTCATCGGCACCTCGGAAGAAGACAGCATCCATGGAATGGATGGCAATGACACGCTTTACGGCGAAGAGGGCGATGACACGCTGGTTGGCGGGGAAGGGTCGGATTCGCTGATCGGCGGAGATGGAAACGACTTCCTCAATCTGAAATCGGGAACCAGCTCCGGCTGGGAAACGAGTGGTGACAGAAGCGACACGGCCATCGGCGGTGCGGGCGACGATACAATCGAAGGCGGCTTCGGCACCAGCGAACATATCGATGGCGGAACGGGCACCGATCTCTTCAGTTATGAAACCACAGGCAACACAACACCTCTTTCGATTTCGCTGACGTCGGGCACCTACTCGCTTTCGGGCAGCAGCAGCCATGGCACCGTCACCAATATCGAGAATGTCACCGGAACACATGGCAACGATACGATCATCGGGGATCTCAACGACAACGTCCTGTCCGGCGGTTACTTGGGTCTAGGCGATGACCGGCTTGAAGGCGGCGGCGGCAACGATACGCTCTTGGGCGGGAACAATAGCGATACGCTGCTCGGCGGTGGCGACGATGACTTTATCGCCGGTGGCTATGGTGCCGATTCCATGGATGGCGGCGCGGGGAATGATACGGTCAGCTATCACGACTCCTTCGGTGGCACCGAATATGTCAATCTCGATCTTGCCGCCGGAACCGCGACCCTGCATGACGCAGGCGGCACCTATCTGCATTCGGAGACGGTGATCAATTTCGAGAACGCGGTCGGCGGCGGCGGCAACGACCGGATCAGCGGCACGAGCGGTGACAACATTCTCGACGGCGGCGCGGGCAATGACAGCCTGATCGGCGGCGGAGGCAATGACAGCCTGATCGGCGGCGACGAGGCAGACAGTCTGGTCGGCGGCGATGGGGATGACACGATCGACGCCTTTTCCGGCTCTCCGGGCTGGGAACTGGGTGGCCATGGCGTCGGCACAGCCGACACAATCGAAGGCGGCGCGGGCAATGACCTGATCTATGGCGGGTTCGGCGTCGGCGAAAGCGTCGACGGCGGTACCGGGACCGATACGATTGATTTTACGGGCATTGGCGGCAACACACCGGTCACGCTGAATCTCGCGGACGGCACCTATTCCTTTTTGGGGCAAGGGGCCACGATCACCAATGTCGAGAATGTCACCGGCACCTGGGGCAATGACGCGATCACCGGCGATGGCGGCGACAATGTACTGAACGGACATGCAGGCGACGACACGCTCACCGGGGCCGCGGGCGACGATACGATCATCGGCGGCGATGGATCGGATCAGGCGATCTATTCCGGCAATCTGTCGGACTTCCAGATCTCGTTCAACAGCGACACGAATGTCTTTACGATCCGCGATGCCCAGGGGGGAGACGGGGACGAAGGCACCGATGTCGTGTCAGGGGTCGAGACCTTTGTCTTCAATGGCACGAGTTACTCGGCATCCGACCTTGAAGCCATCGCCACCGCGTCGCCAACAGATATGACCTTTGCAGCAACACCTCATCTGGATGGGGCCGAAGCCAGCATCGCGCAAACCGTCGTGCAGGGCCGGATCAGGGTTCATGATGAAGAAGACACCTCCATCGACCATTGGGATCTGACCCACGTCGGCGGCGATCTGACAATCGACGTCCTGGCGCGCGGCTACAGCGGAGGCAATCTGGATTCGAGCATCCGTCTGTTCCGCGACAACGGCGATGGGAGTTTTACCGAAATCGCCGCAAATGATGATGGGGCCGCTGGGGCGGACGGATCAACTTCCAGCCGCGACTCTTATATCAGCGAATCCAACCTGCCGGCCGGGAACTACATGCTTGCCATCGGCTCGGATTCTCTGTCCCGCTCCGATGCACTCCAGACATCGAGCGTCTGGGATGAAACGGAGCGCAGCGGCGGCCCCTATCAGATCACCATCACCGGGGACGCATCTGTTACCTTCTCCACCAACCCGGACCGGGGCGGCGCATGGGGCGATCCGGGCGGTGATGCACGGATTGTCAGCACGTCAGCAGGTTCAGGCGGATTGGACGCCGGAACCGTTGTTGCCGACATCTCGGGCGTGACGGACACAGATGCGGGTGACAGCCACAGCTTTTCCCTGGCCGATGATGGCGACGGAGCTTTTGCTATCGATTCGGCGAGTGGTGAAATCAGTGTCACATCCGACCCCCGTTCAGGCGGCGTGGCGCAGGACACCATCACCGTGACCGCCACCGACAATCAGGGTGCCGCTATCACCGAAACCATTGGGATCGGTTTCGGCACTGATGACGACAATACGATTGCAGGCACTGGCCACGGCGATGTCATTTATGGCTTTGACGGCAACGATCAGATCACCGGCGGTGCAGGCGATGATACGATCATCGGTGGCAGCGATACATCTCAGACGGTGACCTGGACCAACGTCAGTGGCAATGGGAATGTGCATGGGACCACAGGCGTAGATCACTTCAGATGGACGCCTTCCGAAGATGATCGCGGTGTCATTCGCTTGAACAACTCTTCTGGTTCGGGAGACGCGGATGGCAACGGCGATCACCTCATTGTTGAAAGCACCGCGCAGCACGCCGCCTTGACCGTTGGAGATTTCGATTTTGGCACGGACCGAATTTACCTTCCGGACACCTACAATGGCATTACCGTCAATGCAGGAAGCAGCTACACTGATTTCACGGTAAATTATACAGACGGCAATTCACAGATCTTCCGGATCTACAGTTCCAGCCCAACGTCTGATCCGAATGATGTCTTCACGACAGATTCGCCGAATATTCCAGGCATCGGCGGTGATACCGCTGTCTATCAGGGCGCGGCTGCGGATTTCGATGTCACCTATAACGCCGCGACGGGGGAACTAATTGTCACCGACACCAACACGGGCGACGGGCTTGACGAAGGCACCGATGTGCTGTCGGGGATCGAGCGGATTTCCTTTGGCGGCACCGAGGTGGACGCCAGTTCCTTCCAGGTTTCGAGCAGCACCGCCGCCAATGCCTTCGACTATGACACCGGCTCCGCGCCTGCCCATGGCGTGCGCAACATGCCGGGTTCGACCAGCAACGACACAATGAATGCCGCCGGTTCGAGCGATGTAACCCTAAGCGGTCGGGCCGGTGACGATATCATGACCAGCAGTTCCGGAAATGACGCGCTCTATGGCGGTTCCGGCAATGACACGATCCTGGC
>JAOXSD010000137.1 GCA_025800205.1 Silicimonas sp. | reverse complement strand
CGTCGCTTGAAGACCCTGAGCGGTCTCACGCCCTACGAATATATCTGCAAAATCTGGACTTCAGAGCCAGATCGATTCATCCTAAATCCGATCCACCAGATGCCGGGACTGAACACCTAGCTCGTCGAGATGATAGCTGGTTATCCTCGGCCAATCTGTGTGCCGTTGCAGGTTCCGGATCGCATGGCTAGCACGAGCCACATTTCGCTCTTCGCAACCATCTTCGGTACGTGACTTCATCCCAGCAATCGCCGAAAGCGTAATCTCAAATTGACCGCAACGTGGACAGTCAATTTGTTGGAAATCACCGCCTGTTGAATGGCCAGAGTCCGAGAGGCTGTTGCATACAGGGCATTGTCTCGGCATGTGAAATCCTCGCTGCGCGATGGGGACCAACGGTCAACCCAATCGCTTTGATGACTGCAACGAACCCTGTGGACCAGCGATTTGGTCCAAAATGGGGTCCAATAAGCCGATTCGGCGAACCGATAATCCTTTGTTTTGCAACACTTAATGTGTTGGCGGAGGAGGTGGGATTCGAACCCACGGTACGCTTTCACGCACGCCGGTTTTCAAGACCGGTGCATTCGACCACTCTGCCACTCCTCCGGTCGGGCCTGCGTAGCGGGGAACGCGCGATTCTGAAAGGCCTTCCTCGGCATCCGCCTGCCGCCCTGCCGCAAGCTCCCTTTTCTTGCTGCCCGCTTGCGGCTACACTCGCGCCCAAGAGCCTGGAACGGGCCGATTGATATCCGCACGCCACGAGGCCGGAGGAGCAGAACATGATCATTCTTGCGCGCGCGACAGCCCTGATTTCGCTGTCTTCCCTTTTGCTCGCGGCCTGCGAAGAGGGCCAGGGCCCTTCCTTCGGGCTCAACACGAAACCCAAGGGCGAAGAGACCGCGACCGAAGCCGGGGCCGATCCGGCGCCGAAGACCGTGCTCAAGGATGTGGAACGCCCCGACATTTTCAACGTCACCGAATCCGCGCTCTGGGACGGCCGCCCGTCCCTGGGGGGCGTCTGGGTGGCGCATCCCGACATCACCACACCCGAACGGGTGATCCTCACCAACACCAAGACCGGCAAGTCGATCCCCGGCGCGCTCTTTCGCCGCGAACGCAACAATCCCGGACCGCGCATTCAGGTCTCCTCCGAAGCAGCCGCCGGGCTGGGTATGATTGCGGGCCAGCCTGTGGATCTCAAAGTGCTTGTGGTGCGGCAGGAAGAGGTGGTGATCGAAGCCGCCCCGGCGCCCGAGCCGGAGGCGGAAGCGGATCCGGAAAAGCAGCCTGTGTCGGGCGAGGACCTGGCCGCCGCGGGCATTGGCACCGCCGCTACAGAGGCCGAATCCCAGGCAGAACCTGCTGAAAAGAAACCGAATTTCTTCCAACGTCTCTTTGGCCGCAAACCCGCTACGGCGACAGCCGCGGGCACCGCGACGGCGGCCACGGTCGAAGACGCCTCGGCCCCCGAGGTCGAAACCGCAACGCTGGCCCCGGCCCGCAAGGCGGCCGCACCGACCAAATCCACCGCCAAGCCGAACCCGCGCCCGGCGCGCAGGACGCCTGCGCCAGCCCCGGCGCCTGCGGTGCAGAAAGCCGCGCTGAAGAACCCCTACATTCAGGTCGGCCAGTTCAGCGTCGAAGCCAATGCCGACGCCACCGCCACCAATCTGCGGCAATCGGGCATTGTCCCGACAATCCTGCAATCGGGCGATGCCTGGCGCGTGCTGATCGGCCCGGTGTCGACAGCGGATGACCAGGCCGCCCTGCTCGCACAGGTCAAGAAGCTCGGCTATGCCGATGCGTTCCTGGCCCCCAAGTAACCCCCTTCGGAGGCCGCCCATGCTCCGCCGTCTCGCTTTCCTTCTCGCCGCTGCCGTCATCACGGCCTGCACCGTGGCCGTGCCCCCGGAACCGGCGCGCGCCGCCTATGAAACCCAGTCCCGCGCGGCGATCCTCTATGACGTTTCGACCGACACGATCCTTTTCGAAAAGGAGGCAGACCTGCCCCTGCCGCCCGCGTCGATGTCGAAGCTGATGACACTCTTCATGCTGTTCGAGGCCCTCCGCGACGGTCGCGTCACGCTGGACACGGAATTCACCGTCTCGACCCGGGCACGCCAGATGGGCGGCTCGACCATGTTCCTCGATGAAACCGACCGCCCCCGGGTCGAGGACCTGATCAAGGGCATCGTCGTGCAATCGGGCAATGACGCCTGCGTGGTGGTGGCCGAGGGGCTGGCGGGCACCGAAGATGCCTTTGCCCGGCAGATGAACGCGCGCGCCGCCGAGATCGGTCTGCGCAACTCCACCTTCGCCAACGCCAGCGGCTGGCCCAACCCGAACCAGCGCATGTCGATGCGCGATCTGATGCGGCTCGCCACCCGCATCATCACCGAATTCCCTGAATATTATGGGTATTTCGCCCTCGAAGAATTCGATTTCGACGGTCGTTCCCCGTCCAACCGCTTCAACCGCAACCCGGTTCTGAGCCTTGGCATGGGCGCCGACGGGCTGAAAACCGGCCATACGGAAGAAGCGGGCTATGGCCTCGTCGGTTCCGCCCGGCAGGGTGACCGCCGCATCATCTTCGTCTTCACCGGCCTCAATTCTCAGGCCGAACGGCGGCAGGAGGCCGAGGCGATGATCAACTGGGGCTTCCGCCAGTTCGTTCCGAAACAGATGGCCTCGCGCGGCGATGTGGTGGCCGAAATTCCCGTCTGGATGGGCGATCACCAGCGCGTCAATGCCATCGTGGCCGAGGATCTGAAACTGCTGGTGCCCGCCATCGGTCAGGACAGTGTCGAAACCCGCGTCGAATACCGCACGCCGCTGGAAGCGCCGATCGTCGAGGGCAGCCCGATTGCCGAGTTGATCATCACCGCCCCCGACATGCCGGAAAAACGCATCGAGCTGGTCTCCGACCGCGAGGTCACACGCGGCGGCTTCCTGCCCCGCATGCGCGCCTCCTCGGCAGTCCTGTTTGACAAGGCCATGGGACAGGTGCAAAGCCTCATGGAATGACGTCAGGGCGCTTTATCACATTCGAAGGCATTGACGGCTCGGGCAAATCCACCCAGGCCCGTCTGCTGGCTGCCGATCTGGAACGCACCGGCGCCGATGTGGTCCTGACCCGCGAACCGGGCGGCTCTCCGGGCGCCGAGGAAATCCGCCGCTTGCTGGTCGAAGGCGCGCCCGACCGCTGGTCTGGCGAGACCGAGATCCTGCTTTTTACCGCTGCCCGCCGCGATCATCTGGAAAAGACCATCCGCCCGGCGCTGGCGCGCGGCGCCACGGTCATCTCCGATAGGTTCGCCGACAGCACACGCGTCTATCAGGGGGCGGCGCGCGGCGAATTGCGCGACGTGGTCGACCGGCTTCATGACGCGGTGATCGGCATCGAACCCGATGTCACCTTCGTCATCGACATGGACCCCGGAAAGGCGCTGGCCCGGGGTCTGGCGCGCCAAAGCGGCGAAGACCGGTTCGAGGAATTGGGGCAAGGGTTTCAGGAACGCCTGCGCGACGGGTTCCACGCCCTCGTCACCGACAACCCCACGCGCTGCCACCTGATCGACGGTGACCGCGCCCCTGAAACCGTCGCCGAAGACGTGGTCCGCATCCTTGGAGCCATGGCGTGAGCGACGACACGCTTCCTGAATCCGACCGCGCCGAAGGTGCCCCGCATCCGCGCGAAACCATGGCCTTTTTCGGCCATGATCGCGTAGAGGCGGAAGTGGCCGCTGCATTGAGCGGCGACCGGATGCATCACGCCTGGATGATCACCGGCCCGCAGGGCGTCGGCAAGGCGACGCTCGCCTGGCGCATGGCCCGGTTCCTGCTCACGCAGCCCACGAACGGCGGCCCCGACATGTTCGGCGCACCCGCCACACCCGAAACCCTTGCCATCGACCCCGAGCACCCCGTCGCCCATCGGATCGCCGCCCTCTCGGACCCCGGCTGCCTCTTGATCCGCCGCCCCTGGGACGTGGACAAGAAGCGCCTCAAGGCCCAGATCACCGTCGAAGAAGTGCGCAAACTCAACGCCTTCTTCGGTCTTTCCGCCACCGATGGCGGCCATCGTGTGGTCATTGTCGACGCCGCCGACGACATGAACCCCTCGGCCGCCAACGCACTCCTCAAAGTGCTGGAAGAACCCCCCAAGGGTGCCGTGCTGATCCTGATCGCCCACCAGCCCGCGCGCCTGCTGCCGACGATCCGGTCGCGCTGCCGCGTGCTGCGCCTGCCGGAACTCGATGCCGCTGCCATGAATGCCGCACTCACCGAGGCCGGGTTCGAAACGGACGGCGCTGACGGGCTTTTCGAACTGGCGCGCGGCTCCGTGGGCGCCGCCATTCGCCTTCTCAGCGAAGACGGCCTCAGCCTCTACGCCAACATCCTCAAACTGAGCGGCACCGCGCCTGCCATGGACCGCCACGCACTCGCCGCTCTCGTTGAAAAACTCAGCCAACGTGGCGCAGGCGCCCGCCTCGCCCTGGGCGTCACGCTGCTCGACACCGCCCTCTCCCGCCTCGCCCGCGCCGCCGCCGGTGCGCCCATGGCGGAGGCCTTCCCCGGCGAGGCTGACATTCTCACCCGTCTCGGCTCAACCGCCCGCGACGCGCAAACCTGGGCAACCTTGCAACAGGATCTCTCGGCCCGCATCGCCCACGGCCTTGGCGTCAATATCGACCCGGCCAGCCTCCTGACCGATGCCTTTCTGCAGATCAACGCCGCCGCCAGCCGCGCGCCCGCTTGACGCCCCGCGCGATCCTTCCCATACGGACCCCATGTCCACCCCTGCCCTGATCACCGACAGCCATTGCCATCTGGATTTTCCCCAGTTTGACGGCGAATTGCCCGACCTGCTGGCCCGCGCCGCCGACCGTGGCGTCCACCGCATGGTCACCATCTGCACCAAGCTGAAATCCGAACCCACGGTCCGCGCCCTGGCCGAAGCCCATGCCCCGATCTTCTACGCCGCAGGCACCCACCCGATGTCCGTGGCCGAAGAGCCCATGGCGACGCTGGAAGAGTTGATCAAACTCGCCGCCCACCCGAAATTCGTCGGCATCGGTGAGACGGGGCTCGACTACCATTACACCGCCGAAAGCGCCGAGGCGCAGCAGCAAAGCCTGCGCATCCATATCGCGGCGGCCCGGGAAACCGGCCTGCCGCTGATCATCCACGCCCGGGATGCCGACGATGACATGGCCCGTATCCTGACTGAAGAGCATGGGCGCGGCGCCTATTCCTGCGTCATGCATTGCTTCTCCTCCTCGGCAGAGCTGGCGCGTGCCGCCCTCGATCTCGGCTTCTACCTCTCCATGTCCGGCATCGCCGCCTTCCCCAAAAGCCAGGAGTTGCGCGACATCTTCGCCGCTGCCCCCGTCGACCGCATTCTGGTGGAAACTGACAGCCCCTATCTCGCCCCGCCCCCCAATCGCGGCAAACGCAACGAACCGGCCTTCGTTTCCGACACCGCGAAAGTCGGCGCGCAGGTTTTCGGGATGGACTATCCCGATTTCGCCCGTCAGGTTGAAATGAATTTCGAGCGGCTTTTTTCCAAGGTAACCCAATGGCAGAGTTGATTTTCACCGTGCTCGGCTGCGGCTCGTCGGGCGGCGTGCCACGGATCGGCGGGCTTTGGGGCGATTGCGACCCGGAGAACCCGAAAAACCGCCGCACCCGCTGTTCCCTGCTGGTCGAACGCGTCGATGGCGCAGGGCGCACCTCGGTCCTGATCGACACCTCTCCCGACATGCGCCAGCAATTGCTGGACGCCGAAGTGACAGACCTCGACGCCGTCCTTTTCACCCATGGTCACGCCGACCATGTCCACGGGATTGATGATCTGCGCCCGCTGGTCTTTTCGCGCCAGAAACGCATCGATGTCTGGGCTGACGGGCCGACGCAAACCCGGCTTCTCTCCAGCTTCGGCTATGTCTTCACCCAGCCCGAAGGCTCGCCTTATCCGCCGATCCTCGATCTGAAGACCATCGACGGCGATGTGACGATCCATGGCGATGGCGGCCCGATCACCTTTGAACCCTTTGAGGTCAACCACGGCTCCATCGACGCGCTCGGGTTTCGGATCGGCAATCTGGTTTACCTGCCCGACGTGGCCGAAATCCCCGCCCCCGGGTGGGAGGCGCTGAAAGACCTCGACATCTGGATCATCGACGCGCTGCGCCGCACCCCCCATCCGACCCATGCCCATCTGGACAAGACGCTCGAATGGATCGGCCAAGTAAAGCCCAAGCAGGCCGTCCTGACCAACATGCATATCGACATGGATTACGCCACGCTCTGCGATGAGCTGCCGGGCCATGTCACCCCCGCCTATGACGGGCTGCAGCTGACACTGCCCGACTGATGCAGGCGCTGCTCGACGTCATTCTCCCGGTTTTCCTGGTGATCGGCGCGGGCTATTCAGCGGTCCGCATGGGCTGGTTCAGCGATGCGGGCACCGATGCGCTGATGAAATTCACCCAGAATTTCGCCATCCCCTGCCTGTTGTTCAAAGCGCTCGCCACCATCGACCTGAGCGCGGGCTTCAACCTGCCGCTTCTGTTCAGCTTCTACCTCGGTGCCACCTCGGGCTTTCTCCTCGGCCTCCTTGGCGCCCGGTTTCTCTTTGGCCGCCCCTGGACCGACGCCGTCGCCATCGGTTTCTGCGGCCTTTTCTCCAACTCCGTCCTTCTCGGCCTGCCGATCACCGAACGGGCCTATGGCGCGGGCGCGCTCACCGGAAATTACGCCATCATCGCGCTCCATGCCCCCTACTGCTATCTCCTGGGCATCACCACGATGGAGCTTGTCAAAAGTGGCGGCACCGGCCTTGCGCAGACCGCAGCCCATGTGGCCCGCGCGATCTTCAAGAACGCGCTGATCCTCGGCATTTCACTGGGTCTCGCCGTCAACATCTCCGGCGTCACCCTGCCCCATGTGTTCACCGACGCCATCGATCTTCTCTCCCGCGCCGCACTCCCCGCAGCCCTTTTCGGCCTGGGCGGGGTGCTGGTGCGCTACAAGCCCGAGGGTGATCTGAAGGTGATTCTCATGGTCTGCGCGATCTCGCTCATCGCCCATCCCCTGATCTCCTGGACCGCGGCCACCACGCTCAGCCTCGACCGCGACGCCTTCCGCTCCGTCGTTCTCACCGCCACCATGGCGCCTGGCGTGAACACCTACATTTTCGCCAATATGTACGGTTCCGCGCGCCGCGTGGCGGCCACATCCGTGCTCTTTGCCACCGGTTTTTCGGTGCTCACTGTTTGGCTCTGGTTGCTGATCATTCCGTGATTGTCCCACGCCCGTGGCATTAACCGAAAAGATACCCTGATTGTGCCCATACTCGGACACAATGAGAGGGCCAAATGTGGTCGTGGTATTGGAGTAATGTCTATGAACAACATCGTTTCCTTCCCCCGGCCCGCCGACAAAAAGGTGAAGACCGTCAAGTCCGGCAAGGCCATGACGCTGTTTCTGCATGTCAAGAACGCGACCATGATCGTGCATCTCGCCGCCAATTCCGGCGCCGCGGCACAATCGGGTCAGGTCGGCGCGTCCTGATCTCAGATCTGATCGGTCACCCGGTTCACCAGATTTTCCAACCGTTCCTGACGACCTGACCGCGGCTCCGGCCGGAGGTCGTCCCGGCGCACGCGTTCGGCAATTTCGCCCAGATCGCTCGCCATCATGGCGCGCCCCAGGTCGTCGTCCCATCCGGCATAGCGCGCCGCACGCGCCGTCTCCAATCCGCCGTCTTCCCGAAGCGCAAGTGCTGCCTTGAAGCCCCGCGCGCAAAGATCCATCGCGCCCACATGGGCCAGAACCAGATCCTCCGCATCGAGCGATTGGCGCCGGAGTTTGGCGTCGAAATTGGTGCCGCCGGTGGTAAAGCCCCCGGCTTTCAGAATCTCGTAATAGACCAGCGCAACCTCGGGCACGGAATTGGGGAACTGATCCGTATCCCAGCCCGACTGGTAGTCATTCCGGTTCATGTCGATGGATCCGAAGACGCCGAGCGAGGCCGCAAGTGCCACTTCATGCTCGAAGGAATGGCCGGCCAGAATGGCATGTCCCTGCTCGATATTGAGCTTCACCTCGTCTTCCAGCCCATAGCGTTTGAGAAACCCGTAACAGGTCGCCACATCGAAATCATATTGATGCTTCGTCGGCTCCTGCGGTTTGGGCTCAACCAGGATCGTGCCTTTGAACCCGATCTTGTGCTTGTACTCGACCACCAGCGACAGCATCCGCGCCATCTGATCCGCCTCCCGGCTCAGATCGGTGTTGAGCAGCGTCTCATAGCCTTCGCGCCCGCCCCAGAGCACGTAATTCTCTCCGCCCAGCTTGTGGGTCGCATCCATGTTGGCCTTGATGGTGGCGGCGGCATAAGCGAACACCTCCGGGTCGGGATTGGTCGCCGCCCCCGACATGAACCGCCGGTGCGAAAAGAGGTTTGCCGTGCCCCAGAGAAGCCTGGTGCCCACCGTCTCCATCTTTTCGCCGAAGTAATCGGTGATCTCGTCGAGCCGCGCGCAATTCTCGGCATAGCTTTCCGCCTCGGGCCGCACATCGGCATCGTGGAAGCAGAAAAACGGCTGACCCAGGATGCGGAACAGATCAAAGGCCGCGTCCGCCTTCACCTTGGCATCGGCCATTTCACCGCCAAACCAGGGCCGCTCGAAGGTCCGCCCGCCAAAAGGATCGCCGCCTTCCCAGGCAAAGCTGTGCCAATAGGCCACCGCAAACCGCAGGTGCTCCGCCATGGGCTTGCCCGCGATCACCTCGTCGGGGTTGTAATGGCGGTAGGCGAATTCATTCCCGCTTTCGGGGCCTTCATAGGCAATCTGCGGAATATCGGCGAAAAAGCTCATCTCTTGGTCCTCTTGGAAAGCCTGTGTGGCCCGGTCAGCCCGTTTTTCAAACGGGAAAAATGCCCCGGCCCCGGGTCCGCGACCCGGTCTGCTCTGATCGGCATGGCCTCCCTCCACGGCTGATCCTGATGGGCAGACCGTGCGCCGGATGGCGGAAAAAGGTCAATCGAAAAACGGCACGCGGGGAGGCGTCAGAAATTGACGCGGAACTTGGTTCCAACCCCGTCGTCAGGCTCCACCAGGGCGATCCGGAAACCATGGGCCAGCAGCAGCGTCTGCACGATGGCCAGCCCCATGCCGGTGCCGCCTGAATCGCGCCGCGTGGTGAAGAAAGGCTCGAACACCTGCTTGATATTGCCCTGGCTGATCCCCGGCCCGTTGTCCGACACGGTCAGCCAGGCGCCATTGTCGTCGCGGCCCGAATCGAGCACGACCCGGGTGGCGCCCGCCTCTTCGGCATTCTCGACGATATGGCCCAGCACCACCTCCAGCCCCGAAAGCGCCAGCGGCAAAGGCTCGCCCGCATCGCCCACCTGGATCTCCAGCAGCCCGACCCGCGACCGCAGCCGTCCGACGCAATCCTCAAGCCGGGCCGAGCCCCGGTGTTCCGGCATCCGCGCCGCCGCGATCGAGCGCGCAGCCCCCAGCAGCTTCACCGCCCGCTTCTCGGCGCCCGCAATGGTCGCCACCAGACGCTGGGTGCCGGGCGGCAGGTCTTCCTCCGCCTCCAGAAGCTCCGCCGCGCCCCGGATCGCGGTGAGTGGTGTCTTCAACTCATGGGTCACGTGGTCCGTGTAGCCGCGCACCGCCATTTCCCGCGATTGTAGCACCTCGGCCATGTCGAGCACCGCCTGGGCCAGTTCGCCGATCTCGGGCGTGCCGTATTGGTCCAGCGGATCGGGCGCGGCCCCGCCCCGGATCGCCTCCGCCTTGGCCGCCAGCGCCTGCACCGGCGCCAGAATCAGGCGCCACAACAGCCAGCCCAGCACCAGCGTGGCAAGGAAGGACCCCGCCGCCACGATGAACACCGCGTTGCGGCGCCCGGTCAGCGGGGTGAGAATGTCGGCCAGCAAAGCGGCATAGATCGGCAGCACGAGGATCGCCAGAAGCGATCCGCCAAGCACCAGCATCAAAGGGGGACGCCACTTGGGGGCTACGTACCTTGACACGGCCCCATCCTGAGCCCGACCCCATGGAGGGTCTCGATCGCATCGGGGCAGCCGGCCTCGGCCAGTTTCGAGCGCAGGTTGCGCAGATGGCTGTCAAGCGTGCGGTCGCTGACCACCATGCCCGGCCCCCAAATCGCATCCACCAGCGCCGGCCGGCTGAACACCTGCTTGGGGCGCGACATCAGCTTGCCGAGGATGGTGATTTCGGTCGAGGTCAGGGTCACGCTGCGGTCATCCACCTTGCAGACATGGCTTTCGGGGACCAGCGACAGGCGCCCGATCTGCAGTTTGCCGCTCTCTTCCGTGCTGCCCGTGGTCGCAGCCCCCCCCGTGCGTTTCAGGATCGCACGCACCCGGGCGACCAGTTCGCGGGGGGAAAAGGGCTTGGTGACGTAATCATCGCCGCCCAGTTCCAGCCCCAGAATGCGGTCCACCTCATCGTCGCGGGCAGTCAGGAACAGGATCGGCAGGTCGCTGTCGCGGCGGATCGCCTTGCACAGTTCCAGCCCGTCCATTTCCGGCAGGCCAATGTCCAGCACCGCCAGCGACGGGTTCGCCGCCCGCGCCTGCGCCAGTCCTTCCGCCCCGTCGCGCGCCATGACCGCGTCAAAACCCGCCCGTTCCAGCGCCATGCCAAGCACTTCGCGGATCTGCGGATCGTCATCGACAACTAGAATGTTTTGCGTGCTCATAACTCGAACTTTTCAAGAGAGAAAAAACAGTACCAACAACCGGGGCGAGAGGGCAAGAGAGCTATGAAAGGGTGGCCGGGAAGCGAGGGGACAAAGCTCCCCGGCCAGGTCTCGTGCGTGATTGGGGCCAATAGACACCGGCGACGTGCAGATACATTGGCAGGGATGTGCAGAAGAGGTGCAGCACCCGCAAGAAAAGACAGGGGCAGGAGCACCTGTCCTTCAGACCTGCCCCTGCGCGGTCCGGTTTTCAACACCGCTCCGGGCCGCGGTCACGACCCGGACAAGAATCACCAGCGCCGCCATCTGGCCCAACAGAACCGCAGGCCAGATCAGGGGAAACTGCGCATCGAAATACTTCTGCGGCCCGAAGGAGACCAGCGCCATCGCGGCGGCAAGAAGGCTGAGGCCGCGTCCGATCCGGGTGGCGAGCGGGTGAAGAAGGATCGCGGACAGCGCAATCGAGAGCGATGCCCCCAGAAACGGTGCGATGCCGAACAGGGGGATAGTTTCGGGCGGGTGCGGCCGGACCCCGGCGAACAGCGCCAGAAGCATGATGACCTGCAACAGAATCAAGGTGGTGAGGGCGGCCAGAGCCTGGCGGTCAGATTGGGTCATTGTGGTCTCCATAAGTGTAATATTGATTACGGTTGCTATTTCCGTAATTCCAGTTACGGTATCTGTCAACCGGTGGGAGACAAAAATGCGCGAAGAAAAACGATCGCTCCGCCAGCAGCAGATCGAAGCGGCAGCCCATGAGGTGCTGGAGGCGAAGGGGTATGGTGGCACGTCGATGCTGAGCATCGCAAAGGCGGCGCGTGCGTCGAATGAGACGCTTTACAAATGGTATGGCGACAAACAGGGCCTGTTTCAGGCGCTCGTGACGCGCAACGCAGAGGAGGTGAAAAACCATCTCGTCTCGGAACTCGAAACCGACCACGACGCGATGTCGATTCTGGAAACACTCGGCCCGAAACTCCTTCTTCTGCTGACCGGCGACAGGGCCATTGCGCTGAACCGGGCGGCTGCCGCCGATGGCAGCGGCGAACTGGGCCAGACCCTTTCCAGGGCCGGGCGCGAAGCGGTGCTGCCCCTGCTGGAACAGGTGCTCGAGCGCGCAAGGGCGGAGGGGCAGTTGCATTTCGACCGGACAGAGGAGGCTGTGGGGCTGTATCTCGATCTTCTGATCGGAGATCAGCAGATCCGGCGCATCATCGGGCAGCTTCCCAGCCCGACCCCCTCGGCCTGCACCGAGCGCGCGCGCCGTGCCGTGCAGTATCTTCGGCGGATCATGGGCCGCTCGCCCTTGTGACCGCGCCACCGCCCCGTTGCGCTCCTCCGCCCTGCCCGCTAAGGCCCCTTCATGCCCCGCTATGCGTTCAAGATCGAATATGACGGCCGCCCCTTCTCGGGCTGGCAACGGCAGGATCACGTGCCTTCGGTTCAGGGCGCGGTCGAAGCGGCGCTGGCCAGGCTCGAACCCGACCTGGCCTCGATCGCGGCTGCGGGGCGCACCGATGCCGGCGTGCATGCCCTGGGCCAGGTGGCCCATTGCGATCTGCGCCGCGACTGGGATCCGTTCCGGCTGTCAGAGGCGCTCAACTATCATCTGAAACCCGATCCGGTGGCGATCACCGCCTGCGCGCGGGTGTCCGACGAGTGGCACGCCCGGTTTTCCGCCACCGAACGGCGCTATCTTTTCCGTCTCGTCACCCGGCGCGCGCCGCTCGTTCATGACGCGGGTCAGATCTGGGCGGTGAAACATGATCTCGATGTGGCGGCGATGGCCGAAGGCGCCCGCCACCTGATCGGGCAGCACGATTTCACCACCTTCCGCTCCACCCTTTGTCAGGCCAAGAGCCCGGTGAAGACCATGGACGACATCCGCTTTGAAACCCGCCCCTACCCGGGCGGCGTCGAATATCGCGCCACTTTGCGCGCCCGCAGTTTCCTGCACAATCAGGTGCGCTCGATCATCGGCACGCTGGAACGGGTCGGGGCGGGTGCCTGGGCGCCGGACCGGGTGAAAACCGCCCTCGAGGCCAGGGATCGCGCCGCCTGCGGCCCGGTCGCGCCACCCGGCGGGCTTTATCTGACCGGCGTTTCCTACCCGGATCAGCCCTTCGATTAACCCGGCACCGTGAAGGTGAGATTGGCCCAGAGGCTTTCCCATTGGAACGGCGGGCCATCGGCAGGCTGTCCCTGCGGCCGCCGCAACACCACCGCATCCAGCATGTAGCTATGCCCCGGACGCACCGGCACATTGGCCACACCTTTGGCATTGGTCCGCGCGGTGAAAATCCGCACCTCGCCCCCCGGGGCGCGCTCGAACACTTCGACCTGTGCACCGCGCCGGGGCTTGCCCTTGTAAAGAAGCCCGACCTGCAACCCATCGCTGATCTGATCCGTATAAGGGTTTTCCAGTGCCACCAATTCGGTGGCCAGCCCGGCCACCACATCCTTGCCCGCCCCGGCGCCCACCGCGACCAGTGATTTGGCGTAGCGCGAATAGACCTCGCGCACCTTCTCCTGGGACAGCCCCTTGGCCAGATGTTCCTCAAGCGCCCATTCCGCATCCTTGTGGCGCAGGAAGTTCTCGAATTTTTCCCAGTCATCCCAGGTCAGACCAAGGTTGCTGGTCTGGTGGATCAGCACCATCAACCCCTCGGTCTCGGCCTCGAAATTCACCGCAGGCCGGTCCCCCACAACGCCGGGCACCTTGAACGCCTTGCCGTTCTGGGCAAACTGGAACCGGACGAAATTGCCCGGAATATAGGGCTGATCGCTGCCTTCGAACTCCGTGCCCACCCGCAGGCTGGCCACCACATCCGAGCCAGGTGCAATCTGATGCGCCTTGGGCTCGATCCAGAATTCATGGGCCTTGGCCATGGCGCCAAACCATGCCATGCAGACGGCAAGAAAAAGGGATTTTGGCATGAAACGAGCACTTTCCGGATTGTTTCGCTCAAGGGTGGCGCTCGCCGCGCTTCTGTCAACCCTGCTCGCGGTCACAAACCTGCGCGCCCACGAAGTGCAACCGGCGGTGATGGATATCGAGTTTCAGGGCAACACCCTGCAGATCCATCTGGACTGGATGCTGGAAGCGCCGCTGGCGGGCATCGATCTCGAAGGGCTGGCCAACACCAACGCCTCCGAAGGCGAGGAAGACTATCTGCGCCTGCGCAACCTCCCGCCGGCCGAGATGGACGCCGCCACCCGGGCCGCCTGGCCCGGCCTTGCGGACAAGATCAGCATCATGGCCGGCGATGACCGGCTGACGCCCGAACTGACCCGCCTCGACATCCCCGGGGTCGGCAATGTGGAACTGGCGCGCCTCTCCACCCTGACCCTTGCCGTGCCCCTGCCCGCCTCGGCCCGCGCAATCACCATCGGCTGGACCCCCGATCTGGGCGCGCTCATCGTGCGCCAGCGCAGTGTCGAGAACGGATATGCCGCCTTCCTCGCACCGGGACAAAGCACCGCCCAGATCCCGCGCCCGGGCGGCACGAACCTGATCCTGCTGGCCGGGATCGCCGTCGTGCTTCTGGGCGTCGCGCTGTTTCTGGCCCGTCTCGCAAAGGCCCGCCGCCGCAGCCGGGCACGCCCCTGACCGCCCCCAACCTGACAGGACACCGCCCATGAAAACCGCCATTTTCACCGGCGCCGCCCGCGGCATCGGCCTTGCCACCACCAGGCTCTTTCTCGAAGAGGGCTGGCAGGTCGCCATGATCGACCGCGACAGCGAAGCCCTGGCCGATGCGGTCACCAGCCTAGACAATGTTCACGGTGTGGATTGCGACGTGTCAGACCCCGGTTCTGTCACCGGCATGATCGAGGAGGTGCTGCACCAATACGGCCGGATCGATGCGCTGATCAACAACGCCGGGGTGGCCGATTTCGGGCCGATCGAAGAGACCACCTTTGATCGCTGGAAAACCGTGATGGAGACCAATCTCGACGGGCCGTTTCTGTGCACTCAGGCCGCGATCCCAGCACTGAAGGAAACGAAAGGCGCGGTGGTCAACATCGCCTCGATCTCGGGCCTGCGCGCCTCGACCCTGCGGGTGGCCTATGGCACCTCAAAAGCCGCCGTGATCCAGCTCACCCTGCAACAGGCCGCCGAACTGGGCGAATACGGCATCCGCGCCAATGTGGTGGCCCCCGGCCCGGTGCGCACCAAGCTCGCCATGGCGGTCCACAGCCCCGAGATCATCGCCGCCTATCACGACGCCCTGCCGCTCAACCGCTACGGAACCGAGCGCGAGATCGCCGAGGCCATCGTCTTTCTCGCCTCGGACCGCGCCAGCTTTATCACCGGTCAATGTCTGGCCGCAGACGGCGGCTTCGAAGGCACCGGGATCGGTCTGCCTGCGCTGCGCGACTGACGCTTTCTTGAAAAGAAAGCGGACCGACGTCTTTTCAAGACGTCGCGCCCCTCACACCCATTTCGCCAAGGGCGGCAGGCTCATCAGCACCGCATTGGCGTCATGGCCGGTCTCCAGCCCGAATTTGGTTCCCCGATCATAGACCAGATTATACTCGGCATAGAGCCCCCGGTGCACCAGCTGCGCCTCCTTGTCGGCCTCGGACCAGATTGTGCCACGCCGCCGCTCGACCAGCGGCAGATAGGCCTTCAGGAATGCCCGCCCCGCATCCTGGGTGAAGGCAAAATCCGCCTCCCAATCGCCGGTGTTCCAGTCATCGAAAAAGATGCCCCCCACACCGCGCGCCCGGTGCCGGTGGGGGACATAGAAATACTCATCCGCCCAGGCCTTCAGACGCGGATAGATGTCGGCGCCATGGGGATCACAATGGGCTTTCTGGACGCCGTGGAAATCAGCCGTGTCCTCGTCATATTCGATACAGGGGTTCAGATCCGAACCGCCGCCGAACCACCAGGCCCCGGGCGTCCAGAACATCCGCGTGTTCATGTGCACGCTGGGCACATGGGGGTTCTGCATATGGGCCACCAGCGAAATGCCTGAGGCCCAGAAGCGCGGATCCTCGGCCATCCCCGGCACGCCGCGTGCGGCCATCGCCGCCTGCGCCCGCTCGCCCAGCGTC
The DNA here is from genome assembly GCA_025800205.1 of Silicimonas sp. GTDB lineage: Bacteria > Pseudomonadota > Alphaproteobacteria > Rhodobacterales > Rhodobacteraceae > CALKXV01. Next base: position 2,159 of record JAOXSD010000137.1, on the reverse strand, counting down.
CCGAAGACTGCCGAGACATTGACGCCGACCTTTTCGAACACCCGGCCGCCGCGCATCACCGACATCAAACCGCCGCCTGCGTCCGACCCATCCTCGGAGGCGCGTTTGGTCTCCGTCACCTCGAACCGCCCCGGCGCCCGGTCCGCCATCGGCCCCGTGGTCTGGGCGTCTTCCACAGCCTCAAAGGCCGCCACGATCTCGTCACGCAGGCTGCGGAACCAGGCGCTGGCCCGGGTTTTCTCGGTTTCAAACAGGTCGGTCATGGCGTCTCCCTTTCGCCCCCTGATTGCCACAGCTTGACGCGCGCCGGAACCGACAATCGCGTCCGGGCGCATTAACGAATACTTGGCAAAGACGTGACATTTTCCCGCTCACATCATTTCAGCCAAGACGATGACCGGCAAAAGCACATTTCAGGCCATAAAACTTCAGGCGCACCACACGGCCACGTTCGACAAGCGCGACGTGCCCAAGCGCTGCCTGTGCATGGGCTATGGCTGCTTCCTGATCTGGCATTATGGTGCGCCCAAGGCCGCTCTGGTCGTGGCCTTTGTCTTTCTCGCCATCGAAGTCGCCGCCTACACCCTGCGCGCCTTTCTCCCGCAGTCCAACGAAGATTTCTCGGACCCGTTGATCGCTCTGATCATTTTCCGGGTCTTTCTGGCGGTCAACATCTTTGCCGCTGCGGGCGTGGTGCTGATCCTGCAGCCCTTCATGGCCACCGCCATTGCAGGGCTGATCTTTCTCTCCGGCGTCGCCATCCACGCGATCATCGCCCATGTCTTTCTGCCCATGGTCAACTGGGTCATGGCACCGACGCTCGCCTGGTCGATGGCGGTCGGCACGTATCTCATCGTCGCAACGGACAGGACCCCGCTGGCACCCGGCGACGGCCTGTTCATCGGGATCATCTGCGTTCTGTGGATCGGTACTATGCTCGCGGCGATCATCCGCCAGACCGGCACGCGCCGCACGTTTTCCGATGCGCTCGCGGTGGCCCAGAACCGGGCCGAGCAGCTGGCCTATCTCTCGCGCCATGACGCCCTGACCGGCCTGCTCAATCGCGCGGCTTTCGACGAAATCCTGCTCGATGCCCTGCAATTCGACCCCGATCAGGGGCCTCTGGCCGTGGTCCTGCTCGATCTCGACAAGTTCAAGCCGGTCAATGACACCTATGGCCATGCCGCAGGCGATGCGGCCCTTGTCGAGATGGCGCGGCGCATCTCCCAGATCCTCGGCCAGGATTGCGCCGCTCGGCTCGGTGGCGATGAATTCGTCGGCGTGATCACAGGCGCGCGCAGCCGGGCCCATGTGGAACAGATCGCCCAGCGCCTGAAAAACCGGCTGTCCGAGCCGGTGATGCATGGCGACATCCCGCTTCAGATCGGCGCCTCCATCGGCGTTGCCATCGCCGAAGGTCCGGGTGAGGACCGCTCGAGCCTGATCGCCCGGGCCGACCGCGCGATGTACGGCGCCAAATCCACGGGCAGTGCGCATCCGATCCTGGCCGAAACCCGCGCCAAGGCGGGCTAGGATCCGGCCCCGCGCAGCCTTGCGCCAGATCAAGGCCGACCGCACCGCGCCGCGCCACACTCCCCCCATGTCCCAGCCACCCATGTCCGAACATGGTCACAGCCAGGAAGATATCGACGCCCGGATCAATGCGCCCGGCAGCCAATCCTACCTGCGTGACACCGTCTATGGTGCCCTCGACGGCGCCGTCACCACCTTTGCCATCGTCGCGGGCGTGGTCGGTGCCGATCTCTCCACCCGCGTGATCATCGCGCTTGGCATCGCCAATGTGCTGGCGGACGGGTTTTCCATGGCCGCAGGCAATTACGCGGGCACCAAGGCCGAACGCGACGACGCCCGCCGGATCAGGGAGATCGAGGAACGCCACATCCGCCACTATCCCGAAGGCGAAAAGGCCGAGCTCCGCGCCATCCTCAAGGCCAAGGGGCTCGACGGGGAGGTGCTGGAGGCCGCCACCGAAGCCATCGCGAAGAACCACGAAAGCTGGATCGACATGATGCTGGTGGATGAATACGGGCTTTCCCCCACCGAACCGCATCCGATGCGCGCCGCCATGGCCACCTTCCTCGCCTTCCTGATCGCCGGTCTCGGCCCGCTCGGCCCCTATCTTCTGGGCCTTGCGAACC
>JAOXSD010000128.1 GCA_025800205.1 Silicimonas sp. | reverse complement strand
TACACCACAGAGGATGGCCGCAAGATTGGCGGCGTGGTGATGGAGATGAAGAACATCACCCTGCGCTTTGGCGGTGTGGTGGCGATCAAGGACATTTCCTTTGACATCCGCGAGGGCGAGATCCGGGCGATCATCGGGCCGAACGGGGCGGGCAAGTCCTCGATGCTAAACGTGATTTCCGGGTTCTACGTGCCGCAGGAGGGCGCGGTCTGGTACAAGGGCGCGCCGCGCCCGCCGATGAAACCCTTTGAGGTGGCCCGCCAGGGCATCGCGCGGACGTTCCAGAACATCGCTCTGTTCGAAGGCATGTCCGTGCTGGATAATGTCATGACCGGCCGGCTGACCCAGATGAACAGCGGGATTTTCAGCCAGGCCTTGTGGAAGGGCAAAGCGGAGGCCGAAGAGACCGCCAATCGCGAGATTGCCGAGAAGGTCATCGATTTCCTTGAGATCCAGCATATCCGCAAGACGCCCGTGGCGCGTCTGCCCTATGGGTTGAAGAAGCGGGTCGAACTGGCCCGCGCTCTGGCGGCAGAGCCC
>JAOXSD010000100.1 GCA_025800205.1 Silicimonas sp. | reverse complement strand
TTGAAGCCGCGGGCAACAATGCGATCAACACCGATGTGGTCGATGCCGGTGCGGGCGACGACCTGATCCTGGGCGGTTTCGGGATCGGCGAGGTCATCGATGGCGGCGACGGCACCGATACGCTGGCCTACTTCAATATCGGCGGCGGCACGCCTCTCGACATCGACCTGGTGGCCGGCGGCTATACGCTGGGCGGCGGCAGCGGGTCTGTCAGCAATATCGAGAATGTCACCGGCACTTTCGGCGATGATACGATCCTCGGTGACGGCGGCGACAATATTCTCGAGGGCGGTCCCGGCCTGGGCAATGACACGCTGGTGGGGCGCGGCGGCAACGACACGCTCCTTGGGGGTCAGGGCGACGATCTGCTGCGCGGTGGCGGCGGCGCGGACAGTCTCGAGGGCGGCGCGGGCGACGATGTTCCGAGCGGCGGCAACGGCGCGGACACGCTGATCGGCGGCGCGGGTCAGGATACGCTGGCCATGGATGACGGCGCGGATATCGGGCGCGCCTTCGATCTGACGGTGGATCAGGACGGCGACGGGTCGGACACGTTTGGCAACCTCTTTGAAGAGATCGAACATTTCCGCGCTGACGAGGGCGGCGGCGATGATGCGATCACGATTTCGGGCCCGGTCGATTTCGGGGCGATCCAGGGGATTGATGACACTGCCACGGGCCTTTTCACCTCCGATCTGGGTCCGGTGATTGCCTTCGGCCCCTCCGGTCCGACCCTGAGCGACCTTTTGTCGGGCAGCTATGTGCCCCCCGGTGCGAGCGACCCGCTGCCGCGCAAGGGCAGCTACCAGATCACCAGTGGCGACGAGAGCGGCCAGATCGGGGCGATTTCCTTCGAGAATTTCGAGACGGTCAATTTTTCGGTCATCTGTTTTGCCCGCGGCACGCTGATCCGCACGCCCGGCGGCAAGGTGCCGGTGGAGGAATTGCGATCCGGCGACCTGGTGGAAACGGCGGAGCATGGGGCGCGACCGATTCGCTGGATCGGGTCGCGCCGGTTCGGGGCGGAGGCGCTGGCCGCCCATGACACCCTGCGCCCGGTGCGCATCGGCGCGGGCGCGCTTGGGCGCGGCCTGCCCCAGCGCGATCTGATGGTCAGCCCGCAGCATCGGGTGTTGCTGAGATCAAAGGTGGCGGAGCGGATGTTCGGCAGTGCCGAGATCCTGGCGCCCGCCAAGGCGTTGCGCGGGGTGAAGGGGATCGAAAGCGTGACAGAGGCCCGCGAGGTGGAATATTTCCACTTCATCTTCGACAGTCATGAACTGGTCTGGTCCGAAGGCGCTTTGACGGAATCGCTCCACACCGGACCCGAGGCCTGGAAAACGCTGACGGGTGCCGCACAGGCCGAGATCGAAGCGATCTTTCCCGGCCTGGCGGGTCTTGCGCAGAACCGTGAGATGGCGCGCCCCTCTCCCAAAGGGCGCACGCTGCGCAATATGCTGCACCGGATCGAAAAGAACGGAAAAGTTCTTTGCGAGACCCGGCCCTGACGTCACCAGAGGTTACGCAGGGTCAGCAATGACATCCTGGCGCTGTGCGCCCAGCCCGTCGATCCCCAATTCGACAACGTCACCGACTTTCAGGTAGTGGGGCGGCTTCTGGCCAAGGCCCACACCCGGAGGCGTGCCGGTGGAAATCACATCGCCCGGATGCAGCGACATAAACTGGCTGAGGTAGCTCACCACATGGGCGACACCGTAAACCATGGTTTCGGTCGAGCCGTCCTGATAGCTCTTGCCGTTGACGGTCAGCCACATCTTCAGGTTCTGCGGATCCGCCACCTCGTCGCGGGTCACCAGCCAGGGGCCGAGCTGACCGAAATTGTCGCAGGATTTGCCCTTGGTCCACTGACCTTCACGTTCGGCCTGGAACGAGCGTTCGGAGACATCGTTGGCCACCGCATAGCCGGCCACATAGTCGAGCGCATCTTCTTCCGAGACGTATTTCGCGTGCTTGCCGATGATGACCGCCAGCTCCACTTCCCAATCGGTCTTTTCCGAGCCGCGCGGGATGATGATCGGATCATTCGGCCCGCAGATGGCGGAGGTGGCCTTCATGAAGATCACCGGCTCCGAGGGCACGGCCATGCCGGATTCGGCGGCGTGGTCGGAGTAGTTCAACCCGATGCAGATGAACTTGCCGGTGCCGGAGACGCAAGGGCCGAGGCGGGTGTCGGCGGAGACTTCGGGCAGGCTGGAGAGATCGGCGGCGCGGATTGCTTCCATGCCGTCATCGCTCAGCACATCGCCCGCGATGTCGCCCACGACCGACGACAGATCGCGGATCGTGCCGTCTTCGGCCAGAATTCCGGGTTTCTCGGCGCCCGCTTCGCCAAAACGCAATAGTTTCATGTTCCGTCCCTTTTCTCAGATGTTCGACCAGCCGCCGTCGATGACATGGGCCTGGCCTGTGGTGTAGCTGCTTTCGTCGGAGGCCAGATAGACCACCAGCGCCGCAATCTCTTCCGCTTTCGCAATCCGCCCGATGGGCTGGCGCGCGATGAATTGCGCAAGCGCCCCTTCATAGTCGCCCGTCGCCCGCAAGCGGTCATGGAGCGAGGGCGACTCCACCGTGCCCGGGCAGATCGCGTTGCAACGGATGTTTTCGGTGACGAAATCGGCGGCGACCGATTTAGTCATGCCAATCACGGCGGCCTTGGTGGCGCCGTAGACGAAGCGGTTGGGGGCGGCGATCACCGAGGAAGCGACCGAGGCCATGTTGACGATCGAGCCGCCGCCGTTCTCCCGCATGCCCGGCAGGAAGGCGCGCATCATCCGGTACATGGCGGTGACGTTCAGATCGACCGAGAGCGCCCAATCGTCTTCGTCGCAGTCGAGGATGGTGCCATTGGCGACAAAGCCCGCGCAGTTGAAGAGCACGTCGACGGCGCCCGCTTCGGCTGCGGCCGCCTTGACCGCATCACCGTCGCGCAC
>JAOXSD010000081.1 GCA_025800205.1 Silicimonas sp. | reverse complement strand
AGGTTGACTGCCTTGCCGACGGTAAGGCGATTTTCATCATTTGAGGCAAATCTCGCGGCAATCGTTTTAGCACCGAGGAGATTACGACGATGCCTTTGCTCCGCACATCCCTTGCTCTTGCCCTGTCTCTGACCCTCGGCGCCGGTTCCAGCTTCGCCGCTGAGGAGACCGTCACCGCGCCGGCCGATGACAATGCCATCACCTTTGCCCAGGTCGCGGCCTTCGAAGGGCAGGCCGGCGCGCTCGGGAAGGGCATGCGCGACGGCATTCTTGCTGCCTTTGAAGAGGCCAACCGCGCGGGTGGAATCCATGGACGCCCGGTCCGGCTCGAAACCTTCGATGACGGATATGAACCCGACCGCTCGATCGAACATGTGCGCAAGGCGATCGCGACCTCGAATTATATCGGGCTGATCGGCCCGGTGGGCACGCCGACCTCCAAGGCCACCCAGCCGCTGGCCACTGAAGCGGAAATGCCCTTCGTCGGCGCCTTCACCGGGGCGGGTTTTCTGCGCAATGCGGAGCTGACCAATGTGATCAACGTGCGGGCCACCTATGGCGCCGAAACCGAAGCTTGGATCGCCCATCTGGTGGATGATCTGGGGATGCGCGACATCGCGCTCCTTTATCAGGATGACGGTTTCGGCAAGGTCGGGCTGAACGGCGTGACCGCCGCCCTAGACCGGCGCGACATGAAACTGGTCGCCACCGGCACCTACATGCGCAACACCACGGCGGTGAAATCGGCGCTTCTCGACATCCGCAAGGCCAAGCCCGACGCGGTGGTCATGGTTGGCGCCTATCGACCGATTGCGGAATTCATCAAGGTGGCCCGGCAGATCGAGTTCAACCCGACCTTCGTGAACATCTCCTTCGTCGGCTCCCGCGCCCTGGCGGATGAGCTGCGCGGCGATGGCGAAGGTGTCATCATCAGCCAGGTCGTGCCCTACCCCTGGGACACGTCCCTGCCGGTCGTGGACATGTACCTAAAGGCACTCAAGGCGGTGAACGAGACGGCAGAGCCCGGCTTTGTCACTCTCGAAGGCTATCTGGTCGGCCGCGTGGCGCTTCGCATTCTCGATGCGGCAGGCCCGGATGCCGACCGCGCTGCCTTTCTCGCGGCCATGGGCACCCTCGGCCATTTCGACATCGGCGGCCTGACCTTCACCTATGGCGAAGGCGACAACCAGGGGCTCGACACCGTGTTCCTGACCCGGATCACCGACGGTGGATTCGAGCCGGTCGCAAAGCCCCGTCAGCAGGCCTCCCGGTGATCTGACCCCGCTCCCCCGCCCCCTTTCAAAGTTCTCTCAGGAAGAAGTGTAATTATGCGCCCTCTTGCCCGCCCCTTCGGCAGCGTTTTCGTCAAAATCGGTCTCATCCTCACGGCCATGGGAGGTGCGCTTGCGGCAGCCATCGGCCTCGGGATCGTCACCTTCTCCTCGGTCGATGGGTCGGTCATCGCCCTGCAGCGCGATGCCCTGCCCAAGATCGAGGCCAGCGCGACCCTGATCCGGCAGACCGGCACCGTGCGCGACCGTTTCCAGGATGTGGGGTTCGCCGCCACACCGGATGGGCTGGAAACCCGCTATGCCAAGCTCGCCGAGCAGATGACCCAACTCAACGCGACCGTTGCAGATCTGGGTCAGGCGGGGGCGCAGGAATTCTCCGGGCTGACCGCAAATCTCGAAGGTTTGTCGGCGGATGTCCGGGCGGCGATGGATCAGCGCTTTGCCGAAAAGGCCGCTCTGGCCGAACAGCTCGCCGAGTTCCAGACGACCGCCGCCCAGGCACGGATCGTGCTGGTGACCCTTGAAGACAACGCGGTGTTCGATCTGGCGATCCGCTCGGAAGAAACCGTGGACACGGTACGCAAGACGCTGGAATCGCTGACGGAAAAGGAATTCTCGGAAATGCGCGCGATGCTCGACATCCGCTCCGAACTGAACCTGGTCACCGGTCTCGAACTGGCGGCACGCAAAACCTCCGATGTGGCGCTTCTGTCGACCATGAAGAAACTCACCGCCGAAGGGGTGGAACGGCTCAACGCGGCTGTTGCAGCGCTCGGCCGGGACAATCTGCCGCCGGAGGTGATCAAGGCGCAGGATTATCTGACCGGGGCCGGCGGCGTGGGGGGCAATGCCAGGCAATTGATGAAGATCCGTCAGGACAGCGATGCCGCCCTGACCGCCTTCATCGACCAGCGCTCCCAGGCGCTTGGCCTTCTGGCAACCGATGTGTCAGATCAGAACGGCACCGCCATCAACACGCTGATCGAACGGCAGGTGGGCGCCATGCGGGCCGCGGCGAAGATGGATATCGCGGTCAAGAACCTGGTCATTGCCGTGCTCGCCGGCGTTGCCGCACCTTCTCTTGATGAGGTGGCCAAGAAACAGGCGGTGCTCAACGAATCCGCCGAGCGTCTGAACCGGGTAATCGGCCCGCTGTCGACCGACTGGCAGCTCAGCACCTATGCAAAACGCCTGATCGGTTTTGCCGACAGCGAAACCGGTCTGCTGGTCAGCCGCCGCAAGGTTCTCGAAGCCGAAGCCACGGTGAAGGCGCGGACCGAAGAGGCGGCGGGCCTGCTGGTGCGGATCGGCGCCTCGGCCCTCGCCATCGGCGCCACCGCCACCAATGAGGTGAAGACCACCAGCAGCACAGTGGCGCAGCAGGTCGAAGATGGAATCGTTCAGCTTGAAGCCATCGCCCTCGGCGGCGTCGTGATCTTCGTGCTTTCCGTCCTGGCCACCTTCGCCTTCATCCTGCGTCCGCTGGGCCGGATCACCCGGGTGACCGAACGGCTGTCGAATGGCGATCTGGCGCCTGTCACGGGCTTCGAACGCTCGGGCGGCGAGATCGGCAAGATGGCCGCTGCCCTGAGCGTGTTCCGCTCGAACATGATCGAACAGCAGGAAATGGAAGCGGCGGAGAAGGAACGCGAGGCCAAGGCCCGCGAAGACGAAAAGGCCGCCGAGGAAGCGCGGATCGAAGCCGAAGCGGCCGCGGCCGAGCGGCTCCGCGAACAGGAGGAAACCGCCCGTGCCGAGGCCGAACACCAGCGTCAGGCGATGATCACCTCGCTCAGCGCTTCGCTCGGCTCTGTCGTCTCTGCGGCCACCGAAGGGGATTTCTCCAAACGGGTCGATGCGGATTTTGCCGATGAGAAACTCGTGGCCCTGGCCCATGATGTGAACGCGCTGGTCGAGAATGTTGAGATCGGCCTGGCCTCCGTCGGCGGCGCCATTGCCCGGGTCGCCCATGGGGACCTGACCGAGAAGATGGCCGGCGAATTCCGCGGCGCCTTCGAGGAGCTCCAGACCAACACCAACGAGATGATGGCCAACCTTCAGGACCTGCTGGGCGGGATGGGGGACAGCACCCGCAAGCTGGCGACCTCGTCCTCGGATCTGCGCGAAACCTCCGAGACCCTGTCGAAACGGGCCGAGCAGAACGCCGCCGCGATCGAGGAAACTTCCGCAGCACTCGAACAGCTCTCGGCCAGTTTCAAGCAGGTGGATCTGAACATCTCCGATGCCAACGGCAGTGCCCGCACCGCCAGCGACACCGCCCAGGCCGGCCAGCTTGTGGCCTCCGAGGCGGCCGAGGCGATGAACCGGATCCAGGATGCCTCGACCGAAATCTCCCAGGTGGTCGACGTGATCAACGACATCTCATTCCAGATCAACCTCCTGGCGCTGAACGCCGGTGTCGAGGCGGCGCGGGCAGGCGAATCCGGTCGCGGCTTTGCCGTGGTGGCCAACGAGGTGCGGCAACTGGCGCAGCGTGCCAGCTCCGCCTCCGAGGAAATCGCCGAAGTGATCTCGCGCAGCGATGCGGCGGTCAGTGACGGGGTCGCCAAGGCGCTCGATGCCGAAGAGGCCCTGCGCAAGATCGCGGCCTCTGTGATCGAGGTGTCCAACAATATCGACGAGGTGGCGGTGGCCATTTCCGAACAGGTGCACGGCGTGTCCGAGATCAACGGCGCGGTGGCCCAGATCGACCAGAACACCCAGAAACAGGCGGCGTCCTTTGAAGAGGTTGCCTCCGCGGGCGCGCTTTTGTCGATGGAGGCCGAAATCCTCAAATCCGCCAGCGAACGGTTCACCGTCGGCGACGAACCGGTGCGGACCGATCTGGTCGAGCCGGTCTTCGACGATGTCGAGGAAGCGCTGCCCGCTGCCGCTGCGGCCTCGATACCCAGCGTGTCGGGCAATCTGGCGCTTGCGCCGCAAGAAGATGAAGACTGGGAAGAATTCTGACCGGCCCGACCTCGGCAGGCCCTTGAACAAAGTGGCGGAGTGACCCGTGGTCACTCCGCCACCTCCTGGTGTCAGGCGCCGACCTTCACCACCATCTTGCCGAAATTGTCGCCCCGAAGAAGCTGGTTCAGCGCCTCGGGCGCGGCCTCCAGCCCTTCGACCATCTGTTCACGGTAGCTGACCGACCCATCGGCGAGCCATCCGGTCATGTCGCGGCGGAACTCCTGATAAACCTCAGGGCCGAAACTGTCGAAGATGATGAAACCCTGCATCTTCACTTTCATCCGCAACAGCGTGCCCATGATTGCAGGCCCCATGTCGGGCCCTTCAGGCAGGCCGGGCAGATTGTACCAGGCCACCACACCACAGACCGGCATCCGGGCAAAGGGATTGAGAAGCGGCAGCACGCCATAAAGCACCTTGCCGCCGACATTCTCGAAATAGACATCGATCCCGTCCGGGCAGACGGCGGCCAGATCGGCGGCAAAGTTCTCGCTGCGGTGATCGATGCAGGCGTCAAAGCCCAGGGTGTCGACCGCATAGGCGCATTTGTCCGCCCCGCCTGCCACGCCAACGACCCGGCAACCCTTGATCTTGGCGATCTGCCCCACCGTGGCGCCCACCGGCCCGGTGGCGGCGGCCACAACCACGGTTTCGCCCGGCTTCGGTTCGCCGATTTTCAAGAGGCCCGCATAGGCGGTGTAGCCGGGCATGCCCAGGATGCCGAGCGCCCAGGAGGGGTTCTCCGGCGCCGGGCCGAGATTGATCACCTCGCTGCCGTCCGAAATCGCGTAATCCTGCCAGCCGCTCATCGACAGCACATGGTCGCCCACCGCATAGCCGTCGAGATCGGAGGCGATCACCTCGCCCACCACCTGGCCGGTCATCACGCCGCCAATCGCCACCGGTTCGGCATAGGATTTGGCGTCGTTCATCCGCCCGCGCATATAGGGATCCAGCGACAGATAGACCGTGCGCACCAGCATCTCACCCGCGCCCGGGGTCGGAATCTCGGCGGTTTCCAGCCGCAGGGTGTCGGCATCCGGCTCCCCCTTGGGGCGTTGGTTCAGCACGATCCGGCGGTTGAGGTCTTGGGTCTGGGCCATGGGGGCTCCTTTGGTGGTCAGGGGAGCGGCGAGCAGCCGTTCGGTTTTTTGCGAAACATAGATCAGGCCCGCAGAGGGCGCAAAACGATCCTTGCGGCAAAGGTCTCAGGGCTGCTCGAAGATCACCACCGATTGCATGCCGTCGATCACCAGAGCACCCTCGGTGTTCCAAACCCGCATGATCTGGCTGCTGTAACCATTGTGTCCCGCGCTCAGCCGGCTTTCGATCAGCCACCAGCCGTCGCGGGTGCGTGGGATTTCGGGAAGCAGGTTCACCATCCAGTTGACCGAGGAATTCATCGCCCGCACGCTCAGCCGGGGCAACACCACCGGCGGCAGGAAATCGGCGATCGCCAGAAGACCGGGCAGGCTGTCGTGCTGGGCGGGATCCTTGTGCCGCGCCCAGACCCGGATGCGGATCTCGTCCGAGCCGGAAAAGGGCGTATCCCCATTGAGCGGGATCATCTCGAAATTGCCGAAAAAGGCCGGCGCGGGAAAGCGCGCGCCTTCATAGGTGAGCGCTCTACCGGTGTCAGGCGCGGGGGCCGCTTCGGCGGGCAGGTCATGGGAGAGTCGGCTGGTCTGGGGCTGGCCGAAACTGAAGGTGGCGGTGGCCGCCAGCTTGCCGCCGGATTGGGCGCGGGCGGCGATGGTGGTCATGTTGCGCCCCTGACGCAGGATTTCAGATGTGACGCGCGGCGGTGCGGCCACGGGGGCGGTGAAATTGATCATTGCCGAGCGCAGGGGCGGCAGATCCGCATTCAGCCGCTCGACGCCCGCAATCATCAGCGCGGTGGTGAAGCCGCCAAAGGCAGTGCGCCCCTGGGTCCAGTTCGGCGCCATGTCGAAACGCAGCCCGCCCTCTTCGGGCCGGGCGTTGGCGATGATCTCGGTGAGGCTTTTGGGATCTTCCATGGTCTTTGGTCCGTCAAGGTTTGGGGCGCTGGTGCATTCAGACAGCAGCACAGCCGCACTGTCCACCAGATCGCGGCGTCCGGAACGGCCTCAGACCGGCAGAGGCGGGGTCTGGGTCTTCAGCCAATCCCGGAAAACGTCGGTCGCCCGGTGGCGCGGGCTGCGTTTGGGCTGGGCGAAATAATAGCGTTCGTCATTCTGGTAACGCGGGCCGATGGCGGTGAGTTCACCGCGCGCCAGTTCACTCTGAACAAGGAAATCGGGCAACAACGCCACTCCGATCCCCGCCACACAGGCCTGGATCAGCACCGAGAACTGCTCGAACACCATGCCGCCGGTGGCGGTGTCGTCGATCCCCTGGGCGGCAAACCATTTCTGCCAGTCACGCCGCCGGCTCAGAAGGCGCAGGCGGGGCAACATCTGCAGCGCTTCGGCCCGCGCGGGGGGGGCGGCGCCGATCAGCGCGGGGGCGGCCACCGGCACCAGCCATTCATCGGCCAGCGGCACGGCATCGGTGCCCGGCCAGTTGGGAAAGCCGTGATAGATCGCAGCATCGAGCGCGCGGGTTTCGAAATCGAACGGGTGGATGTTGCTGGTGAAACTCAGGGTGATGTCCGGATGGCGGGCGACGAAATCGGGAATGCGCGGCATCAGCCAGTTGGTCCCGAAAGTGGGCAGAATGGCGAGCCGCAATTCGCTGTCCTGGCCGCCCGAAACCGCCCGGATCGTGGCATCGCGCAGGGCGTTGAGCGCGCCTCGGATCTCGCTGGCATAGGCCGCCCCGGCGGCGGTGGCGCGCACCGTCTTGCTGTTGCGCTGCAACAGGGTGACGCCAAGCTGGGCTTCCAGCCCCTTCACCTGCCGACTGACCGCGCTCTGGGTCAGCGACAGCTCTTCGGCCGCCGCGGTAAAACTCGCCAGCCTCTCCACGCTTTCAAAGGCGGTGAGGGCGGAAATCGAGGGCAGAAGACGTCTTTCACGCTGCATTAATCATTCCACTTATGAATGGTTCCAGACCGGAATATTGTTCGACTTACCGGTTCTGGCAATGCAAACCGGCTGAAATTGAACAATCGGTGTGCCAAAATGACCATGACCAAGGACCAAAACGCATTTACCTGGGACGATCCTTTCCTGCTGGAGACCCAGCTTAATGAAGAGCAGCGCATGATCCGCGACAGCGCCCATGCCTATGCTCAGGAAAAGCTTGCCCCCCGGGTGAAAGCGGCCTTCCGCAACGAGGAAACCGACCCCGGCATCTTCCGCGAGATGGGCGAACTGGGCCTTCTGGGCGTGACCATTCCCGACACCTATGGCGGCGTTGGCGCGTCTTATGTCTCCTATGGTCTGGTCGCCCGCGAGGTGGAGCGGGTCGACAGCGGCTACCGGTCGATGATGTCGGTGCAAAGCTCGCTCGTGATCCACCCGATCCATGCCTATGGCAGCGAAGAGCAGCGCCAGAAATACCTGCCGAAGTTGATCTCGGGCGAATATATCGGCTGTTTCGGCCTGACCGAACCCGATGCGGGCTCGGACCCGGGCGGAATGAAAACCCGGGCCGAAAAGACCGAGGGCGGCTACCGGCTCACCGGGTCCAAGATGTGGATTTCCAACGCGCCGATCGCCGATGTCTTCGTGGTCTGGGCGAAATCCGACGCCCACGGGGGCAAGATCCGCGGCTTCGTGCTGGAAAAGGGCATGACAGGTCTGAGCGCGCCCAAGATCGAAGGCAAGCTCTCGCTCTGCGCTTCGATCACCGGCGAGATCGTGATGGACAATGTGGAGGTGGGCGAAGACGCGCTGCTGCCCAATGTCGAAGGTCTTTCGGGGCCCTTTGGCTGCCTCAACCGGGCGCGCTACGGCATCGCCTGGGGGGCCATGGGCGCGGCCGAGACCTGCTGGCATGCGGCAAGGCAATACGGGCTCGACCGCAAGCAATTCGGCAAGCCGCTTGCCCAGACCCAGCTCTTTCAGAAAAAGCTTGCCGACATGCAGACCGAGATCGCTCTGGGCCTGCAGGGCGCATTGCGGGTCGGTCAGCTTTTCGATGCCGGTCAGATGGCGCCCGAGATGATTTCCATCGTCAAGCGCAACAATTGCGGCAAGGCGCTCGATATTGCCCGGCTCGCCCGCGACATGCATGGGGGCAACGGGATTTCCGAAGACTTCCCGGTGATGCGCCATATGGTGAACCTGGAAACGGTGAACACCTATGAAGGCACCCACGACGTCCATGCGCTGATCCTGGGCCGCGCCCAGACCGGGTTGCAGGCGTTTTTCTGAACCCGGTTCAGCCCGGGGAACGCCCGGCGGTGGGGAAGGTGCGCCCGGGGTCGTAGGTTGCGAAACTCGACAGGCCCTGGGCATTGCATTCCGCCTGCCAGGGCGTGCCCTGCTGCACTGCGGTGACCACGGGATAGGCGGCGCGGTAGGCGTCGGTCGCGGGATTTTCCTCCATCGCAATCGCCACCATGCCGGCCACCTTGCCACCCTGGCGCTCGACCAGACGGATCGCGCCCTCCATCGTGCCGCCGGTCTCGACCCATTGATCGGCCAGAAGCACCCGGGTGCCCGGGGCGAAGGCGGGTTGGCGCATCTCCATATCCTGGGTGCGACCGGAGTAATTCGTGAAACTCACCCGGTCGGTGTCAACGCAAAGCTTGCCCGCCTTGCGGATCGGCAGCACTCCGCGCCCGAGCCGGGCGCCGAGGGCGGCGGCCAGCACGAACCCCATGGCATCGAGCCCCGCGACCACATCGATCTCGGCCGCATCAAGCTCGGCGCAGAGATCATCCAGCAGGTCGGAAAAGGCGGCGGCGTTGATGTAGATCGAGGTCGGATCGAGCCAAGCGAATTGTGGCCCCTTGGTGTTGGGCGACATCAGCGACAAATACCAGCGCGCGTCACGGGGGCCCTTGCCATCGTTCATGGTCATTCTCCCTCCGAGCCGGTGACGGCCAGCAGGCGAGCCAGTCGATCCGGATCTATGTTATAGAAATCATTCGGATAATTGATGCCCGTGGCGACCAGAATGCAGTCCACCAAGCCGGTATAGGTCGCGGCATTCTCGGGTGTGATCCCGGAGGCAAGCGCCAGCGGCGCCTCTCCGATCGCATCGCGGAAGCTGCGGATCTTGGCCAGATCCGCCTCCTTCCCGGTGGCAATGCCGGAGGTGGTGACCACGTCGAGATAGGGCACGGAGAGGCGGGCGGCACGGGCATAGTCCTTCTCGTCCACGGGGCGCTGTTTCTTGAAAGCGACGCCGCCGAGATAGGTGCCGGTCCAGCCGCTCTCGCCCCGGATGCGGGCGATCTCTTCGGCGGTGTTCTGGTCGTCGAGCCGCTCGTCGATCCGGGCGTCATCGGCCCAATAGGCGTCGATCGGGCAGGTGTTGCGCACCAGTTCGCCCAGGATCGGGAAGGCAATGTTGCCGGGTTGATCGAGAAAGTTGACCCCAAGCCAGAGATCGGGGCGCGCGGCCCGGACCTTGCGCAGGATCGGCAGGAAGGGCTCCATGGGAAAGTCGTGATTGATCAGAAAAGCACCGGGGCATCCGGCCTCCGCCACATGGTCGAGATTGCGCAGGGCCTGATCTGTGTCGAGCACGTGAATCACCGGGGTGACCAGGGTCTGCCCTGTGCGTCTTGCAGCTGCGAAATCCGGTCCAGGCACCTCGGTCCTCCCTCATCTTCAGGTCAGCCTAGGGGTGAAATGAAAATTTCAAAAATTGATAGTTGATATGCTTTGATAAGATTTCATAATGAAAGAATGCTCAAGAACATTCCCACCGACCTGCTGCGCAGCTTTGTCACCGTTGTCGATCTGGGCGGCTTCACCAAGGCGGCAAAGGCGCTGGGGCGGACCCAGCCTGCGGTCAGCCTGCAGATCCGCCGGTTGGAAGACCTGCTGCAGACCAAGCTGATCCGCACCAACGGGCGCCAGTTCCGGCTGACCGATGCCGGGGTCGCGCTTGGCCCCTATGCGCGGCAATTGCTGCGGCTCAACGACGATATCGTGGCGCATTTTGCCGATGCAGCACTGGCGGGCTGGATCCGGATCGGGGTGCCGGTGGATTTTTCCCAGAGCTTTCTGCTCAGCGCGATTTCCGGCTTCGCCGCCGAACATCCTTCGGTGCGGATCGAGATCGAAAGCATGCTCTCCGCCGATTTGCGCGATGCTCTGGCCAATGACCGGCTGGACATCTGCGTGGCCATCGTGCCCGAAACCGATGTCCCCTATCTGGTGGAAACCACCAGCGCCACACCCTTCTGGGTGGTGAAGGACAACCTGCGGTTCGACCCGAAAAAGCCGGTGCCGATCCTGCGCCATCTGGACCCTTGCGAATATGCGACCCGGATGCGCAATGCACTGCGCACCTCCGGGCGCGGCTGGCGCACGGTGCTGGTCTCGCGGGATATCGAAGGGCTGCAATCGGGCGTGCTGGCGGGGTTGGGCGCCACGGCGCTCACCTCGGCCACCCTGCGCCCCGGCATGCGGATCGCGCGCAGCGACGAAGGCTTTCCCGATCTCGCACCCCTGCGCGTCGGGCTGTTCTACAAACATGCCAAGCTCCACGAGGCCGGCCATGCGCTGGCGCACCGGCTGCTCGACCATATACGAAAAAACAGTCAAGCCGAGTTTGCATAAATATTCTTTATCTCGATATACGAACTCCAAATTTCCCTGATGCATCAACACCGGTCTAGCTTTAAAAGAAAAGACGGGGGCATTGGGGCGCATGGCGGGCGCGGCCTCCGTTCGATCGTCCAGACGACAAGGAGGTCCCATGTCCCATTCGAAACCGCATCTCACCCGACGCAGCCTGTTGACCGGCGCCGCTGGCCTGGCGCTGTCCGCGCCAATGCTCGGCCGCGCCTGGGCGCAGGAGCCCACGCCGATCAACATGCTGGCCTGGTATGGCCATGCCGAGCCGGACATGGTGGCCGAGTTCGAGGCGGAGAATAACGTCAAATTCGTGCCGAAATACTATGCCGGCGGCGACAACATGCTGGCGCTGATCGCCCAATCGCCCCCCGGCACCTATGATGTCATCCTGTCGGATGCGGAGTTCGTCCAGCAGCTCAACGCGGCCGGATATATCGAGGAGATGGATGCCTCGCTGTTCCCCTTCGATGATTTCTGGCCCGAGTATCAGAACTTCCCCGGCCATTGGACCGGCGATCAGCTCTGGTCGGTGATGGTGCGTTTCGGTCTGCTTGGGGTCTCCTACAACACCGACGCGCTGAGCGCGAAGGAGGCGATGAGCTACAACGCCTTCTGGAACCCCAAGGTCACCGGCAAGGTGGGCCATTTCGACTGGCATCTGCCAAGCCTCGGCCAGCTGTCGCTGCTCAACGGCAACCGCGCCCCCTCGCCCTTCGACATTTCCGAGGACATGTGGGATGCGCTGCAGGAGAAGACCCTGAGCCTGAAGCCGCAGGTCGGCGGCTATTTCGATTATGGCGGCACCTTCTCGTCCCTGAAAAATGCCGACATGCTGGCCATGTGCGGCATCGGCGACTGGATCACCGGCGTGCTGCAGAAGGACGGCGCCCCGGTCGCCAGCGTCATTCCCGAAGAGGGTGGCATCCAGTGGACCGAGAGTTATTCGATCGGCAAGGGCTCGACCAAGCAGGAGATCGTCACCAAGTTCATCCAGTACATGCTGAGCCCGAAAGGCCAGGTGAAATCGATCCAGATGGCCGCCTATCCGGGGCTGTCGCCGACGAAATCGGGTTGGAAGGCGATCCAGGAGGCCAATCCGGCCGAGGCGGAGCGGTCGGGCCTGATCGACGGCCATGACCAGAGCCCGCTGAAACTGCTGGCCGAACAGCGGCTGTTCTTCCGCGACATTCCGCGTCAGCAAACCCTTGAGGACTGGAACGATTTCTGGTCCGAATACAAAACGGCCTGAGCCGCCTTGATCCCTGACCGCGCCCCCGGCGGCGCGGTCATTCCGTCCGGAGTATCCCGTGGCCAAACGCCCGTCCGTCTATCCCTATGTCTGGCGCCTGCCCTTGCTGATCTGGCAGGGGCTGTTCTTCATCGGCCCGCTCTGCCTGATGGTCGCCATGTCCTTCTGGCTCGTGCGCAATTACCGCATGGAGCCCGATTTCGTCTTCAAGAACTGGGACCGGATGCTGAGCCGCGGCTTTTTCTGGGACGCCTACTGGGTCACCTTCCTGCGCGCCACCCTGGCCGCGACCCTGGCAAGCCTGCTGGCCTTTCCCGCCTCCTTCGCCCTCGCCTTCCGCACATCGGAAACCGTGCGCCGCTGGGCGATCTTCTTTCTGATCGTGCCGTTCTTCACCTCCTATCTGGTGCGGATCTACGCCTGGCAGGTGCTGCTGGCGGGCAACGGGCCGCTCAATGCGATTCTGGGCCTGGTGGGGCTCGGCCCCTTCACCATGCTCTCGACCGGGTTCGGCGCCATGGTCGGCTACATGACCCTGGTGCTGCCGCTGGTGGTGATCCTGCAGACCTTCAGCCTCGCCGCCATCGACCGCAACCTGATCGAGGCGGCGCGCAATCTGGGCGCCAACCCGCGCGCGACGCTCTTTCAGGTGATCATCCCGGCGGCCAAGGTCGGGCTGATCATCGGCTTCATCTTCGCCTTCATCCTGACCTTCGGGGAATTCGTGAGCCCGTTCTACCTGGGCGGATCGAACCCGCCGACCCTGTCGATCCTGATCGTGGACACGACCAAATCGGGCCAGCAATGGCCGCGCGCCGCCGTGGTGGCGGTGATCATGATCGTAACCCTGTTCCTTGCGGCCTTTGCCGCCGTCGCCGCCGCCTATCGCCGGAGGAGCTGAGTGATGCGCCCGGGCCCTCTTCTGTCGTGGATCTACCTCGCCGCACTCTTCGCTTTCGTCTTTGCGCCGATCGTGACCAGCATGGTGTTCTCGTTCAACTCCGACCGGTTCCCCACCGTGCCCCTGGGCGAGTTCACGCTCCATTGGTACGAAACCGCCTTTGCCCGCGCCGAGGTCTGGACCGCGTTTCGCAATTCGCTGATCGTCGCGGTGACCGCCGCCGCCCTCTCGACCGCGCTTGGCTTTGCCACCGCCTATACGGATTTCCGCTACGGCTTTCGCTTCAAGAATGCCTATCTGGCGCTGGCGCTCCTGCCGCCGACGATCCCGCTGGTGATCATGGGGCTGGCGATGCTGGCCTGGCTGTCGCG
Organism: Silicimonas sp.; assembly: GCA_025800205.1. GTDB lineage: Bacteria > Pseudomonadota > Alphaproteobacteria > Rhodobacterales > Rhodobacteraceae > CALKXV01. Next base: position 10,214 of record JAOXSD010000081.1, on the reverse strand, counting down.
GCTGGGCCTGTCGGGCACCCTGCCCGGCATCGTCATCGCCCATACGGTGATGGGCGCGCCCTTTGCCATGGCGATCTGCCGGTTACGCCTGCAGCAGATGGACCCGTCGCTGGAGGCCGCGGCCTGGAACCTGGGCGCCTCGCCCTGGCGCGCCATGGGGGCGGTGGTGATTCCGTTCTGCGCACCCGCCCTGATCTCGGCCTATTGCCTGACGGCGGCGGTCAGTTTCGACGAATTCATCGTCGCCTGGTTCGTTTCCGGTCTGAACAAGACCGTGCCGGTGATGATCCTTGAGATCCTGCAAGGCAATGTGGATCCGCAGATCAACGCCATCGGGACGGTGGTGTTCCTGACCTCGATGACGCTCGTGATCGTGGCGCAATTGCTTCTTTTGAGAAAGACCGCGAAATGACCGCATCCGATCCGCTGGTAGAGTTCCGATCCGTCAAGAAAAGCTATGGCACCTTCGAGGCCGTCAAGGGGCTGGACCTGACCATCGGGCGCGGCGAATTCGTCGCCATCATGGGGCCGTCGGGCTGCGGCAAGACCACCACGCTCAGGATGCTGGCCGGGCTCGAAGCGCCGACAGCCGGCACGATCCGCATCGACGGGCGCGAGATGAACGACGTCGCGGTGCACGAGCGCGACACCCCGCTGGTGTGGCAATCCCTGGCACTTTTCCCGTTTCTCAACGTGAAGGAAAACGTCGAGTTCGGGCTGAAAATGCGCGGCATCGGGGCGCAGGAACGGTCCGACCGCGCCATGCTCTGGCTGGACCGGATGGGGCTCAAAGGGTTCGAGACGCGGCCCATCGATGCGCTCTCGGGCGGGCAGCGGCAGCGGGTCGCCCTCGCCCGGTCGCTGGTGACCGAGCCCGAGATGCTGCTCCTGGATGAGCCTCTTTCGGCGCTCGACGCCCATCTGGTGATCCGGATGCAGGGGGTCCTGACCAAACTGCAAAAGGAGCTGGGCATCACCTTCGTCTATGTCACCCATTCCCAGTCCGAGGCTTTCGCCATGGCCGACCGGGTGGTGATCATGGGACAGGGGGAAATCGCCCAGATCGGCAAGCCGCAGGAGATTTTCCGCGCGCCGCAGAACCGCTTCGTGGCCGAGTTTGTCGGCCGCAACAACATCCTGTCGGGCGAGGTGGCGGGCGGTGCGATCACCATCGACGGGGTGACCTGCCCGCTGCCCGGCGCGCCCGATGGCGCGGCCGAAATCGTGGTCGCCGCCGACCGGATGACGATCCATGCAGATGACCCGGGCAAAGGCGCGCTTCCGGCGGATTTCGTCTCGGAAGAATTCGCCGGCACCGGCATCATCTGCTACTTCGAAGGCCCCTCGGGCGAAGAGCTGAAGGCGCAGGTGTCTGAAGCACAATTGGCCGAGCTGGCCCCGGAACCGGGACGCAGGTTCTGGTTGAGCTGGGCGCCCGAAGCGGCCCATAGTCTCACCGCATAGGAGCTGTCATGGGGTTTGATCTTCTTGTCAGAAACGGCCGTCTGCCCGATGGCAGCACCGCCGATATCGCCATCACCGGCACCACCATTGCCGCCATCGAACCGGGCATCGCGGCCGAGGCCGCCCGCGTGGTCGATGCTGCAGGCAAACTGGTCAGCGCGCCTTTCGTGGACGCCCATTTCCACATGGATGCAACGCTCAGCTACGGTTCGCCACGGATCAATGAAAGCGGCACGCTGCTGGAAGGGATCGCGCTTTGGGGTGAACTCAAGGCCTTGCAAACAAAGGACGACATCGTCGCGCGGGCGCTGGAATATTGCCGCCAGGCAATCGGCAAGGGGGTGCTGGCGATCCGCAGCCATGTGGATGTGACCGATGCTTCCTTCCGCACGGTGGAAGCGCTTCTGGAAGTGCGCGACATCGTGCGCGACACGCTGGATCTGCAACTGGTGGCTTTCCCGCAGGATGGCTGGTTCCGCGCACCGGGTGCCGAGGCGCAGGTGATCCGCGCCCTTGACGCGGGCGTCGATGTGGTGGGCGGCATTCCCCATTTCGAACGCACCATGGCCGATGGCACGGCAGCGGTGCGCGCGGCCTGCGAACTGGCCGCCGAACGCGGGCTGATGGTCGATCTTCATTGCGACGAAAGCGATGATCCCATGAGCCGCCATATCGAGACGCTTGCGGCCGAAACCATCCGCTGCGGGCTACAGGGCCGGACCACAGGGTCGCATCTGACCTCAATGCACTCGATGGACAATTACTATGTGGCCAAGCTTCTGCCGCTGATCGCCGAGGCGCAGGTCTCGGCCATTCCCAACCCGCTGATCAACATCACCCTGCAGGGCCGGATGGACAGCTATCCCAAGCGGCGCGGCATGACACGGGTGCCGGAATTGCTGGCCCAGGGGGTGACTGTCGCCTTCGGACAGGATTGCGTGCGCGACCCCTGGTATCCGCTCGGCTCCGGCGACATGCTGGACGTGGCCCATATGGGGCTCCATGTGGCTCATATGACCGCGCCCGATGAGATGCGCCGCGCCTTCGAGATGGTGACCCGCACCCCGGCCGAGATCCTCGGGCTGGATTTCGGCCTCGAGGTCGGGCGGCGCGCCAGCCTCGTGGTGCTCGACGCCGAGGATCCGATCGATGCCCTGCGGCTGCGGCCTGCGCGGCTTGCGGTGATTTCCAACGGGCGTGTGGTAGCAGAGACCACTCCCGCCGAAACCCGGCTCGGTGATCTGTTCTGAGCCCCGCGAGCGGTTCGGCCGTGGCGGCAGGTTGCGGCGGTTTCAGGATTGAAAAATCCGCATCAACGGCCTATCAAGACCAGATTTTTCTAATCTGGAACCGGCCATGAATGTCACTTTCGCCCAGACCTTTCTTGAAGTGGTCAAGATGGGCAACCTCAACCGCGCCGCCGGGCGGCTGAACGTGACCGAAAGCACGGTGACCACGCGGATCAATGCGCTGGAGAATCTGCTGGGTCAGAAGCTTCTGATCCGTTCTCGCACCGGGGCCGAACTGACGGCGGCCGGGTTCAAATTCCTGCGCTATGCCGAGATCATGACCCAGGCCTGGGGGCAGGCGCGGCAGGAATTGTCGCTGTCGAAGGAGTTCAAGAGCGTCTGCAACGTGGGTTGTCATTTCGATCTCTGGCAGGGTGCCGGTCGCGCCTGGGCCGATCAGATGCGGCGCGATCATCCCGATGTGGCGCTGTCGTTCTGGGCCGGTGATGTGGAGGATATCGAGCGCTGGCTGGCCTCGGGCCTTGTCGATGTGGCGCTGATGTTCGATGCCGCCGTCACCGGCGGCTGGCATGTGCAGCATCTTTTTGACGACCGGCTGATCCAGGTATCGACCGAGGCGAGGGGCTTGGTCGATTGGGATCCGAATTACATCTATGTGGATCTGGGCGCCGAGTTCCGCAGGCTCCATGCGGAGGCGTTTTCGGTCGCGCGCACACCGCAGATGACGCTCAGTTCCAGCCGCTGGGCCATTGATTACCTGCTGGATTGGGGCGGCTCATGCTACCTGCCCGCGCGCATGGTCGAGGATCATCTGGCCGACGGGCGGCTCTATCAGGTCGAGGGCACGCCCGAATTTTTTCGCAAGACCTATCTGGTCGCGCGGCGGGACGTGTCGGAGGAATGGCCGTGGTTTCAGCCGTCCTTTGCGGCACTGAAGGCGAAGCTGGCTGGGTAGGATTGGGCCCTTAACGGGTCGAAATCTGGATTCTTGATGGGATTCCAACGGTTAGCGGGTATGTTTCGCAGCGAAACAGATTCGGATAAGGTGTTGATTGTATTGTTAACTTCTTCGCCCGCGCGCTGTTTTCACGAATTGGAAGATTGCGGGATGTCAAAAGGTTGGGCGGCGGGCGTTCAGTTAACGGTGGCTTGTCGCGGTGGCACTTGGGCAGAGGTCGGAAAAGAGCCCTTTGCGGCATAGGTTGCGGAGAACTGATAGCGCGGGACAAGGGGCGTCAGCCCCGCCGCGCGGCTCAGCGCACCGGTTCAGTCGTTTCAACATGCGTACTTGAAAAAGGGTGAACGCCAGAGGCAGCGCGTCGTGGAAAGGTCAGCTTCGTCCCCCTACCCCCGCTCCAGCGCACTGACAAACGTCCGGTCGACACAGATCGCAATCGCGGCAATGGCGCAACCGGCCATGATGCCGAGCCCTGCATCGGCTTTGCCGAGGGCCACATAGACCTCCTGGCCGAGACCCCGTGAGCCGACGAGGGCGGCGACGGCCAGCATGGCGAGACCGTACATGATCGACTGGTTGATGCCGAGGGCGATCTGACGCTGGGCGGTGGGGAGTTTCACCAGGAAGAGGAGTTGCATCGGCGTGCAGCCGGCCGTCAGCCCGGCTTCGATCTTGGTCGGGGGCACGGCGCGCAGGCCGCCTTCGGTGTAGCGGATCATTGGTGCGATGGCGTAGGAGATGATGGCGAGGAAGGCGGAGAAATCGCCGACCTGGAAGAACATCACCACCGGGATCAGCAAGACGAAGGGCGGGATGGTCTGCAAGAGGTCGAGAATGGGTCGGATCAGGGCCGAGACCGCGTCGGATTGCGCGGCCAGCACGCCGATGGCGCCGCCGAGCGCGACGCAGATCAGGATTGCCGAGAGGCAGATATAGACCGAGAACATCGCGGGCGTCCAAAGGCCCGTCAGCAGGATCATCGCCAGCGTGCCGGCCCAGAGCGCGGCGATGCGCGCGCCCCCGGCCCAATAGCCGATGGCCGAGGCCAGCGCGATGGTGGCAGGCCAGGGCATGCCGGAGGTGCCGGTGTAGAGGAAGAGGCCGGCGAGCAGCGTGATTGTTGCGGCGAGTGGGCCTTTGCGCAGAGCGACGGCGCTGGCAAGCAGCGCAAGGGCGATCCAGTAGCCGGTCTTCAAAGCGGGCGAAAAGGCGAAGCCCCAGGTGAAGGGCGAGATGGTCTGTTCCAGCCCGATGCGAATGGGCAGCAGGAAGAAGTAGATCGCGTTGTTCTTCAGCGCATCGGTGGTGGTGCCCACCGCAACGCTCAGATCGGCGACGGCGGCGTTGATCCGCTCGGACATTCCGAACCCGCTTCCCGCGCCTTCGGGCAGGATCAGCGAGGCAAGGGCTGCCAGCGCCATGGCGGCGGCCGCGAAGCCTGCATAGCGCCCAAGCGGCATGGCCGGTTTGCTGTGGGTGCGGGCTTTAAGCGCGAAGCCGCGTGTGATCCGGTCGAGCATGATGGCAATCAGGGTGATGATGATGCCGGCCATCAGGCTTTCGCCGAATTGCGCCCGGCGCATGGACCGCAGCACTTCCCAGCCAATGTCTTCGAACCCGCCGATGATCGCGGCAAAGACCACCATCGACAGCACCGCCATGATCGTCTGGTTCAGGCCGACCAGCAATTGCGGCAGCGCCGTGGGCATTTCCACCAGCCAGAAGCGTTTGACCGGCGAACAGCCGGTCATCGCCGCGACCTCGTGCAATTCGGGTGACACCATGTCGAGCCCCAGCCGGGTGTTCCGCGCCATGGGCGGGATCGCATAGATGGCCGAGGCGATGAGGCCGACCACGGGTCCGAAGCCGAAGAGCACGATCAGCGGCACCAGATAGGCAAAGGCGGGGGCGGTCTGCATGAAGTCGAGCATCGGGGTGAGGAATGCCGCGAGGCGGCGGCTTTTGTTCATCGCGATGCCGATCAGGAGCCCTGCGAGCACCGAGAGCGGGAAGGCGACGGCGACGAGGGCGAGGGAATTGAGGCTTTCGGCCCAGTAGCCGGAGACTTGTATATAGACACAGGCCACGGCGGAGAAGAGTGCCAGCGGCAGCCCACCGGCGCGCAGGGCGACGGCGACGAAACCGGCGGTCAGCACCAGCCAGGGGATCGCCTGCAACCCGTCGCGGATCATCCGCATCGGCCAGTCGAGGAAGGTGGAGAGCGCGCGGAACAGGGGCGAGGCGATTTCGAGCAGCGCGCCGATGGCGAGGTTGATCCAGGCGCTGAAGGCCAGCGTCCATTGGGCCGGATAGGCTTTGAGCCAGGGCAGGTCGCTGCGCAGCATCAGGCAGGCCACGGCGAGTGCTGCGGCGGTGGCGAAGCCGATCAGCGCGCGACGGTTTGGGGTGTGTGCGGCCTCAGCCATGGGCGCTCTGCCCGGTCAGCACATGGAGGTCGTCGCGGCGGATCTGGCCTGCGGGGAGGTCATTGTCGTCGAGCACCTGGAGTGCTTCATGGCCCGAGAGGAAATGGTCGATGGCCAGTTCCAGCGGGTCTTTCAGATGCACCTGCGGCGCGCCGTCAGCGGCACCCTCTGTCACCAGATCCGCGACATGGAGGATGCGGGAGGCGGGCACATCGGCGACGAAATCGCGCACGTAATCGTCGGCAGGGGACAGGATGATCGCGCGCGGGGTGCCAAGCTGCACAAGCTGGCCGTCGCGCATGATGGCAATCCGGTCGCCGAGGCGGGCGGCTTCGAGAAAATCGTGGGTGACGAAGACGATGGTCTTGCCGAGCGTGGTTTGCAGGCGCAGGAATTCGTCCTGCATCTGGCGACGGATCAGCGGGTCGAGCGCGCTGAAGGGTTCATCGAGAAACCAGAGGTCCGGGTCGGAAATCAGCGAGCGGGCGATGCTGACGCGCTGTTGTTGCCCGCCCGAAAGTTCGTGGGGGAAATTGCTCTTGCGGTCGCCCAACCCGACAAGGTCCAGCAATTCATCGGCCCGCCGGTGCCGCTCCGCCTTCGGCACATTCTGGACCCGCAGCGGAAAGGCGACATTGTCGCGGGCGTTCAGGTGGTCGAGCAGGCCGAAGCTTTGGAACACCATGCCGAAGGCATTGCGCCTGAGGTCGGTCAGTTGCCGGTCCTTCAGCGTGAGGATGTCCTGGCCTTCGAAACAGACGGCACCCGCCGAAGGTTCCACCAGCCGTGAAAGGCAGCGCAACAGGGTGGATTTGCCCGAACCCGACAGGCCCATGATCATCAGGATCTCGCCCCGGCGTACATCGAGTGAGACGTCGCGGATCGCGGGCACGGCGCCTGTGGCCTGCAAATCCGTGACGATGTCATCGGCGGCACGGGTCGTCACCTGATCGGCGAAACCGCCGGGCAGGTTGCCGAAGACTTTCCACAGGTTGCGGCATTCAAGGATCACGTCAGGTGTGTCGGGCAAGGCAGGCTCCGGGTCTGGCAATCGACGGAAAGGGGCGGGCCGATGGGGCCCGCCCAGTCGGGCAAGGGTTGCGCGGCTTATTTTGCTGCGTCGATCCACCCTTGCCAGGTGGTTTCGTTTTCGGCGAGCCAATGGGCCACGGCGTCATCAACCGATTTGCCCTGCTGGTCGACCATGTTGATCAGGTCGATCTGCTGGTCGTTGCTGATCTCGAGTGCGCCGAGGAGCTTGTGAGCGCCCGGCCATTTCTCGGCCATGCCGGCCCAGGCCACCTTGCGCACATCACCGCGTTTGAAGTCGCAATCATAGGTCGCGTTCGGGTTCACGCCGACGGACGGGTCATCGGTGCAGCCCTCTTCATGGGGCGGCAGGGTGACCGCGCGCAGATCGAATTCCGAGAAGATCCAGTGCGGGCTGTAGAACATCACCAGAAGCGGCGTTTCGCGGGTGAAGGCGGTCTTGATCTCGGCCACCAGCGCGCCCTCGCTGCCTGCGGGGATCGAGGTGAAGGGGAGTTCCAGACCGATCAGGCGGTCCCGGTTCGAAGTGCCCCAATCGGCGGGGTAATCCACGAGGCGGCCCTGGGGGATCGTCTCGGCGCTGGCGAAAACCTGCGGGCAGTTCTTCAGCGCTTCCCAATCCGGGAGACCGGGGCAGAGTTCTTCCACATGGGCGGGGTAGAACCAGGTTTCCAGCGGCACCAGGCCGAGCGAGCCGATGTCGGTGACGTTGCCCGAGCCGATGGCGATGTCATAGGCGTCGGCGATATTGGTGGTCCAGATTTCGAGGGCTGCGGTGACGGTGTTGTCCTGCAGCGCGGTCATCTGGGGGAAATAACCGGCGGTCACGTATTCGACGTTGTAGCCCATCTTGCCCAGAAGCTCGCCCGCGATATGGGTGGTCAGCACCTGGCCGGTCCATTCGTTGATCGTCAGCTTGATCGGATCGTCGCTTTCGGCTTCGGCTACAGCGCCGGTGGCCAGCACCGCGCCCAAGGCGGCGGCAGCAAGTGTGTTCAATGTCCCTGTTGTCATTCTCTTCTCCGGTTTGGTTGTTTTGATTTCACGCGCCCGCATGGCGGTAGAATGCGGTGGTTTGTGGAGGGAGCGGCGCCCTGCCCCGCATCTGATCGGCGATCTTTTCCGCCATCATGATCGTGGGAATGTTGATATTGGCCGAGACGATGGTCGGCATGATCGAGGCATCGACCACGCGCAGCCGCTCCATCCCGTGGACGCGGCCCTGCCCATCGACCACCGACATCTCGTCCTGCCCCATCTTGCAGGTACAGCTTGGGTGGTGCGAGGTCTCGCCCTTGGCGCGGCCAAAGGCATCAAGGGCTTCGTCGCTGACCGCCTCGGCCCCGGGCGCAATCTCGGCCCCGCGAAATTCGTCGAAGGCTTTCTGGGCGGCAAACTCCCGGGTCATCGCCACCGCGTCGCGGATTTCCTGCCGGTCTTCGGCGTTCGACAGGTGATTAAACTGCAGACGCGGGGGGGCCATCGGATCGGCAGAGGCGAGCCGCACCCAGCCGGTGGCGCGCGGGCGCATCTGGCTGATGTGGAACTGGAATCCGTGGCCTTCGATCTTCTCCAGCCCGTCGTAGCTTACTGCGATGGGGGCGAAATGGTGCTGCATGTTCGGGAAGGCGACCCCGTCATGGGTGCGGAAGAAACTGCCGGTCTCCCAGATGTTCGACGCGCCCACGCCGCGTTTCAGGAACAGCCATTCGGCGCCGGTGCGGAGTTTGCCCAGAGGCGTGGTGGCGGAATAGAAGGAGACGGGTTTCAGGCAGTGATATTGCACCAGATAGTCGAGGTGGTCTTGCAGGTTTTCGCCCACGCCCGGCAGGTGCTGGCGGGTTTCGATCCCGTGTTCATCGAGAGCGGCGCGTGGCCCGATGCCCGAAAGCATCAGAAGCTGCGGGGAATTGATGGCGCCGGCCGAGAGCACCACCTCAACATCGGCCATGGCGCGTTTGGTCTCGCCACGCTCCACATATTCCACACCGACGGCGCGCAGCCCGTCGAAGAGAATGCGGTTGACCCGCACCTTGACCTTGAGATCGATCCGGCCGGAGGCGCGGGCGGGGTGTAGATAGCAATGGGCGACCGAAGAGCGCCGCCCGTTATGGGTCGAGCGTTCCATGCGGAAGACGCCTTCCTGCCGGTAGCCGTTCACGTCGTCGGTATAGGCGTGACCGGCCTGCTGCCCGGCTTCGAGAAAGGCCTGAAAGAGCGGGTTTTCGCAGTCGGGAATGGTGACCTTGATCGGCCCGTCACCGCCCCGGAAATCGCCCCCATGGGCGCTGGTTTCCAGCTTGCGAAAGTAGGGCAGGCAATGGGCGTAGGACCAGTCCGAGAGGTCCGCACGTTCCGCCCAGCCGTCGTAATCCAAGGGGTTGCCGCGCAGATGCACCATGCCGTTGATCGAGGACGAGCCGCCGACCACGCGGCCGCGCGGATAGTAGACGCGACGACCGTCCAGATGGGGTTCGGGTTCGGTGTAATAGGCCCAGTTGTAGCGTTCGCTTTCCAGCGGGATGGCCAGGGCGGCGGGCATGCGGAGCTGGTAGAAGCTGCGGTCCATCGGCCCCGCTTCCAGCACCAGAATGCGGTTGCCCGCGTCTTCGCTCAGTCGGCTGGCGATCACGCCGCCAGCCGAGCCCGAGCCGATCACGATATGGCTGTAGCCCGTGCCCGCCGTCATCAGGAGGCCACCAGCGCATATTTGCTTTCCAGATAATCGGCGATGCCTTCGCGCCCGCCTTCCCGGCCAATGCCGGATTCCTTGATCCCGCCGAACGGGGCGATTTCGTTGCTGATCACCCCGGTGTTGATGCCGGCCATGCCGAATTCGAGCCCGTCGCGCAGCCGCCACATGCGGGCGCTGTCGCTGGAGAAGGCGTAGGAGGCGAGGCCATAATCGGTGGCGTTGGCCAGCGCGATGGCGTCTTCTTCGGTCTCAAACGGGATGAGGGCGGCGACGGGGCCGAAGACCTCGGTCTGGAAGATCTCCATTTCGGGTGTCACGCCGGTCAGCACGCTGGGCAGGTAATGGCAGGGTGCGCCCGGCGCGCGATCCCC
>JAOXSD010000073.1 GCA_025800205.1 Silicimonas sp. | reverse complement strand
CCGATATAGAGCCAGAGGCCGATCACCATCGAAACACCCAGATAGAGATTGCGTTTCTGCGGCTGCACGTAGAAACGCGAGTTGATCAAGATCGCGATGAAGATCAGCGGAAAGACAAAGAGCACGGCGGCCATGTAGACCGGGATGCCGGTGGCGACGATTTCCGGGGTGACCAGCAGGTAGAAGAGCAGGATCACCGGGAAGGCCAGGATCAGGTTGGCGAGGAACGACAGGAACGTGTCGAGCTTACCGCCATAATAGGCCGCAGGCAGCCCCAGGGTGATGCCGACCATGAAGGCGAAAAGCGTGGCGAAGGGGGCGATCTTGACCACCTCCGAGGCGCCCTTGACCACCCGGCTGAACACGTCGCGGGCCAGGTTGTCGCCGCCCAGAAGGTAATAGGCGAATTGGTCGTCGGACGGGTCGCGCAGGGCGGTGCCGGGCACCTTGTTCTTCATGCCCGAGACCTGGGCCAGCGGGTCATGGGTGACGATCAGATCCATGGCGCCGAAGAGGGCGACAAAGACCCAGAACATCACGATCGCATAGCCGATCATGCCGACCATGGAGTCGAAGAGTTTGCCGTAGAGACCAAGCTTGCGCTTGAAGGTGATCGAAAGGGCGAAGGTCAGCGCCAGCGCAATCCAGACCGGCAGGAGCCTTGTGGAGATGGTGCCGAGAATGCCCTTGGCCTCCACGGACGGCATCAGGATGCCGCCAATGATATAGGCGAGCACCACCAGCACGATCAGGCCGAAGATCAGTTTGACGCCGAGGGCGGCATATTCGTGGGCGCCCTGAGGCGCGGTGGAAACTTCGCCGCTCAGGTTGGCGTCGGTGGCGAGAAAGGTGGTGACGATCTGCACCACGATGGCAATGGCCAGCGCCACCCAGGCATAGAGGAAGATCGGGTTGAGAAAGGCGAGGTTGCCGGTCCAGCTCAGCGGTTCCATTGCAGGGCCCCCTTATCTGTCATTGCGCATCCCCGTCCGAGGGGAAGAGGTGATCGGTAACAGCGCCGATCAGATACCAGAGCATCATCGGGAAGATTGCCACGATGGCCCAGCCCAACAGCGATCCGCCGAAAACAAGCGTGGCGATCCCGGCGAGCGCGAGGGGTGGCAGAAAGACGGCGACCAGCCCCGCGCCGCCGCTCTGTTTCTGCCCCAGTTTCCAACGGTCGTTGCGCGGCGTGTCCAGCGTTTCCGACATACGGTCCACCATCGCATAGATGACTCGGTTGCAATGGTGATAGTACCAGGTTGCCAGCGATTTGATGCCCCTGCCCTCCCATCATGCGATCCGAATCCGCGGGTTCAGGAAGACATATCCGATGTCGGATATGAGCTGCGTCACCAGCACGACGAAGACGGCGACCACCGCACAGGCCAGCAGCAGGTCGATGTCGTTGTTGCCTGCGGCCTGCACCAGGGTCCAGCCGAAGCCCTTGTAGTTGAAGAGCGTTTCCACGATCACCACGCCGTTCAGAAGCCAGGGGAACTGCAGCATGATGACGGTGAAGGGCGCGATCAGCGCATTGCGCAGCGCGTGTTTCAGCACGATGTTGCGGAAACTGACGCCTTTCAGGCGCGCGGTGCGGATATATTGCGCGGTCATCACCTCGGTCATCGAGGCCCGCGTCATTCGGGCGATATAGCCCATGCCGTAAAGGGCGACGGTCAGGACCGGCAGGAAGAAGTTCTCGAAATTGGCATTGTCGACGGCGGAGGTCGCCGTGCCCTTGAACCATTTCACGCCCGAAGAGGACGCGAGAAGCGTGATGAAGATCACGCCCGAGACATATTCCGGCGTCGCGGTCGAGGCGATGGAGAAGGTCGAGAGCGACCGGTCGAGCCGGGAGCCTTCGCGCATCCCCGCCAGCACGCCCACGATCAGCGCCGAGGGCACCATCAGGAGCATCACAAAGAACATCAGCTTGCCGGTGGCGGCCAGACGCTTGCCGATGATCCCGCCCACGTCATCCTTGAAGACCGTGGAATAGCCCCAGGAGCCCTGCAGCAGCCCGCAAAAGCGCGGCGCATCGGCGGGATCCATGCCCTTGGTGGCACAGCGCGCGGTGATCTTGCCCTCTTCATCCGTATGGACATGGCCGGGCAGCACGCCGAGCCATTGGGCGTATTTCACCGGCAGCGGCTGCAGATAGCCGTTCTTTTCCAGATAGGAGGTGACCGCCTCGTCCGACATGCGCTGGTTGCCCTGGGTCTTGGCCAGTTTTTCCAGGTTCGGATAAAGGTTCGTCAGAAAGAAGACGATGAATGTCAGGCACAGCGCCGTCAGAAGCATCACGCCCAATCGGCGCAGAATGAAGCTTCCCATGTATTTCCCCCCGTCTTCTGGCACCGCCGGATCTTGGGCCCGGTTTTCGGTGATGCTGGTGCGAGAAAAGGGGCGCCCGGTCGGACGCCCCTTTCAAATGTTTGCTTAAGCGGCCCAGCCCAGCTTGTAGGGATGGATCTCGAACGAGATATGCATGTCGCCGCCGACGATGCCTTCCTTGC
>JAOXSD010000064.1 GCA_025800205.1 Silicimonas sp. | reverse complement strand
GAACCTGTTACTGCGGGGATCATACGATCCTGGGCGGACCGTAGCAGGGCAATTGACGCGAGGACAATATCGGATCTGACCGAGGGTTAACGCCACGACGTTGCAGGTCGGACAAAATATCCTTGACAAAGATTTCGCGGGCTCTTGACCCTCCGCGGCCCAGCGCATAGTTACGCGCATCTGAAGTCAGAATCATATGGAAGCCCGGCGGCCTTCGCGCTCCGGGCTTACGTTGTGAAAAAAGGGCCCGGGGTTACGGGCCCGCAACGAAAGGAAGACCTACGTGGCACGTATTGCTGGCGTGAACATCCCGACTGCAAAGCGGGTTCCCATCGCCCTCACCTATATCACCGGTATCGGCCATACCTCGGCCAAAGCCATCTGCGACGCCGTCAATATCGACGAAACCCGTCGTGTGAACGAGCTCTCGGACGCTGAAGTGCTCGCCATCCGCGAACATATCGACGCCAACTTCACTGTCGAAGGCGACCTGCGCCGCGAAGTGCAGATGAACGTCAAGCGCCTGATGGATCTGGGCTGCTATCGAGGTCTGCGCCATCGTCGCAACCTTCCCGTGCGCGGTCAGCGTACCCACACCAACGCGCGGACCCGCAAAGGCCCCGCCAAGCCGATCGCCGGCAAGAAGAAGTAAGGGAGGGTTACCGACATGGCACGTGATCGTCGTATCAAGAAAAAGCCGTCGAAGAACATCGCCTCGGGTGTGGCGCATGTGAACTCGACCTTCAACAACACCAAGATCCTGATTTCGGATGTGCAGGGCAATGCGATTGCCTGGTCCTCCGCCGGGACCATGGGGTTCAAGGGCAGCCGGAAATCGACGCCCTATGCGGCTCAGATGGCCGCCGAAGACGCGGGCAAGAAAGCCCAGGAACACGGTGTGCGCACCCTGGAAGTCGAAGTGCAGGGGCCCGGTTCGGGTCGTGAAAGCGCCCTGCGTGCGCTGGCTGCCGTCGGCTTTAACATCACGTCGATCCGTGACGTGACGCCGATTGCGCATAACGGCTGCCGTCCGCCGAAGCGCCGCCGCGTCTGATTATCGGGGCGGGCCTATTGTGGCCCGCCAAACCTCGGGATGCGTCGGGTCTTGGACATGGGCCCTGCGCGAGAATTGAGGAGAGCCTCATGATCCACAAGAACTGGCAGGAACTGATCAAGCCCACGCAGCTTGAAATCAAGCCGGGCAACGATCCTGCACGTCAGGCCACCGTGATCGCCGAACCGCTGGAGCGCGGTTTCGGTCTGACCATGGGCAATGCGCTGCGCCGCGTGCTGATGTCGTCGCTGCAGGGTGCCGCGATCACTTCCGTGCAGATCGACAATGTGCTGCACGAATTTTCGTCGGTCGCCGGTGTGCGCGAAGACGTCACCGACATGGTGCTGAACCTCAAGGGCGTTGCCATCCGCATGGATGTGGAAGGCCCCAAGCGTCTTTCGGTTTCGGCCAAGGGCCCGCAGGTTGTCACCGCCGGTGACATCTCGGAAACCGCCGGCATCGAGGTGCTGAACAAGGATCACGTGATCTGCCACCTGGACGATGGCGCCGATCTGTTCATGGAACTGACCGTCGACACCGGCAAAGGTTACGTCGCCGCCGACAAGAACCGTCCGGAAGATGCGCCGATCGGCCTGGTGCCCGTGGATGCGATCTATTCGCCGGTGCGCAAGGTGTCTTACGACGTGCAGCCGACCCGTGAAGGTCAGGTGCTTGATTATGACAAGCTGACCCTGAAGCTGGAAACCGACGGGTCGGTGACCCCGGATGATGCGGTGGCACTGGCCGCGCGTATCCTGCAGGACCAGCTGTCGATCTTCGTCAACTTCGACGAGCCGGAAAGTGCCACCCGTCAGGACGAGGACGATGGTCTGGAGTTCAACCCGCTTCTGCTGAAGAAAGTGGACGAGCTGGAACTGTCGGTGCGTTCGGCGAACTGTCTGAAAAACGACAATATTGTCTATATCGGTGATCTGATCCAGAAGACCGAGGCCGAGATGCTGCGCACGCCGAACTTCGGCCGCAAGTCGCTCAACGAGATCAAGGAAGTGCTCTCGGGCATGGGTCTGCACCTGGGCATGGATGTCGAGGAATGGCCGCCGGAGAACATCGAAGATCTGGCGAAACGGTTCGAAGACCAATTCTGATTTCGGCCGGGCGGGGGCGACCCCGCCTGACCCACCCCGGGCAATCCTGCCCCAAGGAGAGGGTGCCGCACGCATGGCACCCCGGACAAAGCAAAAACGCCCGTAGAGGGCACCTGATTGGAGAAGACATATGCGTCACGCACGAGGCTATCGCCGCCTGAACCGCACCCATGAGCACCGCAAGGCGCTTTTTGCCAACATGGCCGGGTCGCTGATTGAACATGAACAGATCAAGACCACCCTGCCCAAGGCCAAAGAGCTGAAGCGGGTGATGGACAAGCTGATCACGCTCGGCAAGCGCGGCGATCTGCACGCCCGCCGTCAGGCCGCTGCGCGTCTGAAGCAGGACCAGCACGTGGCCAAGCTGTTTGAGGTGCTGGGCCCGCGCTACAAGGAACGTTCGGGCGGGTATACCCGGGTTCTGAAAGCCGGTTTCCGCTATGGCGACATGGCGCCGATGGCGATCATCGAACTGGTCGACCGCGATGTGGACGCCAAGGGCGCCGCCGACCGGGCCCGTCTGGAAGCGGAAGAAGCCGCCGAAGATTGAGGCCAGGCCTCAGACACGGAAAAGCCGCCCCTGGGGCGGCTTTTTGCGTTCTGGTGTATCGCTCAGTGGGCCGAGGCGCTGCGATGCAGGGCGAGTGCACTGAGCAAGCGATCTTCGAGCAACTCACCGCTCAGATAGATCGGGCTTGAGAATTCGAGGAAGTCGAAGACCAGTTTCATGTCGGGCTTTGAAAGATCGGCTGCTTTACTAGGCTTTGTCGTCATAAATTTATCCAAAAATCACGAAATCGACGGCAACTATTTATCGAGCACAAGTTAAGGTTGACTGAATCAAAGGCAACCTGTCTAAAAGTGCAGGTGGGCGGTTCAGTTGGTGCGAAGAGCCCTGTTGAATTTTTAAGGGGTTGTTTGAGCCAAAATCATGTGGCGCGATAGCGAGACTTTCTCCCCCACGAACGGGGAACGACGCACGGTGCGTGGCGACCAACGCGAAGATCATCTCGCGGCCAATCTCGATGCGCTGGACCGGCTCAGCCCGCGGGGGTTCTCCGCCGGTCTGCATATCCGCTTTGCCTCCCCCTTGGTCTATGTCCGCAGCTATGATGCGGACTGGACCCGTTTTTATGACGAAAATGCCTATGCGCTCCGGGATCCGCTGGTGTTCTGGGGGCTGGGTGTAAAGGGATCGACGCGGTGGTCTGCGATCAGACTGCCCGATCCGTTCAATATTCTTGGGCAGGCCAAATGCCATGGGCTTGCCTTTGGGGTCGTGATTTCCTGTGGGCCGATCACCTCGCGCAGCATCGTGGGGATTGCCCGGCAGGACCGTGAGTTTACGGACGAAGAAATCTCCGAAGCAGTCAAGATCGTGCATAACCTCCATGCCGCCGCTGCACCCCCGACCGAATTGACGCCCGCGCAGAAGGAAGCGCTGCGTCTCCTAGCTGACGGGGACAGGCACGCTGCTGCGGCTGCTAAACTCGGAATTTCGGAAAGCGCGTTCAAGGCACGGTTGCAATCGGCACGAAGCCGGTTGGGCGCCCGCACCACGGCCCAGGCGCTCAAGAAGGCCCGGGAGTATCAGCTATTCTAGGCGGGTCCGCCTCTTCCTGATCAGGTTTCACCAACCCAGTCCGGAGGCTGTACCAATGCAAGTTACTACTCTTTCCTACGACAATCTGCACAATCACGGCGAACTATTCGCCAATATGTTCCGCGCCCGCCGCAAGACCTTTATCGAACATCGCAAGTGGGACCTGCCCGAAGCAGATGGGATGGAGTTTGATCAATATGACACGCCGGCCAGCCGTTGGGTTGCGGTGCATGAATTCGGCCAGGTGCTTGCCGGGGTGCGGCTGACACCGACCACCGCGCGTTGCGGGATCTATTCCTACATGATCCGCGATGCGCAGCTTGGCCTCCTTGATGCGATCCCCCAGGATCTGCTTTTCGATGAGGCGCCGGTCGCCCCCCATGTCTGGGAATCGAGCCGGGTTTTTGTCTCCCATGACGTGCCCTCGAAGCTGCGGCTGCGGGTGCAATGCGCGCTGATCAGCGAGATGGTACGGGCGGCACGGACCTTCGGGGCGACGTCGCTGATCGGCATCGTGCCCGAACATTCCCCCCGGCTTGCACGGCGTACGGGGATTGATTGTGTGCCTGCTGGCCCGGTGATCGAGACCGATGGCGGCGACCGCAATGTCTGTATCAATATCGGGCTTGCGACCAAGCTTCATTGAGCCAAAGAGCTTTCGTTTTGCGCGGCGGCGGCGTAGCTTCTGCCGCGCATGGCTGATCTTTTCGACAGACCCGGCGAGACGCCCCCCGACACCGGACCGCGCCCTCTGGCCGACCGGCTGCGGCCCCGTGCCCTGTCGGAGGTGATCGGGCAGGGGGAGCTTCTGGGGTCGGACGGGCCGATGGGCGCGATGTTGGCCGCAGGCACTCTGGGCTCGCTGATCCTCTGGGGGCCGCCCGGGGTGGGCAAGACCACCATCGCGCGGCTCTTGGCCGATGAGACCGATCTGACATTCGTGCAGATCAGCGCGATTTTCACCGGCGTGCCCGATCTGAAGAAGGTGTTCGAGGCCGCGAGGCTCAGGCGTCAGAACGGGCAGGGCACGCTGCTTTTCGTTGACGAGATCCACCGGTTCAACAAGGCCCAGCAGGACGGGTTTCTGCCACTGATGGAGGACGGCACCATCCTTTTGGTCGGTGCAACCACGGAGAACCCGTCTTTCGAGTTGAACGCGGCCCTTCTGTCCCGCGCGCAGGTGATGGTGCTGACGCGGTTGTCGCTCGCCGATCTGGAGCTCTTGGCGCAGCGGGCCGAGGCGGAGCTTGGCAAGGGGTTGCCGCTCGACGGGCCTGCCCGCGAGGCGCTTTTGGAAATGGCCGATGGGGATGGGCGGGCGCTCTTGAACCTGGTCGAGCAGGTGGCGGGCTGGAACGCGGGCGAAAAGCTGGATGTGGAGGGGCTGACGAAGCGGCTGATGCGGCGGGCCGCTCATTACGACAAGTCGGGCGATTCCCATTACAACCTGATTTCGGCGCTGCATAAATCGGTGCGCGGGTCGGACCCGGATGCCGCGCTCTATTGGTTTGCGCGGATGCTTGAAGGCGGTGAAGATCCCCGGTTTCTGGCGCGCCGGATCACCCGGATGGCTGTGGAGGATATCGGGCTGGCGGATCCGCAGGCGCAGACCCATTGCATCGATGCCTGGAACACCTATGAGCGGCTGGGTTCGCCTGAGGGGGAATTGGCGCTGGCGCAGGCGGTGACTTATCTGGCACTCGCGCCGAAGTCGAACGCCGGTTACGTGGCCTACAAGGCGGCGCGGGTGGCGGCCAAGGCGACCGGGTCGGAGCCGCCGCCGAAACACATCCTGAATGCGCCCACCGGGCTGATGAAGGAACAGGGCTATGGCGAAGGCTATGCCTATGACCATGATGCCGAGGACGGGTTTTCCGGGCAGAATTGTTTCCCCGAGACGATGAAACGGCCGGTCTATTATCTGCCCGTCGAGCGGGGGTTCGAGCGCGAGTTGAAGCGGCGGCTGGATTATTTCGTCAAGCTGCGGGCGCGGCGGCAGAGTTGACATTGGCGCGGCTGGACAGCAGACGGCGGGGGTCATGACCCTGATCTATGTTGCCATTGGCGGCGCGCTTGGTGCGGTGCTGCGCTATCTGACCTCGCTTGCTGTTGCGTTCCCTTTGGGCACGCTGACGGTGAATGTGCTGGGGTCGTTTCTGATGGGGCTGGCCTTTGTCTTTCTGATGAGCCGGGGGGCGGATCGGGCGGCGTTGTTCGTGATGACCGGCGTGCTGGGCGGGTTCACCACCTTTTCGGCCTTTTCGCTGGATGCGCTGCGGCTTTTCGAGCGCGGGGCTGCGGGGCAGGCGGGGCTTTATGTTCTGGCCTCGGTGGTGATGTCGATCCTGGCTTTGGGTCTGGGTGTTTGGCTCGCAAGGAGCGTGGCATGAGCGGTGTGCAATTGATTGAAGTGGCGGCAGGCGAGGGCGAGCAGCGGCTGGACCGCTGGCTGCGGCGGCGTTTTCCGCAGGTGAGCCAGGGGCGGATCGAAAAGATGTGCCGCAAGGGCGAATTGCGGCTCGATGGCGGGCGGGTGAAATCCTCGACCCGGGTGGCTGTCGGTCAGATGGTCCGGGTGCCGCCTTTGCCCGAGGGGCAGGCGCCGGCGCCTGCGCGGCCGAAGATCAATGAAGCGGATGCCGAGATGATGCGCCGCGCGGTGATCTATCGCGACGACCACATCATCGCGTTGAACAAACCGCCGGGGTTGGCGACCCAAGGCGGGTCCAAGCAAAAGCGTCATGTGGATGGTCTGGCCGAGGCTTTGTGTTTCGATCTGGATGAAAAGCCCCGTCTGGTGCATCGGCTCGACAAGGACACATCAGGCGTGCTGCTGCTGGCGCGGACCCGTGAGGTGGCGGGGGCGCTGACACGCGCCTTCCGGGCGCGGGACACGCGCAAGATCTACTGGGCCGCCGTTGCGGGCGCGCCGAACCCGCGCATGGGCACGATCCGTTTTGGTCTGGTCAAGGCGCCGGGGCACGGGCGCGGTGGCGAGAACGAAAAGATGCGCGCGCTCCATCCCCGGGATGTGGACGACACGCCGGGGGCGAAACATGCCACCACCGATTACGCGGTGCTGTCGTCGCTTGCCACACGCGCCTCCTGGGTGGCGCTGGTGCCGGTCACGGGCCGGACCCATCAGTTGCGCGCCCATATGGCCGAGATCGGCCATCCGATCGTGGGCGATGGGAAATATGGCGGCTCGGGTCAGGAGAACCTGGGCGATGGCTGGGGCGCGCAATTGGGCGGCGAGATCAGCCGCAAGCTGCATCTGCACGCGCGATCGCTGTCGCTGACCCATCCGGTGACCGGCAACCGGCTGATGCTGACAGCACCCATGCCGGAGCATATGGACCGCACCTGGGAACTGTTGGATTGGCATGTGAAGGATGCGCCGGCCGATCCGTTCGAGGATGAGGATTTCGCATGAGCGAATGGGCGATGAAGCGGTTCTGGACCGAAACCTCGGTTCAGGCCGAAGGGGATGGATTTGCGATCAAGCTGGACGGGCGCGGGGTGAAGACACCCGCGAAACGCCCGCTTGTGGTGCCGAGTGAGGCCATGGCGCAGGCGATTGCGGCGGAATGGGACGCGCAGGTCGAAGAGGTGCGCCCCGACACCATGCCCTGGACCCGGAGTGCCAATGCGGCGATCGACAAGGTTGCGGACCAGCGCGCGGAGGTTGAGGCGCATCTGGCGGAATATGCCGGCAGCGATCTTTTGTGTTACCGCGCCGATGGCCCGGAAAGTTTGATTGCGCGCCAGCGCGAGACCTGGGATCCGCTGCTGGATTGGCTGGCTGAGCGCTATGATGTGCGCCTTTCCACAACTCATGGCGTAATGCCGGTGGAGCAGAGCAAGGATGCACTGGAGCGTCTCGCCCGGACCATGGAGCCCATGAGCGACGTGCAACTGACCGGGTTTCACGATCTCGTGACACTGTCAGGCTCGTTCACTTTGGCGCTGGCGTCCACGCAAGGTTTTCAGACTGCGCCCAAACTTTGGGCAGCCTCGCGTCTTGATGAGGAATGGCAGATCGAGCAATGGGGCGCCGACGAAGAGGCTGCTGAGGTGGCCGAACTTAAGAAACAGGCCTTTCTCCATGCAGTAGCGGTCTATTTCGCAGGCTGAGCGCATGTCAAAACGCTGTATCTCAAGGCATTTTTACTCCATGGGAACGCCTCTTTTTTCCGCCATACCCTTGACCTGAGGGTGGGAATCCCGGCAGATTTCTTGCATCTGACGGCTTCACGGCCCTCGGGGCCAAAAAACCAAATCTGTTGGGAAGCAATGGGGCCCGACACTCCCCGTCAAACTGGGCGGGACCACAGGAAGAGGACAACATGAAAACAACCGTATTCTTGGGCGCTTTGACCGCTGCGGTGATCGCAGGCGGTCTGGCGAGCGCGCAGACGCTCGACGATGTGAAAGCACGTGGCAAGATCAACTGCGGCGTCACGGAAGGCACGCTGGGTTTCTCGGCCCGCGACAGCGAAGGCAAACATCAGGGCTTTGACGTGGAATTCTGCCGCGCTCTGGGGGCCGCGATCTTCAACGACACCGATGCGGTGGAATACATCGAACTGTCGTCGAAGAACCGCTTCACGGCGCTGTCGGCCGGTCAGGTGGATCTGCTCTATCGCACCACGACCTGGACTTTTTCGCGCGACGTGGACCTGAAGACCTCCTTCGTCGGCATCAACTATTATGACGGTCAGGGCTTCATGGTTCCGACCGCATTGGGTGTGTCCTCCGCGAAGGAGCTGGACGGCGCGACGGTCTGCATCGAGACCGGCACCACCACCGAGCTCAACCTTGCGGACTTCTTCCGCGTCAACGGCATGAGCTACACCCCGCTGCCGGTGGGCGGCACGACGGAAGCCAAGGCGCTGTTCGAAGAAGGCGCTTGCGACGTCTACACCACGGATGCTTCGGCTCTGGCTGGTGTGCGCGCCTCGCTGAAAGACCCGAACGGGTATCAGATCCTGCCCGAAATCGTCTCGAAAGAGCCGCTGGGGCCGACTGTGCGTCACGGCGACAACCAGTGGGAAGATGTCGTGCGCTGGACCCAGAACGCGCTGGTCGCGGCTGAGGAGCTGGGCGTGACTTCGGCCAATGTGGCCGAACTGGCCAAGGGCACCGACAACCCGGAAATCAACCGGATGCTCGGCTCGGAAGGTTCGCTGGGCGCGATGCTCGGTCTCGACGCCGACTGGGCGGCCCGCGCGATCGCGGCCACCGGCAACTATGGCGAGATCTTCGAGCGCACCATCGGCGAGAACACCCCGATCGGTCTGGCACGTGGCCTGAACGCGCTTTGGACCCAGGGCGGCCTGCAGTACTCGCCCCCGTTCCGCTAAGTTGACAAGATCGAGAGAGACGCGCAGCCCGCGTCTCTCTCCGTTTCTCTTGGTCTTTCGCACACCATAGATTTCTGAGAACCGCGTTCAGCGGAGGGGAGCCTTATGGCCGATCAAAGCATTCAGCCGCCGAAAGAGACCTTCCGTCTTTCGATGCTGCTTTACGATCAGCGCTACCGTTCGCTGACCATCCAGATCATTGTTCTTGTCCTTGTTCTGCTGGGGGTCTTCTGGCTCGCCAACAATGCGCGGATCAATCTGGCCGCGCTTGGCAAGCCGATCCGGTTCGATTTCCTGGGCGACACCGCCAGCTATGACATCAACCAGCGTTTGATCGAATACAAATCCACCGACAGCCATGGCCGCGCCACGCTGGTCGGGCTGCTGAACACGCTGCTGGTGGCCTTCATGGGCTGTGTCACCGCCACGATCATCGGGGTTGTGGGCGGCGTGCTGCGCCTGTCGAA
>JAOXSD010000058.1 GCA_025800205.1 Silicimonas sp. | reverse complement strand
CGGCGTCCGCACCCTGCGGCTGGAGGCCCATCGCGCCGATCAGGCGGCTGAGGTCATCGAGGTCGGGCTGGCCCGGCCAACTCATGACAAATACCGCATTCGCCCTTTGTTAGAGATGAAAATCGACAAGATCGACGCGGGTTATGGCATTGACATGCTGCGGCTTGAGGCGGTGCAGACGGAACCCATCCACGCCCGCACCATCGCCGGTCATGCCGAGGCCCGCCGTGTGGCCCGCAACCGGCTGGAGGGCAACACCGCCATCGAAGACCTTATGGCCAAACTGGGCGCACGGGTGGGGCTGGAGGTCATCACTCGGCGTCACCCTGCGGCATCGCATATCCCCGAGAAAACCGCGCAGGTGCTGGCGGCGGCGTGGTCCGAACCGGCGCGAGACTGGCCTGCGCCGCCACGCCCGCGCCCGCTGCAGATGTGGCAGCCCGAGCCGGTAATGGCCCCGGAAACCCCGGATGTGCCCTCCGCCTTTCGCTGGCGCGGGCGTGATTGGCAATTGGCACAAGCCACCGGCCCGGAACGGATCGCGCCGGAATGGTGGCTGGATGACCCCAACTGGCGCAGCGGCGTGCGCGATTACTGGGTCGTGGTGACCGAACAGGGCGAGA
>JAOXSD010000052.1 GCA_025800205.1 Silicimonas sp. | reverse complement strand
CGGCTGCGTCAGAACATCGAGGCGTTGAGCGTGCGCTATGGCGACAAGACCCTGCCGCGGATCACGATTTCCGTCGGCATCGCTCACTATCCCGATCATGGGACCTTGCCGCAGGATCTGATGCGGTCCGCCGATGACGCGCTTTACGAGGCCAAGGACAAGGGGCGCAACCAGACGGTCGTGGCCCATATCGCAGTGGCGGCGCCGGGTGGCGACGTGCCGCCGCCCATGGCTGCGGAATGATCAGCGCCCGTAATAGGCGGCGACCACATGGCGGGCTTCGGCAAAGAAGAGCCAGCGTTGGGTAAGCACGCCCGCGATATGGCTGAGTACCGCCATGAGGCCGAAGACATGGTGGAAGGGCAAAAGCAGCAGCAGGAAGGGGGCGGCGGCAAAGAGGCCGAGCGCGATGATCCGGAGCTTCTGTGCGTGTTTGCGGCCCACTCGGTAGACCATTTCGGTGGTCAGGTAATTCTCGCCGGTATGGGGGGCTTCGAAAGCGCGGACGCTGCCGATCTTGCCCAGCCCGGTTGCCGTGGCGATGGTGCTGGGGCCGTCATGACGGTCGCGGTCGAACCAGTTGTAGGCCTGAAGTGCGGCGAGGGCGGGCAGCAGCCATAGGGTCAGCTCGACCCGGCCGGTCATCAGAGCGCCGCCCGTGAGCGCGAAGCCGAGGAACAGGGCGGGGGTGCTCCAGTGGTGCCAGCGCGGCACGGTTTTCATCTGGGCGTAGATCATCGAGGTGGTGAAGATTGTGGCGAGCGAGGCCGCAGCACCGAGGAGGCCGAGGGGCCAGATATGGCTGTCGAAGATCACCAGCGTCAGGGCATGGAGGCCCATCAGGGCGAGGGCCACAACCGCCATCACCCCTTCGCGCGAGAGCCAGGAGGAGCGCCATTGGCTGAAGGCTTTCCAGGCGCGTTCCGGGTGGCCGAGGTGGAAGGTCGAAGACAAAAGACCGCCAACGGCGAGGGCGAAGGCGATCAGGAAGAAGACGAAACCGACCCAGCCGCGCGGCGGATCGGGATCAAGGCCGAGAAAGGTCAGCATGCCGAAGCCGAGGCCGGAGAGCGTGGTGAAGAGGATGATGGAGGGGGCCGGATGCATCAGGAGACCTTGGAGAGCGTGCGGTCGAGCCAGCCGAGAAAACCGGTGGGCTCTTCGGCGACGGGGGCGAGGAAGGGGGCGAGCACGTCAAGCTCGGGTTCCGCGTCGCGGGGGCGGGGGGGCAGGTATTTGTTCACCGGTGCCGTGCCCTGTTCGGGCATCAGATCCATACCGCCGCGCTCGGCCACCAGTTTGGAAACGTCGCTTTCGGGGTCCGAAAGATCGCCGAAATGGCGGGCCCCTGCGGGGCAGGTGCGGACGCAGGCGGGCTGGCGGTCTTCTTGCGGCAGGTTCTCGTTATAGATCCGGTCGACGCAGAGGGTGCATTTCTTCATCACCCCTTCCACCGGGTCCATTTCGCGGGCGCCATAGGGGCAGGCCCAGGCGCAGAGGCCGCAGCCGATGCAGTCGCTTTCGTTGACCAGCACGATGCCGTCTTCGGTGCGTTTGTAGCTCGCACCCGTGGGGCAGACGGTGACGCAAGGCGCGTCGGCGCAATGGAGGCAGCTTTTCGGCATGTGGAAAAGCTGGGCGGGGCCTTCGCTGGGTGTGACCTCGAAGGAATGGACGCGGTTGAGAAAGGAGCCGACGGGGTTGGCGCCATAGGCGTCCTTGTCTGCAAGCGGCGCGCCGTAGTTTTCGGTGTTCCAGCCTTTGCAGGCGGTCACACAGGCATGGCAGCCGACGCAGGTGTCTAGGTCGATCACCAGGCCGAGGGTTTTTTCGGTGCGTTCGGGGAGGGTGGTCATGGGAAATTCCTTTTGAAGGAATTTTGCAAAACTCTTCTGAAGAGTTTTGCGCCTCCGGCGGGCGTATTTTTGAAAGGGTGATGGATCATGCGCCCAGCTTTCTTTGGACGGTGTCGGGGCCTTGGCCGACCGGGCTTTTCTGGGGTTTGTGGTTCGGCTGGCTTTCTTCGGGTGGCTCGGCCTTGGAGATCGAGACGCGCAGGTCGAACCAGGCGGCCTGGCCGGTGATCGGGTCCGAATTGGCCCAGCGGAGCCCGTCGCCCTTGGGCGGCAGCAACTCGTGGATGATGTGGTTCAGCAGGAAGCCCTTGGTGGTTTCGGGGGCGTTCTCGTCAAGCGCCCAGGCGCCCTTGCGTTTGCCGATGGCGTTCCAGGTCCAGACGGTGTTTTCGTTCAGCGCCGCCATATGGGCGACCGGAACGACGATTTCCCCATGGGGGGAGAGGACGCGGGCCCAGTCGCCTTCCTCGAAATTGTTCGCCTCCCAGATCTTCGTCGGGACATAAAGCGGGTTCCGCCCGTGGATTTGCCTCAGCCAGGCGTTTTGCGAACCCCAGGAATGGTACATGGCCATCGGGCGCTGGGTCAGCGCATGCACGGTGAAGCCGTTGTCGCTGTCCGACAGGGGCGGATACCAACTGGGCAGCGGGTCCATGGTTTCGGCATAGCGTGCTTTCAGATGCGCGGGTGGCGAGAGCCGGTGTTTGCCTTCGGCGGCAAGCTGAAAGCGGCGCAAGGGTTCGCACCAGAGGGTGAAGAGATAGGGGGAGGGGGCGTCGAAGAGGCCCAGGTCCACCGCCCAGTTCTGATAGGCCATGTTCCAGGGTTTGTAGAATTCGGCCTCTTCGGGAATATGGGTCATCCAGAAGCTGCCGTTTTCAATGTACTTTTCAATCTGGTTCGGGTTGGCCGCCCCGCGTCCGTGCTGGGTGCCGTCGCCTCGGAAGCCCGCGAGCGGGCCGATGCCCGATTTCCTTTCGTGGTTCTGGATGTAATCGGCGTAATCGGCGTATTTCTGGCTGCCATCGTCGTTGACGAAACCGGGCAGGCCGAGCCTTGCGCCGAGATCGCAAAGCACGGATTGGAAGCCGCGCACATTGCGGTCGGGTTCGACCACC
>JAOXSD010000036.1 GCA_025800205.1 Silicimonas sp. | reverse complement strand
TTTCCGGGCCTCTGCAAGGGAGATGTCCGGCCACCGGCCAAGGCCCATTTCACGGCGCTTTCCCAGATGGCTGAACCGATAGACCCACTTCCCGGCAGGGCCCTTTTTGATCAGCATCAAGCCGCCGCCGTCGAAGTGCTTACCATCCTGGGCGTTCTTGATCGCCACCGCTGTCAGTTTCTTTTCCATTCCAGTCCCCCAGCCAGTCCCCCACCAGTCCCCCAGATGCCCATAAACAGCCATGAACAGTCATTGGGTCTGCGGCCCTTGTTTTTCAGGGACGGTAGAGGAAAAGGCAGTCAGTAATCAACAGTCATGGACGGATTTCTGGTGCCCCCAGAGAGACTCGAACTCCCGACCCTCTGATTACAAATCAGATGCTCTACCAGCTGAGCTATAGGGGCACTGGGGCTCGTGTAGCAATGCCCGGGGGCGAGGGCAAGGCGGGTTTTCACCCGGGCGCGGGCGGTCTATCGTGGCTTCAAAAGAGCAGATGGGATGGGCAGGCGCATGGAGATCATCTTCCATATTGGGGCACATTGCACCGATGACGGGCTGCTGATCCGCTCGATCCTGAAAAACCGGGCCAAGCTGGCGGAAGAAGGCATCGGCGTGCCGGGGCCGTCGCGCTACCGGCAATTGCTGGGCGAGGTTTCGACCGAATTTCGCGGTGAGCCGGTGGATGATCTGACCGAACAGGAGATCATCGACGCGATCCGCGATGATGAAACGGCGGATCGGATCATTCTGTCGAATGACAATTTCCTCTGCCGACCCGATCGGGTTTTCGGCCCCCGAGGCCTTTATCCCAAGGCCGAGAAAACGGCCTGGTTGCGCCAATGTCTGCCGTCTCATCGGGTGGGGTTTGCCCTGGGGTTGCGCAATCCGGCCAGCTTCGTGCCGGAGGTGCTGGAGCTTGCGGGACAGGGGGAAGACGATCTCGACAATGTGGTGCTGACCGATCTCCTTTGGTCCGAGGTCCTGTCCGATATCATCGTCGCCAATCCCGGCGCGTCGCTCACCGTCTGGTGTCACGAGGACACGCCCTTCATCTGGTCCGAGGTGATCCGCGAGGTCACCGGCCATGATCCGTTCACCCAGATGCAGGGCGAGTTCGACATGCTCGACCGGATCATGACCAGCGAGGGTCTGACGCGGCTGGTGGAGTTTCTCGAGACCCGGCAGGTCACCAGCCAATCCAAGCGCCGCAAGGCGGTGTCGGCCTTTCTGGAGGCCCATGCGATCGAGGACGCGGTGGAAACCGAGGTGGATCTTCCGGGCTGGAGCGAGGCGACGATCGAGATGCTGACAGAGATCTACGAGGAAGATTTGGAACGGATCGCCCGCATGCCGGAGGTGACCCTGATCACGCCTTGACGGGGCATGGCGCGACATAAAGGACGGTGCACAACCCAAAGAAACTATTCGGTTTCTTTGCTTTTGCCGAAATTTTCAGGGTGGGTGTGGCAGCCCGTAGGGGAATCGAACCCCTCTTTCCAGGTTGAAAACCTGGCGTCCTAACCGATAGACGAACGGGCCAGCGTTGGTGGATGCTGAGTAGTCAAACGTGGGGGTGGGCGCAAGAGGATTTTGTCGAAAAAGTTGTCGGAGGGCCGATTTTTTTTGCGGGCGCCGGTCGGGGGTTCAACTTGACGCAGGGGCGGCGTCTTCGAGGCGGAGTTCGACCTTTTCGCGGCCGCCCCAATGGCTGATCTCAAGCCGACCCGCGAGGTGGAACCGCTTGCCGCCGTGGTTCGAAAGCGCGGGGCCGAGCGCTGTGTCGAAGGCGCCGAAGGCAATCCCATCAAGCCGGGCGCCAAGCCCGTCGCCGAAGGAGAGTTTCAGGTGACCGGTGCCCACTTCGCGGGCATGGAGAATCGCCATGTCGGGAAAGGCAAAACGGGGGGCGGGGGCGCTTTGCCCGAAGGGGCCGGCGGCCTCGATCTTGCGGATCAGTTCTGGCGTGGCGGCACCCGGCATCAGGGCGGCGTCGATGGGGAGTTCGCGCGGGCCGCCGGCACCGGCGCCTTGTTTGGCCAAGAGTTCGGAGAGGCGGGTCATGGCGGCTTCGAGTTGGTCACGGGCCACGGTGAGGCCTGCGGCCATCTTGTGTCCGCCACCTTTGATCAAGAGACCCTCGGCGGCCAGCCGTTGGATCGAGGCCCCCAGATCGACGCCCCGGATCGAGCGGCCCGAGCCTTTGCCTTCGTCGCCTTCGAGGCCGATGACCACCGCAGGGCGGTGGGTTGATTCCTTCAGGCGCGCGGCGACGATGCCGACCACGCCCGGATGCCAGCCTTCACCTGCGGCCCAGACGAGGGGGGCGTCGAGCCCGCGCTCTTCGGCCTGGGCGAGGGCGGCGGCGCGCACCTCGGCCTCGATTTCGCGGCGGTCTGCGTTGAATTCCTCCAGCCGGTCGGCCATGGCCTGGGCTTCGTCTGGGTTCGTGGCCGACAAAAGCCGCGCGCCCAGATCGGCCCGGCCCACGCGCCCGCCGGCATTGACCCGGGGCCCGAGCACGTAACCCAGATGGTAGGAGGTGGGTGCGGTGTTGAGCCCCGCGCGGTCGGCAAGGGATGTCAGGCCCACGCGGGCGCGGTTGGCCATGATCTTGAGCCCCTGACGGACAAGCGCGCGGTTGACCCCGATGAGCGGCGCCACATCGGCGACGGTGGCGAGTGCGACCAGATCGAGCATGTTCATCAGGTTGGGGGTATTGGCGCCCGTGGTTTTCATCTGGCGGTTGGCTTCGACCAAAGTGAGGAAGACCACGGCGGCGGCGCAGAGATGGGCCAGATCGCCGCTTTCGTCCTGCCGGTTGGGGTTCACCACGGCGAGCGCATCGGGCAGGGTTTCGCCGCCCAGATGGTGGTCGAGGATCACCACATCGGCGGCTTTGGCTGCCGCAATGGCATCATGGGAGAGGGTGCCGCAATCGACGCAAATGATCAGGTCGTGGCGGGCGGCGAGATCGGACATGGCAGGCGCGTTGGGCCCATAGCCTTCGTCGATCCGGTCGGGGACATAGAGCGTGGCGTCGCGGCCCTGTTGGCGCAGCCAGTCGAGAAGGAGCGCGGCGGAGGTGCCGCCGTCCACATCGTAATCGGCGAAGATTGCGATGGTTTCCCGGGCGCTGACGGCAGCGACCAGACGGGCGGCCGCCTTTTCCATGTCGCGCAATTGTCTGGGATCGGGCAAGAGATCGCGGAGTTTGGGATCGAGAAAGGCGTCGGCTTCGGCGGCACTCACATCCCGGGCGGCGAGGATGCGACAGACGGCTTCCGGCAGGCCGGTTTCCTGTTCAAGGGCCTGGGACTGGCGCAGGCGCGCCTCGGAAGGGCCGGTCCAGACCCGGCCCTGCAGCGAAGTGTCGACGCCCAGAAAGGCAGGGATGGGGGGCAGGTCCTTGGCCAAGATGCGCGCCTTTGTTGTCTTTGGAATTGGCGGTCAGGATAGCCAAGGCGGCGGGCAGGGGAAAGGGAGCCGAAAGTGAAAAACGCGCCGACAGGCGGCGCGTTTTCCTAAATCACAGGAACAGGCGGATTATTCGCCGATCGGACTTTTGTAGTTCATGCGACGGACCGAACCGGTTTTCGACCGCATCAGGATCGTCTCGGCGGTCAGCATGCCCGGCTCGCGCTTGATGCCCGGCAGGATCGAGCCGTCGGTGACCCCGGTGGCGGCAAAGATCACGTCGCCCGTCACCATGTCGTCGCGGGTATAGACCCGGTCGAAATTGGTGATACCGGCCTTGGTGGCGCGGGCTTTTTCATCGTCGTTGCGGAAGAGCAGGCGGCCGAACATCTGACCCCCCATGCATTTCAGCGCGGCAGCGGCCAGCACGCCTTCCGGTGCGCCACCGGACCCCATATACATGTCGATGCCGGTCTGGGGTTCGGCACAATGGATGACGCCGGCCACATCGCCATCAGTGATCAGGCGGATGGCACAGCCGGTGGTGCGCAGTTCGGCGATCATCTCTTCGTGGCGTGGACGTTCCAGCACGCAGACGGTGATGTCTTCGGTGGAGCAGCCCTTGGCGGCGGCGAGCGCCGAGACGCGCTCGGCGGGGCTCATGTCCATGGTCACGACGCCGGTGCGAAAGCCGGGACCGACGGCGAGCTTGTCCATATAGGTGTCGGGCGCATGTAGCATCGAGCCGCGCGGGCCCATGGCGATCACGGCCAGCGCATTGGGCATGTCCTTGGCGGTAAGCGTCGTGCCTTCCAGCGGGTCAAGCGCGATATCCACCTCGGGGCCGGTGCCCTTGCCGACTTCCTCGCCGATGTAGAGCATGGGCGCTTCGTCCCGTTCGCCTTCGCCGATCACCACCACGCCCTGAATGTCCAGCTGGTTGAGCTGGGTGCGCATCGCGTCCACCGCGGCCTGGTCGGCGGCCTTTTCGTCGCCGCGCCCGATGAGGCGGGCCGAGGCAAGGGCGGCGGCTTCGCTGACGCGGGCGAGGCCGAGGGACAACATACGATCATGGAATTCGGGCGCTTCGGCCATTGGGTCACTCCTGGGTACAATTTTTCAAGGCCGTAACGGGCGTGCGGGCGGCTCGCAACATATTTATAAGCTGTTAGCGCAACCGGGGCAGGGCCGTGGCAAAGAGGCGACCGTGGGCAAACGCGTCTGACGCGTTTGGGGCAAACTCTTTTGAAGAGTTTGGCTCAAAGCCTTCTGAAGGCTTTGCTTGCGACCAAATCGCTCTTTCGCGCGCCCAAGCGCTTCGCTATAGACACGGCGGTTTTGCAGGAGAAAAACATGGCAAACGTGGTTGTGGTCGGCGCGCAATGGGGCGACGAGGGCAAGGGCAAGATTGTGGATTGGCTCAGTGAACGGGCCGATGTGATCTGCCGTTTCCAGGGCGGCCACAATGCCGGTCATACCCTGGTGATCGATGGCAAGGTCTACAAGCTGAACGCGCTGCCCTCGGGCGTGGTCCGGGGCGGCAAGCTGTCGGTCATCGGCAATGGCGTGGTGCTGGACCCCTGGCATCTGGTGTCCGAAATCGCGACGATCCGCGAGCAGGGCGTCGAGATTTCGCCCGAGACGCTGATGATCGCCGAAAACACGCCGCTGATCCTGCCGATCCACGGCGAATTGGACCGGGCGCGGGAAGAAGCGGCCTCCAAGGGCACCAAGATCGGCACCACCGGGCGCGGCATCGGGCCGGCCTATGAAGACAAGGTGGGGCGCCGGTCTGTCCGTGTGGCCGATCTGGCCGATCCCGCGACTCTCGAGGCCCGCGTCGACCGGGCGCTCCAGCACCATGATCCTCTGCGCAAGGGGCTTGGCATCGAACCCATCGACCGCGACACGCTGCTGGCCGCACTGAAGGAGATCGCGCCGCAGATCCTGCCCTTCGCGGCACCTGTGTGGAAACTGCTCAACGCCCGCAAGACCCGTGGCGAACGCATCCTTTTCGAAGGCGCCCAGGGCGCGCTGCTGGATATTGATTTTGGCACATACCCTTTTGTCACCTCGTCGAACGTGATCGCAGGCCAGGCCGCCACCGGCGTCGGCATGGGGCCCAATTCCATCGATTACGTGCTGGGCATCGTGAAGGCCTATACCACTCGCGTGGGCGAAGGGCCGTTTCCGACGGAACTCGATGATGCGGATGGCCAGCGTCTGGGCGAGCGCGGCCGTGAATTTGGCACCGTCACGGGGCGCAAACGGCGCTGTGGCTGGTTCGATGCGGTTCTGGTGCGCCAGACCTGCGCCACCTCGGGCGTGACCGGCATTTCGCTGACCAAGCTCGACGTGCTCGACGGGTTCGAGGAGTTGAAGATCTGCACCGGCTACGAGCTTGACGGCAGGGTGCTCGACTACCTGCCGACGGCGGCGGAGGAACAGGCCCGCGTCAAACCGGTCTATGAGACCATGCCGGGCTGGTCGGACTCGACGGCGGGCGCACGCTCCTGGGCTGATTTGCCGGGGGAGGCGATCAAATACGTCCGCAGGATCGAGGAATTGATCCAATGCCCGGTGGCACTTCTCTCCACCAGCCCCGAGCGCGACGATACGATCCTGGTCACCGATCCCTTTGCGGATTGATCCGGTGGCGCTGTCGTATAAAGCCCGCCGCCGCTGGTCGCTGGTGATCCTGCTCATCGGCATGCCGCTTTACATCGTGGCGGCGGTCACGCTGGTGAACTGGCTCGACCGGCCCCATTTCCTGCTGGAACTGGCGATCTATGTGGGGCTCGGCATCGTCTGGATCCTGCCCTTCAAACGGGTGTTCCGGGGGGTCGGCAAAGCCGATCCGGAGGCCGAGGACAAATAAGCCGCGCCCTTTGGGGCGCGGCTTTGTGCGTATTTCGGAAGGCTCTAGACTAGCAATCTCCATAATTCCTCCTTTAGGGTAGCCTGGTCCTTTCGCCAGCGCCATTCGCATTCCTTGAGATGGAGCTCGAAATCTTTCGAGACGCCGTTGAACTTGGCCAGCCT
>JAOXSD010000024.1 GCA_025800205.1 Silicimonas sp. | reverse complement strand
ACCCAGCCCGCGCGGCTGGAGCGTCAGGAAAAGATGGCGGCCGATTTCGAAGCCGCCTCCGGCGTCAAGGTCGAGGTGATCCCGGTCGAGGAAAAAGACCTGGGCACCCGCGCCACCGCCGCCTTTGCCGCCGGTGATCTGCCGGATGTGATCTATCACCCGCTGCAATATGCGCTGCCCTGGACCGAGGCGGGCATTCTCGATGCGGAAGCCGCCAATGAGGTGGTCGAGAAGCTGGGCAAGAGCACCTTCGCCCCCGGTCCGGTGTCGATGGCGATG
This sequence comes from Silicimonas sp., assembly GCA_025800205.1. Classification (GTDB taxonomy): domain Bacteria; phylum Pseudomonadota; class Alphaproteobacteria; order Rhodobacterales; family Rhodobacteraceae; genus CALKXV01. The sequence continues at coordinate 17,731 of JAOXSD010000024.1, read as the reverse complement.
ACCGGTGACGGCGTTGCTGCCGTGCCGGTGGACGGCTGGACCCAGATGGTGGTCTATCGCCGCGATCTCTTTGAGGCCGCCGGGCTTGAAGCGCCGACCTCCTATGCCAATGTGATCGCGGCCATCGAGAAGCTGCACAACCCGCCCGAGATGTTCGGCTTTGTCGCACCGACCAAGGTGGACGAAGGCTATATGGGGCAGGTGCTGGAGCATATCCTGCTGGCCAATGGCGCGTCGCCGGTGGATGCCAGCGGATTCAAGGGCTTTGACGAGGCCAAGACCGTCGAGGCGCTGGAATTCTACAAGGCCATCGCCGAGGCATCGCCCCCGGGGGAGCTTTACTGGGATCAGGCGCGGACCCTGTTCTTTGCCGGTCAGACCGCAATGATCATCTGGTCGCCCTTCATCCTCGATGAAATGGCCGGTCTGCGGGATTCTGCCCCGCCGACGATCAATGACGATCCGACCACGCGCGATCTGGCGGCGGCTGCGGGCATCGTGACCAACTTTGCCGGTCCGTCGAATGCGGATGGGGCTGCCTGGGCCGATGCGCGTTACTTCGGGATCACGGCGGATGCCGATATCGAAGAGGCGCAGGCCTTTATCGAGTATTCGATGAATGACGGTTACACCGCGACCCTGGCCATCGCACCCGAGGGCAAGTTCCCGATCCGGCGCGGGGCCTCTGATGGCTCGGCCGAGTTTGTCGACGCCTGGTCGAAGCTCGATGTGGGCGTGGACCGCAAGGCCCCGCTGGGTGAGCTTTATCCGCAGGAGATGATTGACGAAATCGTTGGTGGTCTGGATGTGGGTCAGCGCTGGGGCGTGGCCGAAGGGCAGCTTGCGCTGGCCTCGAAGATCATCAACAGCCAGGCGATCAACCGGGTTTTCCGCCAGTATTTCGATGGTGAAATCGAAGCGGCGGCTGCGGTCAAGGCGCTCAACGACGAGCTGTCGGCGATCGAGTAAATCCGACTTTCGGCCCCGGTGCGCCGGGGCCGTTTCCCCTTATCCGGGCACCGGTACTGCCGGGGCAGCGAGGATGTCATGTCTGATCAATCGCAGAACATAGGCCCGCCCACGGGCACCGGGCCGCTGGCCAAACGCGAGGCGCGGCTGGCCTGGGGGCTTCTGGCGCCGACCATTGCCATCGTTTCGGCGGTGGTGGTGCTGCCCTTGCTGGCGATCTTCTGGATTTCGTTCAAACCCATTGGGCTCGCCGATCTGCGTCCGCCCGCACCGGTGGCGCGGGAGGCCTTGCGCGGGGCGGATGACAAGCTGCGGGTGGAGTACCGCATCCGCAATTCCTCGCAATCGGAGGTGATCCGGGCGGTGACGCTGTCGGATGAACTGCCTGCCGGTGTGACGATGCGCGAGGCCGATGAACGCTGCAGCTTCTCCGGTGCCGCTTACACCTGCGATCTGGGCGATCTGGAAGGTGGTCAGCGGGAGCGGGTGTCGATCTTTGTTACCATTGACGGTGACGAGGACGCCGCCGAAGAGGCGATTGAAGGCTCCGCGCCGACGATGACCGGCAAGGGCAAGAATATCCTGACCAATGCCGAATTCACGCTGGAGAATTTCGCCCGTGTTTTTGACGGGGATGAGTTCTGGGGCGTGCTCTGGGTGACGTTGTTCTACACCGTGGTGGGCACGGTGGGGGCGTTGGTCTTTGGCCTTTTTGCAGCCTTGCTTCTGAACAAGGAATTCCGGGGGCAGGGGCTGCTGCGCGGGCTTTACCTCTTTCCCTATGTGGCGCCGGTGATCGCGGTGGCTTTTGCCTGGGTGATCCTCTTTGATCCGTTTTCCGGGTCGGCCAATGCGCTGCTCATTCAGATGGGCGTGACCGATCAGGCGATCAACTTCTTTGGCGAGCGGCCCCTGGCGCTGATCATGGTGACGGTGTTCGAGATCTGGCGGTATTTCCCGCTCTCGTTCCTGTTCATTCTGGCGCGGATGCAATCCATCGACACGGATATGTACGAGGCCGCCGATATGGATGGCGCCTCGCCGTTTCAGAAATTCTGGTATCTTTCGGTGCCGCAGCTTCTGGGCATTCTGTCGGTGCTGTTCCTGCTGCGCTTCATCTGGACCTTCAACAAGTTCGACGACATCTTCCTGCTGACGGGCGGCAATGCGGGCACGCGGACCCTGACCGTGAATGTCTATGAGCAGGCCTTCGCGGTGTCGAATATCGGGGCGGGGGCGGCCGTGGCGGTGGTGATCTTTGGCTGCTTGCTGCTGTTTTCCTTCTTCTTCTTCCGAACCATGAGCCGGGAGGAAGGGCTATGAGCATGTTCCGTTTCGGATATGTGGCGGGGCCGGTGATCGGCGCGCTTTGGTGTGCGCTGATGGCGATTGTCGCCTCGATCTGCGTGAGTTTCGCGACCGGCGAAGGGCTGCGCCCGGTGCTGCTTTCGTGCCTGATCTTCGGCGCCTGGCTGGGCTTTGTCTGGCTGCCCGATGGCGGGCGAAGCCGTGGGCAGCGGATCGGCTGGTCGGTTGGGCTGGCGGTGGTGCCTGCGCTGGCGTTCTGGCTGATCAATCCGGCGATCCTGGGGGCGGAAGGCACGTCGACCAGCACCATTGTCATGGCATGGTTGCTCTTTGCCGTGGCCAGCGCCTGGCCTTTGGAGATCATGCTGCGGAACCTGCCCTTTGGCGGGGCGACGCGGCATGAGTTCGAGGATGCGGTGATCCGGTTTCTCACCGGCTTTGGCTATGTCTTCTTTACCGCGATTGTCGCCGTGCCGTTCTATGTGATGCTGATGACCTCGCTGAAGAACCAGTCGGAGCTGATGCAGAACCCGTTGGATTTCACCATCGATCTCAGCAAGGGCTGGGGGCTCTTTCGGAGCTATCAGGAACTGTTCGTCGATTTCAATTTCGGCAGCTATCTGATGACGAGCTTTTATATCTCGGTCATCACCGTGGCGCTGACGCTGCTGTTTTCGGTGCCCGGCGCCTATGCGGTCGCACGGCTGAGGTTCCGGGGGCAAAAGGCGTTTTCGCGCTCGATCCTCTTGATCTACATGGTGCCGATGATCGTGCTGGCGCTGCCAATCTATATCGCCTTTTCGATGACAGGGTTGCGCAACACGATCTTCGGCATCGTGCTGATCTACCCGGTGACCACGATCCCCGTGGCCCTTTATATGTTGCAGGGCTATTTCCGGGGGCTGCCGGCCGAGGTGGAAGAAGCCGGGCTGATGGATGGGCTGAACCGGTTGCAGGTGATCTGGAAGATCACCCTGCCGCTGGCACTGCCCGCGCTCGCTTCTGTTTCGCTTTATGTCTTCATGATCGCCTGGAACGAGTTCCTTCTGGCCTTCATGCTGCTGGACGATCCGTCAAAATTCACTCTCACCCGAGGCATTGCCTCGCTCGACAGTTCCGAGATCCCGCGCCAGCACCTGATGGCGGGCGCGGTGATCGCGACGGTGCCGATCATGGCGCTGTTTCTGGGATTGGAGCGGTTCATGACCAAGGGCCTCACCGCAGGGAGCGTCAAAGGATGACGAAATTGGACCCGATTGCACTGGATGAACAGGCCCGCGCCATCCTGCGCGCCAATGATCGCGGCGGCTACACGGTGCCGACTGCGGGGCTTTATCCCTACCAATGGAACTGGGACAGCGCCTTTGCCGCCTGGGGGTTTGCGACCTTTGACGTGACCCGCGCCTGGGACGAGGTGGAGACGCTGTTTTCCGGTCAATGGCCGAATGGCATGGTGCCGCACATTCTGTTCCACCGGCCCGACCCGGGGTATTTTCCGGGGCCGGATGTCTGGGGGGCGGAAGATGTGGGGCCGGTGCCGTCTTCGGGGATCAGCCAGCCTGCCGTGGCGGCGACCTTCATTCGCGCGATCTGGGAAAAGGACCGGGCGGCCGGGGCGGCGCATCTGAAAACGCTCTTTCCCAAGATCAAGGCCTGGCACCGCTGGTTCATGGAGTGGCGGGAGCAGGACGGGATGATCTTCGTCTCCCACCCCTGGGAGGCGGGCCGGGACAATTGTGCCGATTGGGACTCTGCGATGGCGCGGCTCGACCCGGTTGGCGTGGGCGAATACACGCGGCGCGACACGTCGCATGTGAACCCGGCCATGCGGCCCACCAAGGCGGATTACGACCGCTATATCTGGCTGGTGCAGCGGGGCCGCCGCATGGGCTGGGACGAGGCGCAGATGGCGGTGGATCGCCCGTTCCGGGTGGCCGATCCGACGCTGAGTTTCATTCTGCTCAGGGCCAATCGTGACCTTGCCGTGATGGCCGACGCGCTGGGCGAGGATCGCAGGGAAATCGACGAATGGACCGCGCGGCTGGAAGCGGGCGCGGCGCGGCTGAAGAACCCCGAGACGGGGATTTTCGACGCGATTGATCTGGGAGACGGGCGGCATACGGGCCATGTGACCTCGGCCTCATTCCTGTGCTGGTATGCCGGGGTTGAGGATGCGAAGACGCTGGCGGCATTGGAAAAATGTTTTGAAACAACGCGCTATGGGGTGCCGAGCCTGAGCGTGCAATCGCCCGAGTTTGACGGAATGCGCTATTGGCGCGGGCCGACCTGGGCGATCATCAACACGCTGATCGGTCTGGGGCTGGCGGATATGGGCCACCATGGCCATGCCGAGCGTGTGCGTCAGATGACGCGGGCGCTGATCGCGGACCATGGGTTCGCGGAGTATTTCCATCCCCAGACCGGCGATCCGGCGGGCGGTGGCACTTTCACCTGGACGGCGGCGGTCTGGCTCGCCTGGGCGTCCCCTTCGCAGGGAGAAAACTGATGGGCGAGATCACGCTTCAGGGGGTCGAGAAATGGTTCGGCGATGTGCAGGTCATCAAGGGGATCGACCTTGCGATCAATGACGGGGAGTTCGTGGTGTTTGTCGGTCCTTCGGGCTGTGGCAAGTCCACGCTTTTGCGGATGATCGGCGGGCTGGAAGAGATCAGCCGGGGCGCGCTTCTGATCGACGGTGAGGACAAGAGCGCCGATCCGCCGTCGAAGCGGGGGCTGACCATGGTGTTCCAGAGCTATGCGCTCTATCCGCATATGTCGGTGCGCGACAATATGGGGTTTTCGCTGAAGACCGCAGGGGCGCCGAAGGCCGAGATTGCCGAGAAGGTGGACCGCGCGGCGGAGGTGCTGAAGCTGGAACCCTATCTCGACCGGCGCCCGAAGGCGCTGTCGGGCGGGCAGCGGCAGCGGGTGGCGATCGGGCGGTCGATTGTGCGCGACCCGACCGCGTTTCTGTTCGATGAGCCCTTGTCGAACCTTGATGCCGCTTTGCGCGTGGAAATGCGCTATGAGATTGCCAAGCTGCACAAGTCGCTTGGTCGGACGATGATCTATGTGACCCATGATCAGGTGGAGGCGATGACGCTGGCCGACCGGATCGTGGTGCTGGAATTTGGCAAGATCGCCCAGGTGGGCAGCCCGCGCGAGCTTTATGAGCGGCCTGCGAACCTCTTTGTGGCGCAGTTCATCGGTTCGCCCAAGATGAATGTGATGGATGTGGCGTCGGTGCCGCGTCTGACGGCGAGGCCCGGCGCGGTGAAGGTGGGCATGCGGCCCGAGCATATCGCTATCGGGGCCGAGGGCGAGGGCGTGATGGATGGCACGGTGGATGTGCTGGAATATCTCGGCGCCGATACATTCCTGATCGTCGATTGCGGTGCGGCCGGGTCGGTTACGGTGCGGACCGATGGGGATACGGATGTGAAGGAAGGGGCGCGGATCGGGCTGATCGCGCCGGAAGAGCGGCTGCATTTCTTTGATGAGGCGGGACAGGCGCTTTGAAACGCAAAACGCGCCCCGGGGGGGCGCGTTTTTTGCCTATGGGGGAGGGGCTTACCGGCCCCAGACGCGGACCGGTCCGCAATCCATATGGACGAAGTTCGAGCGTGAGTATTTGCCCACGCCGCCGGCGGAGCAGGAGATCGCCGCGCGGCTGATCTGTGACACCGAACGGCCCTGGATGCGGATATCCGCGGCCTGGCCTTTCATGTGCAGCGAGTTGCGCGCCACCGAGCGCGATTTCGACCGCAGCATCGCATTGGTCTTGGGCGACCGGTAGCCCGACAGCAGAAGATAGGGAGTGTCGGTGTCAAGCATCCGGTGCGAGGCGGCGAGAATGTCGATGGTCCGGGTGTCCATGTTGATCGCGCCGTCGGTGCGCCAGTCGCGCATGAAGCGGTTCACCTCTTTCAGCGCCTCGGGCACGTAATCGCCATCGATCCAGTAGATCATGTCGATTTTTTCGCCGGTGCGGCCGGAATACATGTTCAATCTGCGGATATCGCCCGCCCCACGCAACAGCCCGAAAGCGTTGGAAAAGGTCGGAGCTGCCACCAGAGTTGTTGCCGCAAAGGCTCCAAGCAAACCCCTACGGCTCACGCCCTTCGAATGTGAAGTCGTCATGCGTCTTTTGTCCCGTCTGTCGCTCCGCATCGCTTGTCCCGCGATTGCAGAGGCACCTTGTCTCCCCAGGCGCGCGACCATATGGAAGCAAATCTTTTGGTAAGCCAAGCCTTTTAAACTGAGCGCGCGGCCTTGCCGCAGATTTCGGCGGAAAATTGCCTGCTTTTGCAGCAAATTGCTCATGTGCCCCGGGGGCACCTGGGCGTTGCACATGGGCGACAGGGGGCGGCAGGGGGCCGAGATAGCCGAGATGTGAATGGACAGTTCCGGCGGTTTGCGTGCAAGGAGAACCATCTGGGGCATAAACAGTATTGGATGTAAGATGACTGCCACATCTTCCTTCAGGCGTTTGACCGTCTATGCGTTGTTTTCGCTTGCTCTTCTGCTGAGCGGGCTGACAACACCTGTTCAGGCGCAGGTGACCGCCTTTATGCAATCGGTGGCCGAAGCCGCCGCCAAGGATCGCGACATCGCCGCGTTCTACAAGGAAACCGGCTACAAGCCGATCTGGACCGCGAAGGGCAACAAAGCCAAGGCGCGGCGCACGGCTCTCTTGCGCGCGGTGAAGGACGCCGGGGCCCATGGCCTGCCGGTGCAGCGCTACGCGCTCGACACCCTGTCGATCAACCCGCGCCGGGTGAAGTCGGAGCGTGATCTGGGCCGGCTCGAGGTCGAGTTCTCGCGTCTGTTCCTGCGCTATGCCCGCGACATCCAGACCGGCGTGCTGAAGCCCCGGTCGGTGGACAATGGGCTGGTGCGCGAAGTGCCCTATCGCAGCCGCACCTCGCTGCTCAAATCCTTCTCGAAATCCTCGCCCAAGGGGTTCATCAAGAAACTTCCGCCGTCATCGGCCGAATATGCCCGGCTGATGAAGGAGAAGATGCGCTTTGAGAAACTGGTCGGCAAGGGCGGCTGGGGTCCGAAGGTGCAGGCGAAATCGCTGAAGCCCGGGGCGTCGAACAAAGCGGTGGTGCAACTGCGCAACCGGCTGATCGCCATGGGCTATCTCAAGCGCACCAGCACCAAGGCCTATGACAAGAAGATGCAGCAGGCGGTGGCCCGGTTCCAGCGCGACCACGGCATGCGCGCCGATGGTGTGGCAGGCCAGGGTACCCTGGCGGAGATCAACAAATCCGCCCAGACCCGCCTGACCCAGATCATCGTGGCGATGGAGCGGGAACGCTGGATCAACATGCCGCTGGGCAAGCGTCATGTCTGGGTGAACATCACTGATTTCCATGCCCGGATCGTCGACAATGGCAAGACCACATTCGAGACCCGTTCGGTCGTGGGCCACCGGGATCTGGATCGTCGCACGCCGGAATTCTCCGATGTGATGGAGCATATGGTCATCAACCCGACCTGGAACGTGCCGCGTTCGATCGCCGTGAAGGAATATCTGCCGATGCTGCAGAAGAACCCCAATGCGGCGGGCCATCTGCGCTTGACCAATGGTCGTGGCCAGACCGTGTCGCGCCAGGGGATGGACTTCTCGCAATTCACCGCGTCGAACTTCCCCTTCGATCTGAAGCAGCCGCCGAGCCGCCGCAACGCGCTGGGGCTGGTGAAGTTCATGTTCCCGAACCGGCACAATATCTACCTGCATGACACGCCCCAGAAGCAGCTTTTCGGGCGCGAGGTCCGGGCCTTCAGCCATGGCTGCATCCGGCTGAACGACCCGTTCGATTTCGCCTATGCGCTCTTGGCCAAACAGGTCCGCAATCCGGAGGCCTATTTCAAGGAACGTCTGGCGACGGGCCGCGAAACCGTGGTGCCTCTGGAAAAGCAGGTGCCGGTGCATCTGGTCTACCGGACCGCGGTGACCCAGCCCAAGGGAAAGATCCAGTTCCGTCGTGATGTCTATGGCCGCGACGCCAAGATCTGGAAGGCGCTGGCCAATGCCGGGGTTTCGCTTCGGGCGCTGAGGGGCTAATCCTCGGAAAACAGCTCCGGGGTGCCCATGGGCCACACAGTGAAAGACATTGCAGCGGCGCTGAAAGCAGAGGCTTTCGGCGCCGTTTCGCTTGAGGTGACCGGCGCGGCCGAGCCCGCCGCCGCCGGGCCCGAGCATCTGGCGCTGGCGATGGATGCGAAATACGCGGGTGGTCTGGCCCAGGGGCAGGCGCGGGCTGCGCTTTTGTGGGACGGTGCGGATTGGCAGGCCCTGGGGCTGGAGGCGGCGATCTATGCGCCACGTCCGCGGCTGGCCATGGCCGGGCTCACGGCGCTGATGGATGCGGGGCCGGGGATTTCGCCGGGGGTGCATCCCTCGGCGGTGATCGATGAAAGCGCGGTGATCGGGGCCGGGGCGGCCATCGGGCCTCTGGCGGTCATCGGTGCCGGTGTGACCCTTGGGGCCAATGCCCGGATCGCGTCTCATGTGAGCATTGGTGCGGGATCGGTGATCGGGGCGGATGCCCTGTTGCATGCGGGTGTTCGGATCGGGGCCAATGTGCGGATCGGGGATCGTTTCATTGCGCAACCGGGTGCTGTGATCGGTGGCGACGGGTTCAGCTTCGTGACGCCGGAGACCAGCCGGGTGGAAGAGGCGCGCGCCTCGCTTGGCGCGGAGGCCAGCGCCAAGAACAGCGCCTGGCAGCGCATTCACTCGCTCGGCGGCGTCGAGATCGGCGATGATGTGGAGATCGGCTCCAATTCGGCGGTGGATGCGGGCACCATTCGCGCCACCCGCATCGGGCGCGGCACCAAGATCGATAACCTCGTCCAGATCGGCCATAATGTGCAGGTGGGCGAGGATGTGCTGATCTGCGGTCAGACCGGGATTGCAGGCTCCACCACGATCGGGGATCGCACGGTGCTGGCCGGCCAGACCGGGGTGGGCGACAATCTGAGCGTGGGCGCGGATGTGATCACCGGGGCGGGCACGATGATCCTGGCCCGGGTGCCGGACGGGCGGGTGATGCTGGGCTATCCGGCGATGAAGATGGACCAGTATATTGGTGCGTCGAAGAACTGGCGCCGTCTGCCGCGGCTGATGCAGGATGTCGCTGCGCTGAAGAAAGCGGTTCCCTTGCGGGGCGAGGATGACTAAATAACCGCCAAAGATGAAAGCGAGGCGGTTGGGATGGGCGACAGCGTCAAAGACAAGGTAATCGAGATCATCGCCGAGCAGGCGGTGCTTGAGCCGTCCGATATCGCGCTGGACCAGTCGCTGGAAGACCTCGGCGTCGATTCCATGGGGCTGGTGGAGGCGATTTTCTCCATCGAGGAGGCTTTCGACATTTCGGTGCCGTTCAATGCCAATGAGCCCGAGAAGAGTGCCTTTGACATCTCGTCGGTTTCGGCCGTGATTGCGGCGGTGGAAAAGCTCGTCGCCGAGCAGACCGCCTGAGCCATGCGCCGCGTCGTCATTACCGGGGCCGGGTCGATCAACCCTTTGGGCCATTCGGTTGCGGCCACCCATGAGGCGATGCGCGAGGGGCGTTCGGGCATTGGTGATCTCGATATCCGCGACGTGGAGCGCCTGTCGATCCGCATTGGTGGTCAGGTCAAGGATTACGATGCCGATGCGCGGTTCAACCGTCAGCAGCAGGCGCTGTTCGACCGGTTTACCCAGTTCACGCTGATTGCCGCAGAGGAGGCTCTGGCGCAGTCCGGGCTCGAATTCTCCGGCCAGCTGGCCGCCGAGTCGGGCGTGGTGCTGGGCACGTCCGGGGGTGGTCTGGGCACGCTCGATGACAATTACCGGGTGGTCTATGAAGAGGGCAAGAACCGGGTGCATCCGTTCATTGTCCCCAAGCTGATGAACAATGCCGCCGCCTCCCATGTGTCGATGACCTACAATCTCAAGGGGCCGTCTTTCACCGTGGCCACCGCCTGTGCCTCGTCGAACCATGCCATGGGGCAGGCGTTCTGGCTGATCCGGGGCGGGGCGGCCAAGGTGATAATCACCGGCGGGTCGGAATCCATGCTGTGTTTTGGCGGCGTGAAGGCCTGGGAAGGGCTGCGGGTGATGTCGAAGGACGGTTGCCGTCCGTTTTCCGCCAATCGCAACGGCATGGTGCAGGGCGAGGGCGCGGGCGTTTTCGTCTTCGAGGAATATGAGCATGCGAAGGCGCGCGGGGCAGAAATTCTGGCCGAGGTGGTCGGCTTTTCGATGACCTCGGATGCGGCCGACATCGTCATGCCGTCGCAACAGGGCGCGGCGCGGGCGATTGCGGGCGCGCTGAATGATGCGGGCATTTCGGCCGAGCAGGTGGGCTATATCAACGCTCATGGCACCGGCACGGCGGCCAATGACAAGACCGAATGCGCCGCTGTCGCGAATGTCTTTGGCCAGCATGCCAATGAGGTGATGATCTCATCGACCAAGTCGATGCATGGCCATCTGATCGGCGGCACCGGGGCGGTGGAGCTTTTGGCCTGTCTGATGGCGCTGAAGGACGGGGTGATCGCGCCGACGATCAACTATGAAGAGCCCGATCCGGAATGCGCCCTCGACGTGGTGCCGAATGTGGCGCGGGAGGCTTCGGTCGATTACGTGCTGTCGAACGCCTTTGCCTTCGGCGGGCTGAACGCGGTGCTGGCGCTGAAGCGGGCGGGTTAGAGCACCCGGGACAGGAAGGCCTTTGTGCGGGCTTCTTTCGGGGCGCCGAAGACCTGTTCGGGCGGGCCTTCTTCGAGGATCACCCCGGCATCGAGAAAGCAGACCTTGTCGGCCAGTTCGCGGGCGAACCCCATCTCGTGGGTGGCCAGAACCATGGTCATGCCCTCTTCGCGCAAGGCGCGCAGCACGTCGAGCACCTCGCCCACCAGTTCGGGGTCGAGGGCGGAGGTGATTTCATCAAAAAGCATGATTTCGGGCCGCATGGCCAGGGCGCGGACGATGGCCACGCGCTGTTGCTGGCCGCCGGACAATTGGTCCGGGAAATGGGTCATGTGGTCGCCGAGGCCGAAGCGCTTGAACAATGCCTCGGCCTCGGGCCGCAGGGCCTCGCGCGATTGGCCGGTGACCCGCCGAGGCGCGAGGAGGACATTTTCCATCGCGTTCATATGCGGGAAAAGGTTGTAGCTTTGAAAGACGATGCCGATCCGTTGCCGCACCCTTTGCGGATCAAGGCCGGGGATCGAGATGTCTTCCCCGTCGAAGTGAATTTCGCCATCATCGACCGGTTCGAGCAGATTGAGGCATTTCAGGAGCGTCGACTTACCCGAGCCTGAGGCGCCGATCAGGCAGACCAGCGAGCCTTTTTCCACCGTCAGATCGATCCCCCGGCAGACCGGATTGTCGCCATAGGCCTTGATCAGCCCGCGTGTTTCGAGAAAGGCCATCAGCTTCGCGCCCGTCGTTGTTTGGCCAGCAGATGATCCGCGTAGCGTGTCGCCGGAATGGTGAGCGCGAGGAAGATCAGGGCGGCCCCCACATAGGGTGTGAAATTCGCCATCAGCGATTTGTAGACGCCGGCCTGGCGGAAGATTTCCACCGGTCCGATGAAGGAAAGCAGTGCCACATCCTTCTGCAAGGCTATGAAAATGTTCATGTTTGCCGGGACCACCTTGCGCACCGCCTGAGGCAGGATCACGTAGCGCATCACGTCGCGGTTTGACAGGCCCAGGGACAGGGCGGCGGAGCGCTGGCTTTGGTGGATGCTTTCGATGCCGGTTCGGAAGACCTCGGCCACATAGGCGGAATAGGTCAGTACGAGGGCCACCGTGCCCCAGATGTAGGGCGAGTTCCATGGCCGTGGCAGGCCCAGACCGGGGATGCCGAAGCCGATCAGATAGATCACCAGAATGACCGGCACGCCGCGAAAGATATCGGTGTAGAGCACGCCGAAGAGGCGGACGGGATAAAGCGCCGGGCTGCGGGCGTCGCGGGCGAGCGCGATCAGCAATCCAAGGGCGAAGATCAGGGGGGCCGACCACAGGAAGATCGCCACATCCCAGAGGAAAGCATCGAGCAATCCGGGGAAGGTTTTTGCGAAGACATCGGCGTTGAAGAAGCTTTTCTTCACCGCAGGCCAGCCCGGCGCCATGGGCACGAGAAGCAGAACGGCGGCGATGACAAGGGCGGTGGAGCCGCCCGCGATCAGGGCCGAGCGGCGGCGGATACGCGCTTCGTATTGCTGGCGTCTCGTGGGCATGGTCCCGTTCGATTTGCGTATTTTTGAAAGGGTGAGGAGGGGGCGTTAACCTTAATGAAAGTAAAGGTTAACGCCATTTTTGTTAAGGCGCGGGGCCTTATTCGATCACCGGAACGCCGGTGGTTTCGGAGAGCCACTGGGCCTCGATGGTGGCCAGCGTGCCATTGTCCTTGAGACTGGTCAGGGCTGCATTGACGCAGGATTTGAGCGGGTTGCCCTCTTCCATCAGGAGGCCGAATTCATCGGGGTTTTCGCTGCGGTCGGCCGGGAACTGGCCGAGGATGACGCCGTCATCGAGCACCACGGCGGAGAGGTAGAGCGCGGTGGGCAGGTCGAAGAGGGCGGCATCGATCTGGTTGGCCTTCATCGCCTCGACCACATCGGTGTTGTCGCCATACATCAGCGGTGCTTTTTCGGGTGCTACGATTTCGTTGAGCATCGGCACGGCGGTGGTGTTGGCATCCGCGCCCCAGATCAGCCCCTTGAGCGAGGCGACATCGGCCTCCGCGCCGCCCTCGACCACCGGCTTGCGGGTCAGCACCGCCATGGCGGCGGCGTAGTAGGGCTGCGAGAAATCGACGATCTCTTCCCGTTCGGGCGTGATCGAGAATTGCTGCATGTTGAAGTCGAAGTCTTTCGCGCCGGGCTGGATCGCTTGGTCGAAGGAGGAGCGCACCCAGACGACGTCTTCGTCGGCAAAGCCCATTTCGCCGGCCACCGCATAGGCGACGGCGGCCTCGAACCCTTGTTTCGATTCCGGCGCATCGTCCATCACCCAAGGGTAGTAGGCCGGGTTGCCGGTGGCGATGGTCAGCTTGCCCTCGGTCAGGGTCTTGCCCGCCGCGCAGTCGTTCTGGGCGGTGGCAGTGGTGGCAATCAGGCCCGCAATCGCGGTGGTCAGCAAAAGGCGCATGGCAGTCTCCCCGGATGCTTGTTCGGGCAAGACCGTGGCCTTTGCGGGCGGAAATGTCCAGTGGCGCCGCGGGGTTATTCGCGGGCGCGCAACACGCGGGCGGGGCGCGAAGCGAGCGGTCCCCAGGCGAAGGCCAGGCCCGAGAGCAGCGTTGCGATGACGCCGCCGGTGACGATGGCGATGGCCGAGACCGGCTCGAACGTATAGTCGGTTTCCATCACGAAGCGCATCACGCCCCAGCCTGCCAGCGCGCCGGCCAGGATCGCCACCAAGCCTGCCGCAGCACCTTGCAATGCCGAGCGGAGCGCGAAGCTCTTCAGGATCGTTGCCCGTGTCGCGCCCATGGTTTTCAGCACCGCCGCCTCGTAGGTGCGCGCCTGCACGCCTGCCGCCGCCGCACCGACCAGAACCACGCCGCCGGTGATCAATGTGGCCAGCGCCCCATAGGTGATCGCGGCGGCGATGCCTGCCAGCACCTCGGACACCCGGGTGATCGCCTCCTTCACGCTGATCGCGGTGATGTTCGGATAGGTCTTTGACATGTCGCGCAAAATCCGCGCTTCCGCGTCCGGATCGGCATAGATGGTCGAGATGAAGGAATGGGGTGCACCGGCCAGCGCCTCGGGGTTCATCGACAGGATGAAGCCGATGCCGGCGGTGGAAAAATCCACCTCGCGAAAGCTGGAGATCACCGCCGTGATGTCGCGCCCGAGGATGTTCACGGTGATCTCGTCGCCGAGTTTCAGGCCGAGTTCCAGCGCCTCTTCGGTGGCGAAGCTGATGCGCGGGCTGCCGTCGTGATCCTCGGGCCACCAGGCCCCGTGGGTGATCTTGGTGCCGGGTGGCGGCCGGTCGGAATAGGTCACCCCCCGGTCGCCCTGCAGTACCCAATGGTCGCCGCCCACCTCGGCTGCGGGCCGTCCGTTGATCTTGGTGATGATGCCGCGCAGCATCGGCGCGCTTTCCACCTTTTCCACCGCCGGGTCGTTTTCGAGCCTCTCGCGAAACCCGTCGATCTGGTCGGGCTGGATGTCGACCATGAAGAAGGCGGGCGCGCGCTCGGGCAGGTCCTGGGCGATGGCGTTTCGCAGGTTCGCGTCGATCTGGCCGACGGCGGCCAGAACGGTCAGGCCGAGGCCGAGGGACAGCACCACCGATGTGGCCTCGCCCGAAGGCCCGCCGACTGCGCCGAGGGCAAGGCGCGCCGCTGGTCGGCCACGAAAAAAACGCGCGATGCGGCGCGCCAGCGCCCGGATGCCGCGTGCGGCCACGACCAGCAGAGCAAAGGCTGCGACGATGCCGCCCGCTGCCCCCCAGGTCAGGGTCCAGAGGCCGGAAAACCAGGCCGCCAATGACACCAGCGCCGTCACCAGCGCAACGATGATGCCGATCCAGAGCGGGCGGGGCAGGGCGCGGGTTTTGCCGCCGCCGTCGCGGAAGAGCGTTGCCGCGCGCACCTCTTCGACCCGGGCCAGCGGCCAGAGCGTGAAGATCAGGGCGGCCAATGCGCCATAGAGGGCTGCTTCGCCCAAGGGTTTGAGATGTAATGTGAAAACCGCAGGCACCGGCAGGCTTTCGGCGATCAGCGGTGCTGCCAAAACTGGCAGAAGCGCGCCCAAAATCAGCCCCGCCAGAAGCCCCAGAAGGGTCAGCGCGCCGATCTGCAGGAAATAGGTCTGAAAGATCACCCGTCCGCCAGCGCCCAGAGTTTTCAGCGTCGCAATCACCGGCGTCTTGCGCTCCAGATAGGAGGTGACGGCGGCGGAAATTCCGACCCCGCCCACGGCGAGACCGGCCAGCCCGACCAGCACGAGAAACGAACTCAACCGGTCGACGAACACCGCCACCCCGGGCGTGCCATTGCGCCGGTCGCGCCAGCGCAGCCCGATGAAGGTGCCCTCGGCCTCGGCCGCCAGCGCATCCAGATCCGCGCCTTCGGGTAACAGCAGCTTGTACTGCGTTTCAAACAGCGTGCCCGGCTGGATCAGCCCGCTGTCGGCCAGCGCCTCGGTCCGCACGATGCTGCGCGGGCCCAGACCGAAACCGCCGCCCGCGCCATCCGGCTCGCGCACAATCTCCGCCATCAGCACAAACTCGCTCGACCCAAGCCGAAACCGTTCGCCGATCTCCATGCCCAGCCGCGCCGACAAAGCCGGGGCCATCACCGCGCCCGGCACCCCGTCGACCCCGTCCAAAGCCACCGCCAAATCCATCGCAGGCGACAAGTTCACCGTGCCCAAGAGCGGATAGGCCCCATCGACCGCCTTCACCTGGGTCAGCCCGCGTTCCTCGCCAAAGACCGCCATGGAGCGGAAGTCCACCAGTTCGGACATCTCGTCCGCCGCGCCCGCCATCCAGGCGCGTTCCGCGTCGGTCGCGAACCGATAAGTCAGTTCCACCTCCGCATCGCCGCCCAGAAGCGTCGCACCTTCCCGCTCCAACCCCAGCGAAATCGCCTCCCGCACCGATCCCACCGCGGCAATCGCCGCCACGCCCAGGATCAGACAGGCAAGGAAAATCCGAAAGCCCCGCAACCCGCCGCGCAATTCCCGCGCCGCCAGCCGCCCTGCAACCGCCAGACTCATTCCGCCGCCGCCACGGCCGCATCCTCGGCCACCCGGCCATCCATCAGCCGCACCACCCGCGAACACCGCGCCGCCAGTTCCGGCGCATGGGTCACCAGGATCAGCGTCGAGCCGTGCCGCGCATTCAACCCAAAGAGCAGATCCATGATCGCCTCCCCCGTCGCCCCATCCAGATTGCCCGTCGGCTCATCCGCCAACAGCATATCCGGGCGCGGGGCCGCCGCCCGCGCCAAAGCCACCCGCTGCTGCTCGCCGCCCGACATCTGTGCGGGATAATGGCCCGCCCGCTCGCCCAGGCCCACAGCCTCCAATTCCTCCGCCGCCCGGTCAAACGCATCCGCATGACCGGCCAATTCCAAAGGCGTCGCCACATTTTCCAGCGCCGTCATCGTCGGGATCAGGTGGAAGGATTGAAAAACCACCCCCATATGTTGCAGGCGCAGACGCGCAAGGGCATCTTCGCCCAGGGCGGTCAGGTCATGGCCCAAAAGGCTGACCAATCCGCCCGTGGCCCGTTCCAGCCCGCCCATGAGCATGAGGAGAGACGATTTGCCCGACCCAGAAGGTCCGATCAGCCCCAGGGTTTCCCCCCGCGCCACATCGAGCGTGATGCCCCGCAGGATCTCCACCCGCCCGGCATTGCCATCGAGCGTCAGTTCCGCGTCTCTCAGGGATAAAATTGCGTCAGTCATAAAGGCTCCGTTCCGGCGGCGCTCTCAGGCATATGGGGTGATACGGGCGATCCGCAACGCCGGATTGGTGACAATTCTCGCCATAACCCCCGCCTGGGCCGACAAGATCACAATCGCCGCCCTCGGCGACAGCCTGACCCAAGGCTATGGCCTGCCGCCCGAGGATGGGTTTGTGCCCCAGTTGCAACGCTGGCTGGATGCCGATGGGCGCGACACCCGGATCATCAACGCAGGCGTGTCGGGCGACACCACGGCGGGCGGCCTCAGCCGCATCGCCTGGACCCTGACGCCCGAGGTCGACGCCCTGATCGTGGCCTTGGGCGGCAACGACCTCTTGCGCGGCATCGATCCCGCCGTCGCCCGGGCCAATCTCGACGGCATCCTGAAAGAGGCCCGGGGCCGGGACCTGCCGGTGCTGCTGATCGGCATGGACGCGCCCTCGAACTACGGCACCGAATATGAGGCGGCCTTCGAGGCGATCTATCCCGAGCTTGCCGCCGCTCACGGGGCGCTGCACCACGGGAATTTCCTCGGCGCTCTGGCCGCGCTTGACGATCCGGCCGAGGCGCTGGCCCGCTACATGCAGGGCGACGGGATCCATCCGAATGCGGCAGGCGTGGCGCTGATCGTGGAGGAGCTGGGGCCGAGGGTGAGGGAGTTGGTGGGGGCGGTGGAGTAGGGGGAGAACTTTTTAAAAGATCGCATTCCACTAAAAGCGCGGAATCAAGGGCCGAAGGCCCGCCGCGCAGCGACCGCCCGCCCCCTTGGGCGGGAGCCCTTACAGCCGCGCGCTGACCTCTTAGGGAAGATGTGCTTGGCTGCCATAAAGCGCACCCGCACGGGTGTTGGAGGCTCCCCCCCCCGCGGGCGGTCGCCGCACGGCTCAGTGAAGTGTAAGGCTGGGCCGCGCGCCTAGGTCAGCCCCGGCTCATCCAACAAATGCCGCCCGGCCTTGTCCTCGATCTCGATCACCCAGAGATCCGGGTCAAAACCGCGCTGTTTGGCGATGCTCGCATCCAC
>JAOXSD010000321.1 GCA_025800205.1 Silicimonas sp. | reverse complement strand
TCGAACCGGGCTTTGACGCCGTTGATATTGAATGTCGCGATTTTCATGCCCGCTCCCACGTTTCGGAGGTCATACGCGCTGCCTTAACTTTTTTGAAGCGCCCCCTTGTATGTTAAAGGTGTTTACATATGTCTGTGACATCAAACCAATAAGGGACGTTCAAGATGAAAAAGCAGATCACCCTCGCCGCCTACCTGGCCGGTGTCACCACGATTGCCGTGAGCCTTCCGGCGATGGCCGAAGACAAGGTCGCGCCCACGGTAAAAGCGCCGGTGGAATCCAGCAAGAGCCTGATTTCAGAGAAGAATAGCTGAGCCTACATCGAGAAACTGGTGCCGCATCCGCAGGAGGATGAAGCGTTGGGGTTCTCGATGGTGAAGCGCGCGCCAATGAGTTCGTCGGTGAAATCGATCACCGCATTGGACAGAAACGGCAGCGAAACTTCGTCCACCACCACTTTCTGACCTTCGCCCTCCAGCACCAGATCGCCCTCGGCGGGCTGGTCCAGATCGATATTGTACTGAAACCCCGAGCAGCCGCCGCCCTCGACCGCGACCCGCAGCGCCTGCGGCGCCTCGGCCCCGTCATTGATCTCGGCCAGCCGCGCAAAGGCGCGGGGGGTGACTTGGGGCGGCAGGGCAAGGTCCATGGGGTTTTCCGGCGTTTTCATTCCGTTACAGGGGGAATATATGGGGTCCGGGACAGGCGGACAAGGGATGGCCATGCGCGCCTCATTTGCATCAGACCCCGGCGCCTCGCGGGGTCGGCTTTTCGCGGAAGACGAAAGCACCTTTCGCTCGGCTTTTCAGCGCGACCGTGACCGGATCATTCACGCCAGCGCCTTCCGGCGGCTGAAGCACAAGACGCAAGTGTTCATCGAACACGAGGGCGATTTCTTTCGCACCCGTCTGACCCATTCCATCGAAGTGGCCCAGGTGGCCCGCACCATTTCCGGCGCCCTCGGGCTCAATGCCGAACTCACCGAGGCGGTCGCACTCGCCCATGACCTCGGCCACACGCCCTTCGGTCACACGGGTGAGGATGCGCTCTCAGACCTGATGGCCCCCTATGGCGGCTTCGATCACAACGCCCAGGCGCTCAGGATCGTCACCGCGCTGGAGCGGCACTATGCTAGGTTCGACGGGTTGAACCTGACCTGGGAAACCCTTGAAGGCATTGCCAAACACAACGGTCCGGTGACTGGCGATCTGCCCTGGGCGCTGGCCGCCTATCAGGATCAGCACGATCTGGAACTGTCGAGCTATGCCAGCGCCGAGGCGCAGGTGGCGGCCATCGCCGATGATGTCGCTTACAACCACCACGACCTGCATGACGGTCTGCGCGCCGAACTTTTCTCCACCGACGAACTGGCCGAACTGCCGATCCTTGATCGCTGTTTCGCCCGGGTCGACGAGCTTTACCCCGATCTGAATTACTATCGCCGCCGCCACGAAGCCCTGCGCCGCTTCTTCGGCGTGCTGGTTGAAGACGTGATCGGTGTCGCGCAAGAGAGCCTCAAGCAGATCGACCCGCAGAGCGCCGATGACATCCGCAACGCAGGCTTCCAGATCATCCGCTTTTCCGAGCCGGTCTTCACCGATCTCAAGGTGATCCGCGACTTCCTCTTCACCCGCATGTACCGCGCGCCCACGGTGGTGGAGATGCGCAAGAAAGTGACCTGCGTGGTCGAGGAATTGTTCCCCTTCTTCCTCAGCCATCCCGAAAACCTGCCCCGTCAATGGCGCAAGGATGTGGCCGAGGCCGAAAGCGAGCGAGAACTGGCCCGCATCGTGTCCGATTACATCGCCGGCATGACCGACCGCTTTGCCCTGCAATGCCACGAACGCTTCATCGGCGGGATCGATGCGGCTGATGTGGTCAGCGTGCCGGTGGGGTGAGGCGCGCTTTCCCCGGCCAAACCGCGCCCAGAGGCCCGGCTTGCGTTGACCTGTTGACCCAGAAGGCGTAACCCCGCGCCCATGAACATTTTCGCCGATATCCGCACCTCCGTGATCGAAACTCTGGATGCCATGGTGGCCGAGGGCGCGCTGCCCAACGGGCTGTCCTGGGGCAATGTGGCCGTCGAGCCGCCGCGCGATGCAGCGCACGGGGACATGGCCACCAATGCCGCCATGGTTCTGGCCAAACCCGCAGGCCAGAAGCCGCGAGACATTGCCATGGCGCTGGTCGAACATCTGGTCGAGGACGACCGCATTGACAGTGCCGAGGTGGCGGGCCCCGGCTTCATCAACCTGCGGCTGGCCCCGGTGGTCTGGCATGACGTGGTGGCCGAGGCCGTGGATGCGGGGCCGAGTTTCGGCCATTCCGGCATGGGTGCGGGTGTGAAGGTGAACGTGGAATATGTCTCGGCCAACCCCACCGGCCCCTTGCATGTGGGTCACACGCGGGGCGCGGTCTTTGGCGATGCGCTGGCCTCGCTTCTGGCCTTTGCCGGCTATGATGTGACCCGCGAATATTACATCAACGACGGCGGCGCGCAGGTCGATGTGCTCGCCCGCTCGGTCTACCTTCGGTATCTGGAAGCGCACGGGCAGGAGGTCGCCTTCGAGGACGGCACCTATCCGGGCGATTATCTGATCGCGGTGGGCGAGGCGCTGAAGGACAAGGTGGGCGACGCCTTTGTCGACAAGGGTGAGCAATTCTGGCTCGAAGAGGTCCGCAACTTCGCCACCGATGCGATGATGGATCTGAT
>JAOXSD010000341.1 GCA_025800205.1 Silicimonas sp. | reverse complement strand
TCCGGGTGAGTTGTGGTGGAGAGGCCGAGCTGGCGGCTTTTGAAGCGGCCCTGCCTTTGGCCTTGGCGCACGCTCGGGCGGTATAGGGGGGCTGTCTGCCCCCCATCGCGCCAAGGCGCGATTCCCCCCGAGGATATTTTCGGCCAGATGAAGAGGCGGATCGGCGCTATGTGGCCAATGTCGCGGCGGCGGCTTCCAGCGCGCCTCGGCCGCGGGGGATATCGAGTGCGGCCATAGCGGTTTCCATGCCGCCCAACATGGCCATGATCATCTGAGCGTTTACATGGCCCATGTGGCCGAGGCGGAAACAACCGTCCCAGTCCTCCATCCCCAATCCGATGCCCAGCGTGAGACCAAGCTGGTTTTCGGTGTAGTTGCGCAGAGGTGTACCGCGCCCTTCGGTCAGGCGGAGGGCGGTGACGGCGTGGCTGCGATGGGTCGGGTCGGTGACGTTGAAATGAAGCGCTCCGCCTTGCGTCCAGACATCGCAGGCGGCCCATATGGCTTTGGCGAGGCGCTCGTGCCGGGACCAGACGTTTTCGAGACCCTCACCGTGGATCAGGTCCAGCGCGGCGCGCAGGCCGTAGAGGTGGTGGGTAGGCGCGGTGCCGTTGAAGTACTGATAGAACAGCTCGGGGTTGGCGCGCGGTTGCCAATCCCAATATTGCGAAACGCGGGGCATTGAAGCGCGTTTCGCCTGCGCTTTGTCGTTGAAGAAGACAAAGCCGGTGCCCGCCGGGGTCATCAGGCCCTTCTGGCAGGCTGTGACGGTGACATCGACTCTCCAAGCGTCCATCTCGAACCGGTCGCACCCCATCGAGGCGATGCAGTCGGCCATCAGGAGTGCGGGGTGGTTCAAGTCATCCAGCAGAGCGCGCAAGGCCGGAATGTCATTCCGGATCGAGGTGGAGGTATCCACGTGGACGGCAAGCACGGCCTTGATTTTGTGCTCTTTATCGGCATTCAGCGCCTCAGCGATACGGTCGATATCCCAGGGTGAGGACAGGCCGAAATCTATCAGGTCAACCTTTGCGCCGATCCCCTCAGCCATCTCGGCCCAGCCATGAGTGAAACGACCCGAGGCTGGGGCCAGAACGGTTTCTCCGGGGGCGATCACATTCGACAGCGCGGCCTCCCACGTGCCGTGGCCGTTGGCGATATAGATGGCGACGTTGTGCCGGGTTCCG
>JAOXSD010000310.1 GCA_025800205.1 Silicimonas sp. | reverse complement strand
GCGGCACGGCAGCTTTGATGCCGCCGCCTCTGAGCTGTCCGTCACGCCCTCGGCAATATCCCAGCGGATCAAAGCGTTGGAGGATCGCATCGGCACCAGCCTGATCAATCGCGGCTCGCCCTGCACCGCCACGCCTGCCGGTCTGCGGATAGCCAAACACGCCGAGGATATCGGACTGCTGGAGTCCCAACTTGCACGCGAATTGACCTTGGAGAGCGGCCCCGGTCCGGCGCGGGTGCGCATCGCCCTTCCGGCCGATGTTCTAGCCGCGTGGTTCATCGACGTGATGTCACAAGTGCCGGACCTGTTGTTCGATCTGGTGATCGACGATCAGGAGCATTCGGCAGACTGGCTGCGCCGGGGCGAGGTTAGCGCCGCAATCACCGTCGGAGGGCAACCGGTCACTGGATGTGATACACATGCCCTTGGCGCGATGCGGTATCTCGCGACGGCAAGCCCGGAGTTCACCACGCACTGGTTCAGTGAGGGATTGACAGCGCGGTCGCTGGCCCAAGCGCCCTGCCTTGTCTTCAACCGCAAGGACAGCCTGCAGCGGCTCTGGATGGCGGCCCAAACCGGGCAG
>JAOXSD010000304.1 GCA_025800205.1 Silicimonas sp. | reverse complement strand
CCCGGTCTTATTGGAACATATTGAGAACATATTGAGAACATACATACAGACATCGCACGACAAAGCAAGTGACTGGGAACGGCAGCTATGTCCCCAAACCCAACCCCACCCATCGTCACCTCAAAACCCGCCCAGAGCACGCCCCAGAATCCGCTTCAGCTTCGCCGCCCCCAGAGGGGCGCTGGCCTTGGTATGCTCGTGGCTGATCTGTTCATTCCCCAGCCCGGCGGCCATATTGGTCACCACCGACACGGCGGCGCAGCGCAGGCCCAGGAACCGGCCCAGAATGATCTCGGGCACCGTCGACATGCCGACCACATCGGCGCCAAGCATCTTCAGCATCCGGATCTCGGCCGGTGTTTCGAACGAGGGGCCGGAATACCAGGCATAGACCCCCTCGGGCAGGGCGATCCCCTCCGCTTCCGCCGCTGCCCGCAAACCGGCCCGCAGCGCCGGATCATAGGCTTCGGTCAGATTGACGAACCGGCGGTCCGAGGGCTCTCCGATCAGCGGGTTCAGGCCGGAATAATTGATATGATCATCAAGCAGCATCAATTCGCCCGGCGGAATATCGGCGCGAAACGACCCGCAGGCATTGGTGGCGATCAGGATCTCGGCGCCCAGCGCCTGCAGCACTTCCAGGGGCACGCGCATCCCGTCGGACCGGCCATGCTCATAATAATGTTCGCGCCCCGCCATCAGCGCCACATCGGCGCCCGCAAGCCGGCCCACCACCAATTGCCCCGAATGACCCGACACGCCCGCGCCCGGAAACCCCGGCAGATCGGCATAGGGAATGGCGGTGCCGTCCACCTCATCGACCAGCCCGCCCAACCCGGAGCCCAGGATCATGGCAATCCGGATCGGCGCGCCTCCCGTGCGGTCGCGAATGATCTGGGCGGCACTCTCTGTCATGGTGGTCTCTTTCGGTGATTTCGTCCCGATCCTGCCATGTCCTGACCTTTGCGTCATGTTAAAACTTCTGAAAAAACCCCGCGTTATCATGGCCTTGTTTTCCCGGATTCCGGCCCCTCCGCCATGGTTAAGCCGGGGATACCCCCGTGTCCAAGCGCGGCACAATCCCGATAAAACCGGGTAATTGTCGGGGTCTTACCCCATTCTCGCCCGATTTGAGGGGCACATAGTCCAACGCCGGGGGGCAAGAGTTAAGGGTAAGAAGCCTTATGGACCGTCTTACGGAAATGGAAGCATTCGCCACTGTCGTCGATCAGGGCGGCTTTACGGATGCGGCCAAAAAAATGGGGATTTCCAAGTCCGCCGTGTCGAAACATGTTTCGTCACTGGAGGCTCGTCTTGGCGCCCGTCTGCTGAACCGCACGACGCGTCGCGTCTCTCCGACGGAGATTGGTCTGGCCTATTACGACCGCGCCCGCCGCGTGCTCAATGACGCAGGCGAAGCCGATGCGCTGGTCACCTCGATGCAATCGGCGCCCTCGGGGCTGTTGCGGATCTCGGTCGCCACCGATTTCGGGGTGAACCACCTGTCGCCGGTGCTGGGGGA
The DNA here is from genome assembly GCA_025800205.1 of Silicimonas sp. GTDB lineage: Bacteria > Pseudomonadota > Alphaproteobacteria > Rhodobacterales > Rhodobacteraceae > CALKXV01. Next base: position 6,729 of record JAOXSD010000304.1, on the reverse strand, counting down.
TTTCCTGCAGGAATTTCCCGAAATCACCGTCAACATGGTGCTGAACAACCGCTATGTGGAGCTGATCTCCGAAGGGTTCGATCTTGCGATCCGCATCGGCGAACTCGAAGATTCCACCCTGCGCGCCCGCAAGCTTTGCGAAACCAACCGCCGGATGATCGCAAGCCCGGAGTATTTCGAGAAATACGGTCGGCCGCAGAAGATCGACGATCTGAACGAACACAAGCTGCTGCATTATTCCAACAATTCCGCAGGCAATGTGTGGAAACTGACCGCGCCTTCGGGCGAAAAGCGCCAGGTCCGCACCGCGGGTTGGCTGACGGTCAATGATGGCCAGTCGCTCCTGAATGCCGCGATTGCCGGGCTCGGCATCGCCTATCTGCCCTCCTTCCTTTACGCCGAAGCGATGGATCAGGGGCTGGTGCAGGAAGCGATCCCGGATCTGCCGATGGAAAATCAGGGCATCTTCGCGGTCTATCCGCCGGGCCGGTTCACCCAGCCCAAGGTCCGCGCCTTCATTGATTTCCTGGTCCATGCCTTCGCGGAAAAGGGCCCGGACAGGTGGTAACAGTGGCGTGGGTTTGACCATTGCACGGGCGTCCTGAGGGCGCCCGTTTTTCATTCCAGCGACAGAAGCACCACCTCGACCCGGCGGTTGCGCGCCCGGCCCTCTTCGGTGAGGTTCGACGCAATAGGCGCCAGATAGCCCGCCCCGGCCGATTGCAACTGCGCCCGGTCGGTGCCGAAGGCGCTGATCAGCCGCCCCATGGTCGAGGCCGCCCGGCGCCGCGACAGCGCGGTATTGGCCTCAAGGGATCCCACCGCATCCGTATGCCCCACCAGGATCACCCGCGCGCTCGGGTTTTCCGCCAGCCAGCCCGCCAGGGTCGCAAGCGAGGCATAGGGCCCGTCGCCCAGCTCCGAAGACCCTGAGCCGAAATCGAGATCCTCCAGTACTGCATGGCTGTCGCGCAAAAGCGCGTCCAGAAAGGTCCCGTCCTGCGCGGGGGGGGCGGGCGCGGCCTCGGTGATCGTGATCTCGGGCAGGCGGGCTTCGGAGACCTCGGTGATGTGAACGAACCCGCCATCGCGCGACCGCGACGCCAGCAGCGCCACGCTTTCCGGGCTGGCTCCCGCCTTGCGCATCAAGAGATAGCGGTAGTCGCCCAGATCCACATGCATCGCCGGCTCGCCCACCAGATCCAGCTGAAACCGGAAGTCGAACCCGCCGCATTCGGCGCTCGCGCAGGCAAAGACCGGCCCATAGCCCGCCGCTTGCAACTGGTCGCGCAGCGGGGCGAGCAATTGCAGGGTCGTGAGCTGCGCATTGCCAAGCTTCAGCGCGGTCTTGCGGATCGCGCCTTCGGTGCCGGGGGTCTGGCGCTCGGGCGACCAGGGGGCTTCGGGCAACCGCGCACTCGCGGCCTCGCTCACCTCGCTCCCGGTCACCTCGGCGCCGGGCAGGGTCAGGTCAAGCGCCAGGCCGGGCGTGGCCCAGGCCAGCGTCAGGAGAAGGGCGGCGCGGATCATCGGGCGGCCTCGGGCGCGCGGCGGTAGTGATAGCCGCCACAGCGCTGCAGGCCCGCGCCTTCGTAAAGTGCGATGGCCGGTGCATTGGCCGCAACCACCGCCAGCGCCAGCCACTCGGCGCCCTGCGCCTCGGCCCAGGTGGCCGCGGCCCGCATCGCCGCGCCGCCCAGACCCTTGCGCCGATAGGCCGGGCGCACCTCAAGGGCATGGAGCATGGCAATGCCCCGGTCGAGGCTCAGGAAAAACGCAGCGGCCGGCGTGTCCTTGATCCGGGCCAGGATCGCGGTCTTGGGGCAGGCGGCGCGCTCCATCACCGCGAAACGGGCCGCATCGACCCCGGCCTCGGCCCAGATTTCGCGCTGGACCGCCAGCGGCGGCCAGCTTGGAAAGATCCGTCCGGGGCCGGAAGGTTCGGCCAGCGCTCCGGGCCGGATCGCATAGAACAGCGTCGGGTCCGACACGCGGTAGCCGCGCGCCTCCAATGCCGCATCCAGCGCCTCATCGCCCGGGCGCAGCATGAACAGCGGATGCTGCCCCATGGCCTCCATCGCCCGTTCCGCCGCCTCGATCTCTGCCCCGGTCGCGGGCCCCATCGGCAGGGCAGACGACACCCGCTGCCCGCCGCCCCGGCCTTCGCGCAGGCGAAAGGGCGGCGCTTCGGTCACGCGTGCGGGCGGCCAGCTGGCTTCCAGGGCGGCAAAAAGGGTGTCGGTCGCCGGTTCGGTCAATGGGCATCCTCGCCAAAGACCGCCTTCAATTCGGCCTTCGCGGCCTGGATGCGCCCCGCATCCACGCCCCGGATCACCACATTGGCGCCGTAAAGCCCGTCACGCAGGAACGGGTAGGAGCCAAAACTCAGATCCTCATAGGCCGCATCGATCCGGCCCAGCGGCTCGGCAATGTCACCCTCGCCTCGGTCGATGCGCAGGGTGTCCGACAGAACCGGCGCACCGCCCGTGAGTCGCGGCAGGAGACTGGTGACCATGGCCTCGAACACCGCAGGCACGCCTGCCATCACATGGACATTGCCCAGGCTGAAGCCGGGGGCGGTGGACACCGGGTTGTCGATCAGCGCCGCGCTCTCGGGAATGCGCGCCATGCGCAGACGGGCGGCGTTCAGTTCCAGCCCCTGGCGGTCATAATGGGCCTGCAGCAGGGCGCGGGCATCCTCGCGCACGTCAATCGGTGTGTCAAAGGCAGCGGCCACGCAATCGGCGGTGATGTCATCATGGGTCGGTCCGATACCGCCCGAGGTGAAAACACTGTCATGCTGCTCCGACAGCGCGCGCACCGCCGTCTTGATCGCCTCCGCGTCATCCGCCACCACCCGCACTTCGCGCAGATCGATGCCGGCCTCGGTCAGCCGCCCGGCCAGATGGTGCATGTTGGCATCCCGGGTCCGGCCCGAAAGAATTTCATCGCCGATTACCAGCATGGCCGCAGTTGGGTTGCCCATCGTCTCGTCCTTGTCCCTCTGTCTTTCAGGGTATAGGGCGGCAGTCATGCGCTTTCAAACGCCTTTGGTCCCCGCCCGTCTGATCCGCCGCTACAAGCGGTTCCTCGCGGATGCGGTTCTCGAAGCGGATGGACGCGAAATCACCGCCCATTGCCCGAATCCGGGCGCCATGCTGGGGCTGGCCGATCCCGATATGCGGATCTGGCTGGAACCCAATGACGACCCGAAGAAAAAGCTGAAATTCGGCTGGCGTCTGGTGGAACTGCCCGGCGGCCATTGGGCCGGCATCGACACCGCCGTGCCCAACCGGGTGGTGGGCGAGGCGTTGCGCGCAGCCGCGGTGCCCGGCCTGGAGGCCTATGGCGGCGTCCGGGCCGAGGTCAAATACGGCCAGAATTCGCGGATCGATTTCCTGCTCACCGAAACGGGCCTGTCCGACGCCTATGTGGAGGTGAAGAACGTCCATCTGCGCCGCGCCGGCGATCTGGCCGAATTCCCCGATTGCGTCACCGCGCGGGGTGCCAAACATCTCGGTGAACTGGCCGCCATGGTTGCCGAGGGCCACCGCGCGGTCATGCTCTATCTCGTGCAGCGCGACGATTGCGCCCGCTTCGATCTGGCCCGCGACCTCGATCCGGCCTATGGCGGCGCCTTCGACCGGGCCCGCGCCGCCGGGGTGGAGGTGATCGTGATGGGCACCGAAATCAGCCGCGACGGCGTGACCATCGGATCGCAATTTCCCTGCACCATCTGAACAGGCGCGACAACGCGGGGGCTGGCGATACGGTCCCAAAAGCCCTATATGGCAGCAAAACAGAGGATTTCTTGCCGTGGATGAACCCAGCCGAGGCCGTTTGACCCGTGACGGGATCCGCCTTTACGAGGCGGAGGATTTTGCCGGTATGCGAAAGGCCGGCGCCCTGGCGGCGCGCATTCTCGACGAAATCGCCCCCCTGGCGGTGCCGGGTGCGACCACGGCCCAGCTCGACGCGGCGATCGAGGCAAAGGTCAACGAGGCCGGCGCCACTTCGGCCACCATCGGCTACAAGGGCTACCAGCACGCCAGCTGCATCTCGGTGAACCACGTGGTTTGCCACGGCATTCCCGGCTCGCCGATCCCGAAAACCGACACCCTGTCGAAAGACCCCGAGAAACGCCGCGCCAATGACACGCTGAAAGACGGCGATATCCTCAATGTCGATGTCACCGTGGTTGTCGACGGCTGGTATGGCGACACCTCGCGCATGTATGTGGCCGGCGCGCCTGCGGGCAAATCCGAACGGCTGATCCAGATCACCCATGATGCGCTGATGAAGGGGATCGAAGCGGTCAAACCCGGCAATACCTTCGGCGACATCGGCCATGCGATCCAGCGCTTTGTCGAAGGCCACCGGATGAGCGTGGTGCGCGATTTCTGCGGCCACGGGCTTGGCCGGGTGTTCCACGCCCCGCCCAATGTGCTGCATTACGGCCGTGCGGGCACCGGCGCCCGGCTTGAACCGGGCATGTTCTTCACCATCGAACCCATGGTCAATCTGGGTCGGCCCGAGACCGTGGTGCTCGATGACGAATGGACGGCAGTGACTCGCGACCGCTCACTTTCTGCGCAATTCGAGCATTCCGTGGGCGTCACCGAAGAGGGCTGTGAGATCTTCACCCTTTCGCCAGCTGGTAAATTCCACCCCACCTGGGGATAGAGCGGAAAACGGCGATTTCCTGATTGAAACGCTCGGAAATCCTTTTCCCGCGTGACCCTTGACCAACCCCCTGATCTCGCGCTTTGATCCCCAAAGCGCGCTCTCTACGCCGCATCGACGGCGCGCATTGGAACTGGGATCCGGGTAAGGCGGCGAGGCATTTCATGCTGGTCAAGTTTTCTCTGAACGGGGAAACGGTCGAGGTTGAGACTTCGGCCACACACACGCTTCTGGATTGGTTGCGCGAGGAAAAGCGCCTGACGGGCACCAAGGAGGGCTGCAACGAAGGCGATTGCGGCGCCTGCACGGTGATGGTCACCGATGGGCAGGGCACAAAGGCGCTCAATGCCTGCATCCTGTTTCTTCCCCAGATCCATGGCAAGGCTCTGCGCACGGTCGAGGGTCTCACCGGCCCGGGCGGCGAGGCCCATCCGGTGCAGGATGCCATGGTCGCCCATCACGGGTCCCAATGCGGCTTCTGCACCCCCGGTTTCGTCGTCTCCATGGCGGTGGGCCACAAGACCGGACGGCAGGATCACGACGATCTGCTGGCGGGCAATCTCTGCCGCTGTACCGGCTATGCGCCGATCATCCGCGCGGCCCAGGCCGCCGCTGCCGACCCGGTGCCCGACTGGCTCGATGAGGCGCTGCCGGAGGCGGGCGCGCTTGCCATCGCGCCTGAGACCGCCGACGAGCTGGCGCAATGGTACGAAGCCCATCCCGACGCCACCCTTGTGGCCGGGGCGACCGATGTGGGCCTCTGGGTGACCAAGGGGTTGCGCGATCTGGGCGAACTGGCCTTCCTCGGACGCTGCCGTGATCTGCAACAGATCGAGGTGGGCGACGTGATCCGTGTCGGTGCCGGCGTCACCATGGCGACGCTTCTGCCGGTGCTGCGCGACCATCACCCGTCCTATGCCGAAATGGTCCGCCGCTATGGCTCCGAACAGGTGCGCCAGGCCGCCACCATTGGAGGCAATATCGCCAATGGCTCGCCCATCGGGGACAACCCGCCCGCCCTCATTGCGCTGGGCGCCACGCTGCATCTGCGCAAGGGCAAGACGCGCCGCGACCTGCCGGTCGAAGAGTTCTTCATCGACTACGGCAAGCAGGACCGGGCGCCGGGCGAATTCGTCGAGGCGGTGAGCCTGCCCGCCGCCGCCCCCGATCTGCGCTGCTACAAGCTTTCCAAGCGCTTCGATCAGGACATTTCCGCTGTCTGCGGCTGTTTCAACGTCACCGTCGAAAATGGCCAGGTCAGCGCCGCCCGCATCGCCTTCGGCGGCATGGCCGGCATTCCGAAACGCGCCACACATGTGGAAGCCGCCCTGATCGGCCAGCCCTGGAATACCGCCAATGTTGAGGCCGCCTGCGCGAAATTCGCAGAAGACTTCACTCCGCTGACCGACATGCGCGCCTCCGCCGCCTACCGGCTTGAAACAGCGCAAAACTTGCTGCGCCGCTACCACCGGGATCTGGCCGGCGATGCGGTTTCGGTGCTGGAGGTGCAGCCATGAGCGTCGCCAAACCTCTCCCCCATGACGCAGCCCCCCTTCATGTGACCGGTGCTGCCCGCTATGTGGATGACATTCCCCTGCCCGCAGGCGCGCTGCATCTGGCCTTCGGCCTCTCCCACGTCGCCCATGGCCGGATCACGTCGATGGATCTCTCTGCGGTCCGCGCTGCCCCCGGCGTGGTCGCAGTCTGGACCGCCGAAGACCTGCCCCACGAAAACGACGTCTCCCCCTCGCCCTCGCCCGAACCGCTTCTGGCCGAAGGCACGGTGCATTTCATCGGCCAGCCGATCTTCCTTGTCGCCGCCGAAAGCCATCTGGCCGCGCGGAAAGCGGCAAAGCTCGGCCAAATCGAGATCGAGGAACTCCCGGCACTCCTGACCCTCGACGATGCGCTGGCCGCCGACAGCCGCTTCGAGGACGGCCCCCGTATCTACGAAAGCGGTGACGCCGCCGCCGCCATTGCCGCCGCGCCCCTCAGCCTCGACGGCTCCATGGAGATCGGCGGTCAGGAACATTTCTACCTCGAAGG
>JAOXSD010000291.1 GCA_025800205.1 Silicimonas sp. | reverse complement strand
GTCGAACCTTCTGGTGGATGACCTTGTGTCGGAGCTGGAGCTGGAGACGGTGCCGGAATATGCGGCCCCCCGGCAGCCGGGGGTTTTGCGCGGCGCGGCGCGTGCGGTTCTGCGGCGCCTGTCTGGTGCTCCGGGGGCTCCGGCGCCCGGGCCGTTGCGCCGCGAACAGATTATTGACCGGGTGCAGTCCGGTCTGGTGATTGCGCCGATCGGCATTTCCCATGGGATCCGGATCGGTGTGATTTCCACCGATGCCGACCGGGCCGCTCTGATCGCAAACACCCTGCCGGATCTTTATATTGCGCAACGCTACAACCGGAGCCTGACCGAGGTGGTCCGGGCGGCGTCGCTTTTGGAGGACCGGACGGCCACCTGGCGTGAGGAGGTCAGCAAGCTGGAAGCCGAAGTGGTGGCCCGGCGCAGTCGGATTTTGGAGCTGGAGCAGAGCAACCGGCTGTTGACCGAGCAGACCTTGCTGGAAACATCGAGTGAATTGAATGCGTTACGTCGGGAGCGGATCGCCCTGGAGGCACGGATCGGGTCGCTTGATGCGCTGGTTGCGGCCGAGGGGTTGGAGCGCGCTGCCCATTTGGTGACGGTCGCGGAGGTGGTGGGGATCCGCGAGGAACTGACCCGGGCGCGGCTCGTGCGGGACGAACGGGCGGCCACGCTTGGGGTCGAGAATGCCGACAGCAAGGCGGCCGAGGCGCAGGTCGCGGCGATCACCGCGATGCTGACGCAGGGCGTCCGGGCCCATTTGCAATCGCTGGTCGATGAGCGGGCGCTTGTGGCCTCCCATGAGACCGCGCTGGCGGCGCAGATGCGGGACGCGACCGATGCCAGCATTGCGCTTGAACGCCATTCGATCGAACTGGGGCAACTGGAACTGGAGGCCGCCGCCGCCCGCCGGGTCTATGAGGATCTTCTGCACCGGCTGCATGAAACCCGCGCCGCCCAGGCCTTTGGCACGTCGGGCGCCCGGGTGATCGAGCGCGCCGATGTGCCGGCCGCACCCGCCCTGCCGAAGAAATCCCTGACCCTGGCCGGGGCGCTGGTCTTCGGGCTGTTTCTTGGGCTGGCGATCATCGTGGTGCGGCAATTGCTGTCCGGGCGCGTGCGGTCCCTGCGCGAGGTGGTGCATTTGTCGGGCCTGCCCGTGATCGCGGTTCTGGAGGCGGACACGGTCTTGCGGCGGCTGATCGGGCGGGCCCGCCCCCTGGGTGCCCCGTCGGACCGGGTGCGCGACGAGATCCGCAAGTTGCGCAATGCAATCAGCCTGGATCTGACCCCGGACGCCCCGGCCCGGTGCATCCTGTTGACCTCGTCGGTGAAGAGTGCCGGGCAGACGGCGGTCACCGCGGAGCTGGCCACTTCGCTGGCCGGCCACGGCACGCGCGTGCTGCTGATCGACGGTGATTTCCGGGACCGGATGCTGACCCGTGCGATCCGGCTGGAGCGGTGTCAGGGGGTGTCCGATGTGGTGGTGGACGGGCTTCCGTTTCAGCATGTCACCATTCCCCTTGGTGAGGCGAGTTATGATTTCATGCCGGTCGGGATGTCGGTCCCGGCGGCGGTCGAACAACTTGGACCGGGCACGCTGACAACGCTCCTTGATCAGGTGAAGCCCCATTATGATCTGGTGCTGGTCGATGCCGGGCCCTGGGGACAGGCGGCTGAATCGGCCCTTTTGGCCCAGCATATGGATGGGGTTCTTCTGGTGGTCGATGTGATTGCGACCTCAAGGGAGCGGATCCGGTCGGTCGCCGACAATCTGGCGCGTCTTGGGGACAAGGGGCTTGGGGTGGTCGCTCAGAACAATGTGTTCGCGGGTCACGCGATGTCCGGGGGGCGTTTGGCATGACGCGGTTCGGACGGCTTCTGGATGTGCTGTGCCTGCTGGCTCTGGCGCTGGCGGCGTGGCCGGGTGTGGCGGCGGATATGGATGATCCGGTGGCGGCCGGATTCCGGCTGACCTTTGCCGAGGAGTTTTCGGCGCTGGATGCCTCGGCGCGTCCGGGCAGCGGCGCGCGCTGGTACACGCGGACCCCGTGGAACGGGGATTTCGGCGAGGCGCGGTTCAAGGGCGCGCTGATCAACGGCACGTTTTCGGTGGCCGATGGGGTGCTTGCGATCACCCTGCGCAAACACCACCCCACGTTCTGGACCTCGGGCCTGCTGGCGTCGATGGACCCGCTGGGACACGGGTTCGCGCAGCAATACGGGTATTTCGAGATGCGCGCGAAGCTGCCCGACGGGCGCGGTGTCTGGCCGGCCTTCTGGCTGATTGGTGCCGAACGGCTGAAGCCCGGTGCCAAGGTCACCGCCGAGGTCGATGTGATCGAATATTATGGTGCCAAGCCCAAGCGGTTTTCATCGGTGCTGCATGTCTGGTCACGCGATGGCAGCAAACCCCATGACAGTGAACATCGCTGGACGCCCATTCGCCCGGGACAACTGGCCGCCGATTTCAACCGGTTCGGCGTGCTGATCACGGCGGAGACCACGACGTTCTATTTCAACGGGGCGCCCTATTGGTCGGTGCCAACGCGGCCCGATCACCGGCAGCCGATGCTGGTTCTGGCCAATCTCGGTCTGGGCGGCGGCTGGCCGGTGACCGATGAGGCGGATGGGGCGCAGATGCTGATCGATTACATTCGTGTTTATCAGGCGTCGGATCCCTGAGATGCGGGATGGTCTGGAGATGTCGGAGGAGGGGGCGGCGCGCCGTCTGGTGATCTGTGCCGTGCGCTACAGTCCCAATCTGGGCGACGGGATCATTTCGGATTGCATTGAATATGCGGTGCGCGAGACGGATCCTGGCACCGAGGTGGCGCATATTGATCTGGCCGGGCGTCGGTCGTTCGGGGTCGGCGGGCTGCGGAACAGGCGGCTTGCGCTGAAGCTTTTGCCGCGTCTGCCCTTGCCCCTGCGCCAGCGGCTGGTGACGCGTCTTCTGGGCCGCAGGCTGGACGGGCTGGAGCCGGACTGGCGCGCGCTGATCGGGGCGGCCGATGGGGTGGTGATCGGCGGCGGGCAGCTTTTTTCCGATGCGGATCTCAATTTCCCGCTTAAGGTCGGACGGATCGCGCGGATCTGTCGTGACGCGGATGTGGCGCTGGCGGTGTACGGCGTTGGCGTTTCGAAAAACTGGACCGAGCGCGGGGCGGCGCTTTTTGGTCAGATCTGTGCGGCCGATCTGCGCCATGTGGCGTTGCGGGATACGGAGTCAGCCCAAAGCCTTGCCGCGCAGCTGCCCCAGCTGACCGAGGAGATCCGGATCGTGCCGGATCCCGCCGTTGTGGCCGCCGCCGCCTATGGGCCTGCGCCCGAAGCGGTGCGGGCGGTCGGGGCCGGGCGGGTCGGGATCTGTGTGACGGCGGATGAAGTGCTGCGATATCATGCCAATAGCAGGATTGCGGGCGGGGCGCCTGCTGCGCTGTTTGCCGGCGTGATCGACCGGCTTTGCCGGGCCGGAGTGCCGGTGGCGCTGTTCACCAACGGGGCGGTTGAGGATGAGGAAAGTCTGGCGCGGCTCTGGGCCACGCCCGATTTTGTCCCTTATCGCAAGGATGGGCGTCTGGTGCGCCACGCAGCCTTTGAGACGCCCCGCGATCTGGCCCATGGGATCAGCAGTCACGATCTGATCCTGGCCTACCGGCTGCATGCGAGCATTGTCGCGTTTTCCTATGGCGTGCCGTCGATCGGGCTGGGATGGGATCGGAAGGTGCAGAGTTTCTATGAGGCGATCGGCTGTTCGGAGCTTTGTGTGCGGGCGGCCGATGTGACCTCGGAGGCGCTGTCCGAGCGGATCATGGCCCTGCCGCGGGTGCCGGTTTGTGAAGACAAGCGGCGGGATTTTCATGCACGGGCCCTTGCGGGGGTTGCCGATCTGCTTGGATGAGCGCCGGTGAAACTGACCTTTGCGGTAACGCGCGTGCTTCCCATTCTGCTGACAATGCGCGCGACTTTTCTGCAGATGCACAATAAATGGCGTTCTGCACGTGCAAAATGAAAAATTTGGCTAAATCCGTTAAATGACAATTAATGAAAGCCGCCCTGTGCCCTAGAACAGAGTTATGAAGACGATTCCAATTAGTGATTTGATTTAGGATTTCATGATGGATACTGGCGCTCGCGTAAAGGTAATGCAGTCTTCGGAACAGCTTGAGGGCACGTCGGTTTCCCCTGTCGGCGGGCTTTTGAAACGGGGGTTTGATTTCCTTTTTTCTGCGGTGGCCCTGGTCGCCCTGCTGCCCTTGATGGGGATTATTGCGCTTCTGTTGCGGATGTTCAGCCGGGGGCCGGTGTTCTTTGTGCATCAGCGTATTGGATTTGGGGGCAAACCTTTCGGATGTCTCAAGTTCCGTACCATGGTGGCGGATGCGGATGTCCGGTTGGAGCGGCTTCTGGCCACATCGGATGCGGCCCGTTACGAATTCGAAGAGACCCGGAAACTGAAGCAGGACCCCCGGATCATTCCGGTCATCGGATCGTTTCTGAGGTCCACCAGCCTTGATGAGCTGCCGCAATTTCTCAATGTGCTTTTGGGGCAGATGAGCGTTGTCGGGCCGCGCCCGGTGACGGCGGAAGAATTCGAACGCTATGGCGTTA
>JAOXSD010000288.1 GCA_025800205.1 Silicimonas sp. | reverse complement strand
AATCCTCGAATTCCTTCTGCACCGCAGGGGCCGCCTGCCCCGCCGCTTCCATCTGAAAGAGCGCCTGAACGGCATAGAGCCGCGCGGCGCTGCGCATCTGCTTTGCATCACTCATGACTGGCCTGCGAATTTGCGGGTGAGCGCGATCAGGTGAAGGGCAGCGGCGGCGGCGCCTCCCCCCTTGTTCTGTTCGGCCGGATTGGCGCGCACGGCGGCTTGGCCATGGTTTTCAACGGTCAGGATTCCATTGCCAATGCAGGCGCCATCGAGGCCCAGCAGTTGCAGCGCCCGGCTCGAATCATTGCAGACCGTGTCGTAATGGGTGGTTTCCCCGCGAATGACGCAGCCGATGGCGACAAATCCATCATAGATGCCCGCCTCATAGGCAATGGAAATGGCGGTGGGCACTTCCAACGCGCCGGGCACTTCGACCAGATCCACCTCGGCGCCCACGGCGTCCAGCTCGGCCCGCGCGCCCGCAACCATGTCGTCGGCAATGTCCTTGTAGTAAGGCGCCACGACGATCAGCACCTTGACCGGTTCGTCAAAGCTGGGACGATCGAGAATGTAATGGGAAGCGCCAGCCATCAGCCGATCTCCGAGACTTTGCGGGTGCCGGTGATCTCAAGCCCGTAGGCTTCAAGACCGACCACCTTGGGGGCGGGGGAATTGGTCAGCAGGATCAGATCCGACAGGCCGAGCGACGACAGGATCTGTGCGCCAAGGCCATATTGGCGCAGGGTCTGGGGCGAGCCCTCGCCATCGGCCATTTTCATCGTCGTATCGCGCAGGAGCACCAGCACGCCGCGCCCTTCTTCGGCAATGAGCTTCATCGCATCGCCAAACTCATCGCGCCGCCCCCGGGGGCCAAGGCCGATCACGTCGAGCATCGGGTCGAGGGCATGCATGCGCACAAGGCAGGGTTCATCCCCGGAAATGTCACCCTTGATCAGAACGATATGTTCATCCCCATGGGCGGTGTCGGAATAGACCCGCATTTCCCAATCGCCGCCAAACTCGCTGGTGACGGTTTCGGATTTCGACACCGCGACCAGATTGTCGTTGCGGCGGCGATAGGCGATCAGGTCGCTGATCGTGCCGATCTTGAGCCCGTGTTTCTGGGCAAAGGAGACCAGATCGGGCAGACGGCTCATGGTGCCGTCGTCATTCATGATCTCGCAGATCACGCCCGAGGCATTGAGCCCGGCGAGACGTGAGACATCCACGGCGGCCTCCGTATGGCCGGCGCGCACCAGCACGCCACCGTCGCGGGCACGCAGCGGGAAGATATGGCCGGGCGTGGCGATATCGGCCTCGGTCTTGCCGCCGTCGATGGCCACGGCCACGGTGCGGGCGCGGTCATGGGCGGAAATGCCGGTGGTGACACCTTCGCGGGCTTCGATCGAGAGGGTAAAGGCGGTTTCGTGACGCGAGGAATTGTTCGACGACATCAAGGGAAGACCCAGCGCATCGCAGCGCTCACCGGTGAGCGTCAGGCAGATCAGCCCGCGCCCGTGGGTCGCCATGAAGTTGATCGCCTCGGGCGTGGCCATCTGGGCGGGGATCACCAGATCGCCTTCGTTTTCGCGGTCTTCGTGATCCACCAGGATGAACATGCGCCCGTTGCGCGCGTCGTCGATGATTTCCTCGATGGATGAGATGGCATCGCGCCAGTTCTCTTCCACGGGTCCAGGTTGTTCGAAAGTCATTCCTCGGGCCTTGGCAGCGGAGTTTCCCCGCCCCTTAGCCCAAAGGGGGGGAATTGGCCAGAGGCAACCGGGGTATGGCTGCCTCTGGCCTCTGCATCAGGACCGCTGGCGGCGGCGCATCCAGCCGAAGGCGCCAAGCCCCGCGAGAAGCAGCGGCGCACCGGCCGGCAGCGGCACCTGGCTGACCTCGATCGTGGCCAGCAAGTTGGCCCCGGTGGGGAGTGAGATCGTGGTGCCAGCCACGGTGTCCTGACCATTCAGGAAAAAGAGCGAATCCGAAGCCTGGGTGATCACCCCATCCACTTCGGTGGAGGTGCCGCCCGCGGTGTTGAAGGGCGCGCCCTGGCCATTGTTGACCTCGGTGCCCGCGTCCCAGGCGTCATTGGCATAGACGCTGATCGGGCCGAGACCGGTGAACTTGCCATCCGCATCGAACACCCGGTAGGCCAGCGGGTTGTCATTGCCGATGAAGATGTCGTTCGAGGGGATCACCATCGAAAGGAAGGAGAAGTAGCGCCCGTCGCTGGGGTCCACATCCAGGCGGATCGAGGCGGTTTCACCGGGATCGAGCACCGGTGCCCCGGCAAAGCCCGCAGGCCCGAAAACCACGCCGGTGGTGGCGCCGGCAGCCTGGGCATCGGCGGCGACAAGGGCCGGATTGCCTTCTTCGGCCAGCGCCTCAACCGAGGCGGAAGCGGCGCGGCCCAGATCGAAACTGTCGAAGCTGCCGTCATGGAACACCGACAGAAGCGGCGTCAGATAGACCGCATCGCTGGCCTGATTGTTGGTGATCGTGACCTGAACCACGGCGGCCGAGGCGGCCCCGGCCAGGGCTGTGGAGACAAGAAGCCCGGCCGCCAGACGGCGGGCGAAAGGTTTGAAGTTCATGGTAACCCCCTTGGAACTCATATCGGGGTGCGGTTGTCGCAGCCCCCGGGGGTGGTAGATCACAGCTCCCGCGCTTTGGCTTATCAACCCTGCTCACGGGTCCGCGAGCAGGTGTGACTTGGGCCTAGGCGGTGGGCGGCAGCCGGTCGAACCGGGCCACATCCGCATCCACCAGGTGGAAGGGCTGGGCATCCGCCATGTGGATCGCCATCTGCGGCGCGCCATAATCGCCCGCCGGATCATCCAGCGTGCCGACCTTGACCACCGTCAGCGGGCGGCTGGCCAGGCGGGTGACCAGATGGGTGCCGCAGGTGGGGCAGAACTGCCGGGTGACCGGTGCCTCAAGATCGGTGCGCGCGAAATCCTGCGGCGCGCCGGTGGTGTAGGAAAACGCCTCATTCGGCACCAGCAGGAAGAAATTCGCCCCGCCCCCGGTGATATACTGGCATTCCCGGCAGTGACATTGGGACCGCAGCACCGGCTCCCCCGTCACCTCATAGCGGATCTCTCCGCAATAACATCCACCCTGCATCTTCGCCCCTCCCTCAGGCCGCCGTCTCCGCCAGCCGCGCCACGTAGCGCGCCAGCGTGTCGATCTCCAGATTGATCCGGTCGCCCACTGCGACCCGCCCCCAGGTGGTGACCTCCTTGGTGTGCGGGATGAAGTTGATCCCGAAGCGGCGGCCCTCGACCTCATTCACCGTGAGCGAGGTGCCGTTGAGCGCCACCGAGCCCTTGGGCGCAATGAACCGCGCCAGATCCTCCGGTGCCTCGAAACTCACCCGCGTGCTGTCGCCCTCGTCGCGCATCTCGACCACCTGCGCGACCCCATCCACATGGCCCGAGACGATGTGACCGCCCAGTTCGTCGCCCACTTTCAGCGCGCGTTCCAGGTTCACCGCCCGGCCGACCTGCCAATCCGCAAGGTTGGACTTGGACACCGTTTCAGCCGAGACCTGCACATCGAACCAGCCGCGCGGCTCGGTGCCTTTGTTGACCACCGTCAGGCAGACCCCGTCGCAGGCGATGGAGGCGCCCATGTCGATCCCGCCGATCTCATAGGCGGTGCCCATGCGGATCGTCAGATCGCCCGCCTGGGTCATCTCGAGAATTTCGCCGATATCGGTCACGATGCCTGTGAACATGGGGGCCTCCTGATGTTGCCCCAACGGGTTAGCCGCCATTGCTGCGGCGCGCAAGGCGGCGTGACCGGAGGGGCGTGACAGGGGGCTGCAATCGGGCTAAAGACCGGCCATGGTTTCGGACCGGACAGATCCGACGGAACGCCGCTTCCTGTTTCTGCAGGGGCCGCATGGCCCGTTTTTTGCCCGGCTGGCCCAGCGTCTGACGGCGATGGGGGCCACCTGCCTCCGGCTCGGCTTCAACCCCGGCGACAGCATGTTCTGGCCCCGGGACAGCTACCTGCCCTTTCACGAACCCCTGGACCGGCTCGATGCTCGGCTGGCGGAGCTCATCGAGGCCGAAGGGATCACCGATCTGGTCTGCTACGGCTCCAGTCGGCCGATCCACAAGGTGGCCCTGGAACTGGCTCGGGAGCGCGGCCTGACCGCCCATGTCTTCGAGGAAGGCTATATCCGGCCCTATTGGGTGACCTATGAGCGGGGCGGGGCCAATGCCGCCTCGCCGCTGACCGCGCTGACCCTCGCGCAGATGGAACGGGCCCTGGACCACGGCGCGCCGCCCCTGACCGAAGCCCCCGACCGCTGGGGCAACATGCGCGCCCATATGTTCTGGGGCGCGGTCTATCATGCGGTGCTGATGCTGGGCGTGCGCCGCTATCCCGCCTACCGGCCCCACCGCAGCTCCGGGGTCCGGCTGGAATTCTGGCTGCATCTCAAACGGCTGATCGCCACGCCGGTCCGGACCGCCCTGCGCGGCATCGCCACCGCCCGGATCCGCCTCGGCGCCTTTCCCTACCATCTGGTGCTCCTGCAGCTGGCCCATGACGCCAATTTCCTCGACCACGGCCCCTTTCCCGACCATCGCAGCTTTCTCGATGTGGTTTTTCGCGGCTTTGCCGCAGGCGCGCCCGCCCATCACCATCTGGTGCTGAAGGCCCATCCGCTGGAGGACGGCCGCGAACCCCTGCGCCCGCTGGTCCGCGAGTTGACCCGTGCCCATGGGCTGGCCGGGCGGGTTCATTTCGTTACCGGCGGTAAACTCGCCTGGCTGATGGACGCCGCGCGCACCACGCTGACGGTCAATTCCACGGCGGCCGAACAGGCGCTCTGGCGGGGTCTTCCGCTCAAGGTTTTCGGCGCTGCGGTGTTCAACCGGCCGGAATTCACATCCCCCCAGCCCGTGGATCACTTCTTTGCCGACCCCCTGCCGCCTGACCACGAAGCCTACCTGACCTACCGCTCTTTCCTGCTTGCCACATCGCAGATCCCGGGGGGATTTTATGGTTTTGTTTCAAGACGAAAGCTCCTGCGACAGATGCCCGATCTGATTCTTGCCACAAAATCGCCATATGAGAGGATGATAGATGAATCAGTTGAGGCGCCCGCGCAACACCTCCGTCTTCTGGACTGATCTGGCCAACTGACACTGGAAAAGCTATTGCCTTTCCAGTTAACATTTTTGTAATTCGCAGCGGCAGCAGGCAGATTTGTCTCGAGGAGACCAGGCAGTGAGAATTTCTAAAAGATCCAGCATCCGGTGGGTTGCGCTTTGCGTTTCGGCAAGCATTTTGGCATCCTGCGGACTTCCGCGCTCGGGCCCGAACAAGGGCGAAATCTTCAACGGCTCGGTCCAGGAAATGGGCAATGCCTATGTGGTCTCGGTCGATGACGCCGTGACCAAGGCGACCCAGGTCGACCCGGCCCTCGGCTTCTCCTCGAAGCTGGTGCACGCCAAAGTGCTCGGTTCGGACACTGTCAGCCCCGGTGACACCCTTGGCCTGACGATCTGGGAAAACGTCGATGATGGCCTTCTGGCCTCCGGCGGTGCCGGTGCCGCCCAGATCAGCGAAATCCAGGTGGACGGCTCGGGCTTCATCTTCGTGCCCTATGCCGGCCGCATCAAGGCCTCGGGCAATTCGCCCGAAGCGATCCGCCGGATCATCACCGAGAAACTCGAAGCTCAGACCCCGGACCCGCAGGTCATGGTGCAGCGTCTGGCCGGCAATGGCGCCACCGTGTCGCTGATCGGCGGCGTCGGCGCCCAGGGCGTCTACCCGATCGAACGTCCGACCCGGACCCTGACCGCGATGCTGGCGCAAGCCGGTGGCATCACCCTGCCGCCCGAAATCGCCCAGGTGACCCTGACCCGCGGCAGCCATTCCGGCACGGTCTGGATCGAAGATCTCTACAGCAACCCGCGCCTCGACATTGCCCTGCGGGCCGGCGACCGCGTGCTGGTGGAACAGGACGAACGCTTCTTCACCACCCTCGGTGCCACCGGGGCCCAGGTGAAGGTGCCCTTCACCACGCAGACCGTCTCCGCGGTCGAAGCTCTGGCCACCGTGGGCGGTCTCAACACCACCCTCGCGGATCCCACCGGGATCTTCGTCTTCCGCGACGAGGACGCCAAGATCGCCAATGACGTGCTGGATCGCAATGATCTGACCGGCACCCAGCGGATGATCTACGTGCTCGATCTGACCTCGCCCAACGGCGTCTTCGTGGCGCGCGACTTTGGCATCCGGTCGGAAGACACGGTCTATGTGACCGAAGCGCCCTACTCGCAGTTCAGCAAGGTGCTGGGCGCCATCGTGGCCCCCGTCGGCACGGCATCGAGCCTGGCCAGCGCGGTCGAGTGACCGACAGCACAACGCGCAACACACTTCGTGTTTACTCAGGCGGCTTCTCCGAGGGCCGCCTGAAACGCATTCTGGACCTGGCCGGTTGGGACGTCCGCCTTGGCCTGCCCGAGGAAGGCGATCACGTGGGCATCTGGGGCCGCAGCCCCACCGCCTGGCGCGGCGAAGCGGTGGCGGGCTGGGCCGAGGCCCCGGTGCTGACCGTGGAAGACGCCTTTCTCCGCTCGGTCCACCCCAACCGGCTGCGCCCCTCGCCGCCCCTCGGGCTCTGCCTCGACCGAACGGGGGTGCATTTCGACGGCAGCGCGCCTTCGGACCTGGAAAAGCTGCTCGCCACCCACCCGCTCGATGACACGGCCCTTCTGAACCGGGCCCGGGCGGCCATCGACCAATTGCGCCACTGGCACCTGGGCAAATATTCCGCCACCGATCCCGGTCTTGAACCGCCCGATCCGGGCTATGTGGTGGTGATCGACCAGACCGAAGGCGATGCCGCCCTGGACGGCGCCGGCCGGGCGGACTTCCTCGAGATGCTGGTGCAGGCGGGCGAGGACAATCCCGGCTGCCCGATCTATGTCAAACGCCATCCGGAAAGCACAGGCGGCGCCCGGGGCGGCCATTTCCGCGACGAGGATTTCAACGGGCGCATCCAACCTCTGGAAACCCCGATCAGCCCCTGGCGGCTCTTTGAGGGTGCAGTCGCGGTCTATACCCATTCCTCCACCCTCGGCTTCGAGGCGATCTTTGCCGGTCACAAGCCCCGGGTCTTCGGCGCGCCCTTCTATGCCGGCTGGGGCCGCACGATCGACGCCGCCCCCCTGCCCCGGCGCGGCCGGGATTTGACCCGCGCCCAGCTGTTCGCCGCGGCGATGATTCTCTACCCGGTCTGGTACGATCCCAACGCCGACCGGCTGTGCCAGATCGAAGAGGTGATCGCGCAGTTGGCCGCCGAGGCGCGCGCCTGGCGCGAGGACCGCGCAGGCTATGCGATGATCGGCATGAAGCCCTGGAAACGGCCCCATCTGGCCCGCGCCTTCGGCCGCGAGAAACGGTTGCGGTTTTCGCACCGTGGCGGCGACCGTCAGAAGGTGGTCTGGGGCATGGCAGAGGCGCCCGAGGGCGCGCTCAGAATGGAAGACGGGTTCCTGCGGTCACGCGGATTGGGGGCGACACTCACCCCGCCCCTGTCCCTCGTGTTCGATGCGCCTTCGCTCTATTTCGATGCCGCCACACCGGGCCGCCTGGACGCTCTGATCGCCGAAAGCGTCGATCTGCCCCTTGCAGAAATCCAACGGATTGAGCGGCTCATCCGACGGATCAACCGGCTTTCCTTGACCAAATACAATATCGGCGCTGAAATGCCCGATCTGCCGGACCGGGCGCCAAAACTGCTGATCGTGGGTCAGGTGGAAGATGATGCCTCGGTGCTCCACGGGGGCGCCGACCTGCGCAGCAACCGGGCGCTGCTGGAGGCGGCACGCAGAGCCCATCCCGAGGCCTGCCTGATCTACAAACCCCATCCCGATGTGCTGTCAGGCCTGCGCGACGGCGCCCTGCCCGAGGAGGCGCGCGGTCTTGCCAATGTGGTTCTGGGCGACACCTCCGCCGATGCTGCACTCGGCGCGGTGGACCGGGTCTGGACCCTGACCTCCACCCTCGGGTTCGAGGCGCTCCTGCGCGGGGTGCCGGTCACCTGCCTGGGCATGCCGTTCTATGCCGGGCGCGGGCTGACCGACGACCGGGTGGCACGCCCGGCCCACCGCAACATGGAGGCCACGCTCGAAGGGCTCGCCCATGCCTGCCTGATCGGTTATCCGCGCTATTTCGATCCGCGCAGCGGCGCCCCGATTTCGCCCGAAGCGGCAGTGGATCTGCTGGCCAGCGGGGTGGAATTTCCCCGCATGAACCGCTGGCTGATGCGGCTCAACGGCTGGCTGACGCCGTTGCGGCGCTAGAGCGGCGTCCTGAAAATCTGATCCGGCGGTGCCGCTCTATCTTTTTGATTTGGCGCGCAGTTTTCTCCGAAAACCGGTTCCCACTTTTCGGATTGCGCTTTAATTTGAGGGCCGCAGCCAGCGGTGCATGACATCGGCCCCGAAAACACGGGTCTCGGCCAGATCGAACCGGGGTGCGAGGGCCAGTTGATCGACGCCGAGCGCGCCCACACCGGGGCGCCCTTCCGCGCCGAGGATCTTGCCTGCGGAAAAGACCAGAAGTTCGTCCACCAGCCCCGCCTCCAGAAGCGAGGCCGCAAGGCTGCCACCGCCTTCGCAGAAGACCCGCGTCACGCCTTCGGCGCCCAGACCCCGCAGCATCGCCAGGGGATCGAGCCGCCCGGACCGGACCGCCACCGGCAGGAGCCGCGCACCGGCCCCTTCCCAGAGCGCGCCGGCCTCCGCCGGTGTGTCCCGGTCCCCGTGCAGGATCCAGACCGGCCCCTCGCCGGTGCTCGCACTCAGCCGGTTCGGCCAGGGCAGGTCGAGCCTGCGGCTCGCCACTAGCCGCAGGGGCTGGCGGGAGACACCGAGACCACGCACATTCAGCATCGGATCATCGGCCCGCGCCGTGCCGCCGCCCACCAGCACCGCATCATGGCGCGCGCGCATCCCGTGCACCGCCCGGCGCGCCTCCCCCCCGGTGATCCAGCGGCTTTCGCCCGTGGCGGTGGCAATGCGCCCGTCCAGCGTCAATGCCAGCTTCAGGGTCAGCCAGGGCCGCCCCTCGGCCTCGCGCATCAGAAATCCCGCCTGCAGGGCGCGCGCCTCGGGTTCCATCACCCCGGTGGTCACCTCGATGCCCGCGTCGCGCAATTGTGCGATCCCGCGCCCGGACACCCGCGCATCCGGGTCGGTCAGGGCGACCACGACCCGCGCCACGCCCGCCGCGATCAACGCCTCCGAACAGGGCGGCGTCTTGCCGTGATGGGCGCAGGGTTCAAGCGTGACATAGGCGGTGGCACCGCGCGCCGCCGCCCCGGCCATGGCCAGCGCCTGGGGTTCCGCATGGGGGCGGCCGCCATCGGCGGTGCGCCCGCGCCCGACCAGGCGCCCGTTCCGGACAATCACGCAGCCCACCGCCGGGTTCGGCCAGACCCGCCCCAGCCCGCGCGCGGCCAGGGCCAGCGCGTGGGACATGTGCCGGGCGTCGTCGCCGGTTGGGCTCACTCGTCCCGGGTGGCGGGCCGCAGCTCGCTCACGAATTTGTCGAAATCGTCAGCCGCCTGGAAGTTCTTGTAAACACTGGCAAATCGCACGTAACCGACAGTGTCGATCCGGGCGAGGCTCTCCATCACGATCTCGCCAATCGTGGTCGAGGGGATGTCCGTCTCGCCCATGCTTTCAAGCCGCCGCACGATACCGCTGATCATCTGGTCGATCCGCTCCGGCTCGACGGGACGTTTCTGCATCGCGATCCGGATCGAGCGTTCCAGCTTGTCGCGGTCGAAATCCTCGCGTTTGCCGTTCGATTTGATCACCACCAGATCGCGCAGCTGCACGCGTTCATAAGTGGTGAACCGCCCTCCGCAAGCCGGGCAGAAGCGACGGCGCCGAATGGCCACGTGATCTTCTGCAGGCCGGGAATCCTTAACCTGTGTGTCGATATTTCCGCAAAACGGGCAGCGCATCCGCCTCTTCTCCTGCCTGAACTTGGGGTCTCAGCCCCTTTACCCACAGGGACTATAGGGGGAAGCCTTGATCTTGGGTAGGCCCCAATTTCACCCACCAGATACGCCGGGCGCCCCGTGGCGGGTGAGCAGCACCTCGCGCCGGTGCGGCGCGTCGCGATGCTCAAAGAGATAGACCCCCTGCCATGTGCCGAGCCCAAGCCGCCCGTCGATCACCGGGATCGTCAGGCTGACCGGCAGCACGGCGGCCTTGATATGGGCGGGCATGTCGTCGGGGCCCTCGGACCGGTGCCGGATCCAGGACATCGACGGATCATCGCTATGGGGCACGAGGCGGCGGAAGAAGCTGTGCAGATCCGCCTGGACCGATGGATCGGCATTTTCCTGGATCAGGAGGGAACAGGAGGTGTGGCGGACAAACAGCGTCACCGCGCCGAGCCCATCCAGTTCGCGCGGCAGATGGTCGGTGAATTCATAAAGCCCCGACCCGCGGGTCTCGATCACCAGCCGGTCAGTTGCGGGCATTGCGGGTGGCTTCGCAGAGGAACCGCGCTTCGGCGGCGGAGACCGAGGTTTTGCTGCCAAAGGGGCGCAGCAGACCGGTGGGTTTCGCTCCTTCGGGCGAGAGGCTGAAGCGCATGCCATCGCCGGCCCGGCGCGGCACACCGCTGGTGCGATAAATCCGTGTGGCCCCCGGTTGGCCCCGGTCGCGGATCACGTAATCACCGGCCGCGCACCAGAAGTCGGACACGCCAGCCCGCCCGCCGCGATAGGCCACGTGAAACCCCGCGCCCTCGGCGATGACCTGCATGTCGTTCTGGGCCCGGAAGGCGGCGGCGGGGCTGGCCAGCAGAAGGCTGGCGGCAAATGCGAGGCGTAGGATCATGGGGGAGATGATGCCGTTTCGCGCCCCGCGATCAAGCCCGGATCAGCACAAGATACCTTGTGCCGGCGGCGTTCAGCCGGGTCTCGCTGTCGATGCGGAAGCCCCGGGCGGTGAAAACCTCCACCGGATCGCCACTGGTCTGACCTGAAAAGACCGGCAGGCCCGCGCCAAAGCGCACCGGTTCGATGGTCAGATGCACCCGGTCCATCGCGCCCTGTTCCAGACACCAGTCATGCACCCGGGTGCCGCCGAGAATCAGAACCTTTTCAAAGGGATGCACATGCTCCACCAGCCCGGGCAAACCGGCAGGGCTGATCTGTGCCGGATCCAGCCAAAGCTGGCTCGGGCGCTGCCAGCCGTCGCGCGTGGTGGAAAAGATGATCCGGCGGCGCTGCGGTTTGTCGGCGGCCTCATGGGTGTGACGGCCCATGATGGCCCAATCCGCGGCCTCCACATCGCGAAAGAACAGTGCCTGCTCCTCGGCGCTCGCCCAGGCCTGGGGCGGCTCGTCGGTCGAGCGTGAGATATAGCCGTCCAGGCTGGTGGCCACGGTCAGGGTGAATGTCGGCATCACGTCTCTAGCAATCGATCCAGCTTTGGCTGCCAATATCAAGGCAGCGTCCGGCGGCCTCCATGGCCTCAAGCAGGCTGGTGCTCCAGGGGAAATTGATACTGTCCGGCCGACAGTCGAGCCGGACGATCTCGCGCCCGTCCTTTGAGACGATGATCCCGCCTGACCGCCCATTCGTCACTTCGGGATCCCGGTCGATCCCGGCAAAGACCGTGTAGCGATAGCCCGCATTGTCGAAGCCGATCTCTTCCCAGATTGTCCGCCCCATCCCCGGCCATGGGGTGTAATCGATCTGCGCAAAGGGGCGCGTCAGTGTGAGACTGTTGGTCGGATGGCGGAAGGCATAGCGCGCCGTTTCCGCATCATGGGTCACGGTGACGTCGCGGTCCTGGCCGAATTCACAGGCGAAATAGGGCTCGGCCGCAGCCGGGGCGGCGAGCGCCAAAAGACAGGCCAGCACCCTCACCCGAAAATCCGCTCGCCCTGTTCGTCGATCACCTGGCGCGCCTTGCCAATCGAGGCGGTGACCGCACTGTCCATCGTGTCGAGCGTGTCAGCGCGGATCAACTGGTGCGCCTTCTTCTCGCCCCCCACGTCCTTTTCGATCAGCGCGCCAATCCGGTATCGCCCGCCTTCATTCGCGGGGTTCGGCGTGATGGCAAAGCCCTTGTAGGTCTCGGGCTTGGGCGGTTCGGGCGACGGGGCGCCGCCGAAGAGTTTCTTGAGGATCGACATCGGGTGCCTCGGTTTTCTGGGTCGTTGTGGATTTATGGCCGGGTTCGGGGGATCGGACAACCGGGAGGTGGGATTGAAATTTTGTAGAACGTATTATACATTACAATACATATTCCGGAGAGAGCCATGACCCGCCTGCTGACCAACCATATCGCAACGATCACCGAACTGCGTGAACCGCATAAGGTTCTGGAACGCGCGGGCGGCAAGCCGGTGGCGATTTTGAAGAATTCGGCGGTGGTCGCCTATCTGGTACCGCAGGAGGCGGTGGAACAGATGGACGAACACCGGGTGGCGACGATGGACGAGGTGATGGAGAGCCTGGCGCGGCGGCGCGAAGTGAACCAGCCCGTTCTTGACTATCTGAAGGACAAATGAGCCTGCGGCTTTTGTCGGCCGAGTTGGTCGACGAAATCGGCCCGATGATTATCCGCTGTGCGCAAGGCTTGGTGGAGGATTGGGATCTGGCGGAGTGGTTGCGGGCGCGGGCTGGGTGATTAGCCTTAGAATTCAATATGCTTACTGTTCCGCAGCCTTTATTAGGGCTTCGACGGAGTTGTGGCCATTTGTAATTGTGTGTTGCCTTTGTATCCCCGCGCTCTCCAAGAGTGCATTCCAAAGATGGCGTTC
>JAOXSD010000257.1 GCA_025800205.1 Silicimonas sp. | reverse complement strand
ACCGACAGGCCCTCCACCGTGCGCTGCAACCGCAATTGCAGATCCGCCCGACGGTCCATTGAAGCCAGAAGCGCCTGATTCTGGGCCGAGCGTTCCACATCGACCTGGGTGCGCAAAAGATTGGCAGCGCGTTCCGCCCGGTTCGCCATGGCGTTGAGACGCGTTTCCGTCGCCTTGACCGTGCGCATGGCCGGATCGAAGCGGCGCATCATGAATTCCGCAAGCGTCTGGCGTCCGCCGAGCCGGGTCTCGCGCAGCACCTCGATCCGCTGGTGCACGATGGCCTCATAGGCGCGGGTGGCGCCAAAGCGGAACGTGCTCTGGGTCAGGGTCATCTCCAGTTCGGCGGCCACGGACAGGAGCGATTTCAGCGTGTCTTCCGCCGCTGCCCCGTCGCCTTTCATGTCTTCCATCAACGCGTTCAGCCGCTCGTCCATTTCACCCAGCGCCGGACCAAGGCCGCGGCTGGCCATCAGCCCCAGCATGGCGGCGGTCTTGTAGGTTTCGATCTCGCACAGCCGCTGCACCACCCGGCCGATCCGCCGCGCGCCCATCTCGGGGCGCACGAAAGCGGCGATGCGCACGTGACCGGCCGGATCAATGCGGAAATCGCTTGCCACCACCCCTTCGCTGTCGAGCACCTGCGCGGCGGCGAGGCTTTCGGGAACGAACCAGTCTTTCAGCTTTTCGGGAATGGTGTCGAAATCGCTGCATTCCTCGACCCGGATCACCGCCGACGTGATGCGGTCGCCCGGCGTCTTTTCGAGCCAGTCGGCGGGAAACATGGTGAAGGTCTCGGCCGAGAACGGCACCTCTGCCACCCCGTCGGCAAAGATCGTGTAGGTGGTGAATTCGGTGTGGCTTTCCCATTTCAACTGGTGCTTGCCGATGGTGCCAAAGTAGTGGGTCGCGCCGGGGCTGGGATGATCGGCGCCAAAGCGGTCGAGAAGCGCGATCAGATGGGCACGCTCCTGATCCCGGTCCCGGCCCGCCGCGTTCACCGGCTGTTTGAAGGCCACATAGGCCGCGCGGGACGGGGCGCGCAGCACCGGAAAGGGCCGCGCATGCAGCTCATTCGCCATCTGATAGCGGGTCTCGTAATCGCGCATCGCTCTTTCCGATCCTGCAGATCCTTCCGGCATAGCGGCGCGCGGGCGCTCTGGGAAGAAAAATTTTGTCGCATTCCCAAAGACTTATCGGCACACGATCGTATACCTTGCGCCCCCCGGTCACCTTTGCACATTAGGGGCATGAAAGATCTGTTGCTCGAATCGAAAACCGGCACCGTCACCCGGCTGGCGCTGAATGCGCCCGCCACCCGCAATGCGCTGTCGATGGAAATGATCAAGACCCTGCAGGCCGCGCTTGACCGGTTGGCGCAGGATCCAGCCACCCATGTGATCATCCTGGCCGCCGAAGGCCCGGTCTTCTGCCCCGGCCATGATCTGAAGGAAATCAGCAGCGCGCGGGCCGCCGATGACAACGGGCGGGTGTTCTTCGAGGCGACCATGGCGGCCTGTTCGACGCTGATGCAAAGCGTGGTGCGGCACCCCAAGATCATCATCGCCGAAGTGCAGGGCGTGGCCACCGCTGCGGGCTGCCAATTGGTGGCAAGCTGCGATCTGGCGGTGGCCTCGACCAGGGCGGGTTTTGCCACGCCGGGGGTGAATATCGGGCTGTTCTGTTCGACACCGATGGTGGCCCTGTCGCGCAATGTGAGCCGCAAACATGCGATGGAAATGCTGCTGACGGGCGAAATCAATGACGCCGAAGCCGCCCGCGACATGGGGCTGGTGAACCATGTGGTGGCGCCGGAAAACCTGACGGCCGAGACCCAGGCGCTGGCCGACAAGATCGCATCGAAATCGCCGAAAACCCTGAAGATCGGCAAGGAGGCATTTTACGCCCAGGCCGAGATGCCGCTGGCGCAGGCCTATGAATATGCGGGGCGGGTGATGGTCGAAAATCTGATGCAGCGCGACAGTCGCGAGGGAATCGGCGCATTTTTGGAAAAACGTGCACCGAACTGGGAGCCGCTGGACTGAACCTGCCTGCGCGCGTATGAAGCGCGAAAAGGCAGGGGTCATGACCAAAGCCGAGCCATTCGACATTCTGATCGTCGCCCAGGCCGGGCGCCTGACCTATGAGGCGGTGCTGTTTGCTGCCTCATTGCGGGCCCGCGCGCCCGATTTTGCCGGCCGTCTGGTGGTGGCCGAGCCGCGCCCCGGGCCGCTCTGGCCAAAGGATCCCCGGATCGCCGATGACGCCGCCCGTGATCTGCTGGCCGATCTGGGCGCTCATATCCAGCCCTTCGAGGCCCGGCATTTCGGCCAGGCCTATCCCCAGGGCAACAAGGTGGAGGCGCTGGCCAGCCTGCCGGAGGACCGGCCCTTCGTCTTCTTCGACACCGATACGCTGATCCTCGGCCCGCTCGATCAGGCGAAGATCGATTTCGCCCGCCCCACCGCCTCGATGGCGCGCGAAGGCACCTGGCCGATCCCGCCGCTTTATGGTCCGGGCTATGGGGAGATCTGGCGCGCGCTTTACGACCGTTTCGGCATTGCTTTCGAGCCGACCTGCGATCCGGCCCATCCGGCGGACCACTGGGAGCACTACCTCTATTTCAACGCGGGCTGGTTCACCGGCCCCTGCCCCCGGCGGTTCGCGGCCGAAATGATCCGCATCATGACCGGCATTCGCGACAACCGCCCGCCGGAACTGGCCGCCCAGGTGATCTATCCCTGGCTGGACCAGATCGCCCTGCCTTTGGTGGTGGCCCAGGAGGGCGGCGGGCGACCGGGCCCCGAGATGGCCGGGTTCGATGGTGGGCTGAGCTGCCATTACCGGGCCATGCCGCTCTTTTTCGCCCGTGCAAGCGATGGGGAGATCGAGGCACTGCGCGAGATCGCAGCACCCAACAAGATCAAGAAAGTGCTGAAGGCCCATGAGCCGTTCAAGCGGATGATCTATCAGAACAAGGGTGACAAGGTGCGCGCGCTTTTCGATCAGCGCGCCCTGCCGCCTGCGGAAAAGGTGATCCGCAACCGGATCAAACGCGCCAAGCTCTGGATGCGGTGACCCTCGGGCGCTGTTGCAGCCCTGCCCCCACCGGACTAGTCTCGCGGCAAAATTCCAGGAGGGGAATATCATGACCGACCGCCAACCCGGCTTCGACACGCTTCAGATCCATGCGGGCGCCAATCCCGATCCCGCCACCGGCGCGCGCCAGGTGCCGATCTATCAATCCACCGCTTTCGTCTTCCGCGATGCGGATCACGCCGCAGCACTCTTCAACCTGCAGGAAGTGGGCTGGATCTATTCGCGCCTGACCAACCCGACCGTCGCGGCATTGGCCGAGCGGATCGTGGCGCTGGAAGGCGGTGTGGGCGGGATCTGCTGTTCTTCGGGGCACGCCGCACAGATCATGGCGCTGTTCCCGCTGATGATGCCGGGCAACAACGTGGTGGCGTCGAGCCGTCTTTACGGTGGCACCTACACCCAGCTGACCCAGACGATCAAACGCTTCGGCTGGGGCTCGAAGCTGGTGGATTTCGACGATCTCGACGCGGTGCGGGCCGCCATCGACGAAGACACCCGCGCGATCTTCTGCGAGTCGATTGCCAACCCCGGCGGCTATATCACCGATCTCGACGCGATTGCGAAAATCGCCGATGAGGCGGGCCTGCCGCTGATTGTCGACAACACCTCGGCCTCGCCCTATCTCTGCAACCCGATCAAGCACGGCGCGACGCTGGTGGTGCATTCGACCACCAAATACCTCACCGGCAATGGCACGGTGACGGGCGGTGCCCTGGTGGATTCGGGCAAGTTCGACTGGGGGGCTTCCGGCAAGTTCCCGTCGCTCGCCGCACCCGAACCGGCCTATCACGGGCTGAACTTCTATGAGGCCTTGGGCAGCATGGCCTTCACCTTTCACTCCATCGCCGTGGGCCTGCGCGATCTCGGCATGACGATGAACCCGCAGGGTGCCCATTATACGCTGATGGGGATCGAGAGCCTGTCCTTGCGGATGGAAAAACACGTGGCCAATGCGCAGAAAGTGGCGGCCTGGCTCGAAGCCGACGACCGGATCGAAACCGTGACCTATGCCGGTCTCGAAAGCTCGCCCTATTACGACCGGGTCGAGCGGATCTGTCCGCGCGGTGCGGGTGCTTTGTTCACCTTTGCGATCAAGGGCGGTTATGAGAATTGCGTCAAGCTGATCGACTCGATGGAGCTTTTCAGCCACGTGGCCAACCTGGGCGATGCGCGCTCGCTGGTGATCCATCCGGCCTCGACCACCCACCGGCAATTGTCGGACGAACAGCGCGCAGCGGCGGGCGCGGCGCCCAATGTGGTGCGCGTGTCGATCGGCATCGAAGACCCCGACGACATCATCGCCGATCTGGATCAGGCCCTGACCAAGGCGCTGGCGTAACCGCCCGCGCCGCGAGGGGGCTGTCTGCCCCCTCACACGCCCCCGAAGGTATTTTCGACAGGAAGAAGACGGGGACGCGCGCCCCTATCCGTCCAGATAGTCCGGGATGATCCGGCGGAACGGGCCGAGGGCCTCGGTGCTCCATTCGGTCTTGCGGCCCTTGCGGTCTTCGATGGGCGCGCCCTCCGGCAGGGTGCGAAGCACCTCGGGTTTCAGCACATCCTGGTTCAGGGTCAGGAAGACCAGCCGCTTTCGGCGGGCCTCGCGGGCCGTGTCGCGGGCGCGGCGTTTTACCTTGGCCACATCCTGCGCCATGAATTCGCGGGTGAATTTCACCGCGCGCCAGCGGTCGGCAAAGCGCAGATGATCC
Source organism: Silicimonas sp. (assembly GCA_025800205.1). Taxonomy (GTDB): domain Bacteria; phylum Pseudomonadota; class Alphaproteobacteria; order Rhodobacterales; family Rhodobacteraceae; genus CALKXV01. The sequence goes on along the minus strand of JAOXSD010000257.1, from coordinate 5,664 downwards.
TGGGCGGCCCAGGAGATGAAGCGCTCATCAGCCCAGGTGGGTTTGAAGGCGAGCCCGCTTTCGCCGTGGAGCCGCAGGAAGGTGGCGGCGATGTCGCGGTGGTGCTCGGGATGGTAGGCGACGATGGAGGAATTGCCGCGAGCGTAGATCCGGCGGTTGGACAGCCGATGCAGCAGGCGGGTGACGCCATTGGCGGGCAGCGCGGTGCTTTGCAGGATCGAGAGGTCGCGGGCGCTTCGGTGGTCTTCGAAAACCTCCGCCAGATCGCCCAGGATCAGGCTGTCGAGATCGGTGAAGATCGCCGGCATGTCGCCGGGGACCACGCCATCGGCAAACATGGCGAGCTTGGCCTGACAGCCGGGGCCCTTGAAATCCGGATTGAGGAACGGCTCGGGGAATGGGGCGGCGGTGATGCCGTCTTCAAGGCCGGGGCGGTCGCGGTCGGTGATCAGGATGGTGCGGGCATGGCGCGGGGAATGGCGCCGCGCCGCCCGGTGCGAACGGTTGATGTCGGCGACTCCGTATTTCGTGCCCCAGCAGACCAGCACCAACTGCCAGGCGTCGGGGCTCATGGGGTGACGCCGCGCGCCTCGTCCATCAAGCGGCGCATTTCGGCAATCGCCGGGGTCAACCCGCGAAAAATCGCCTCGCCCACCAGGAAATGGCCGATATTCAACTCGCGCAGTTCCGGGAAGGCGGCGATGGGGGCGACCGTGTCATAGGTCAGACCGTGGCCCGCGTGGACTTCGAGGCCAAGCGAATGGCCGAAGGCGGACATGTCGCGCAGGCGTTCGAGTTCGGCATCGCGATCGTCAAATCGGCCTTCCGCATGGGCGTCGCAATAGGCGCCGGTGTGGAGTTCGATCACCTGGGCGCCGATGCGGTTGGCGGCTTCGATCTGGCGCGGATCGGCGGCGATGAAGATCGACACGCGGCAGCCGGCCTCCGCCAGTGGTGCGATGAAATGCGCCAGACGGTTCTCGTCCTGGGCCACTTCCAGTCCGCCCTCGGTGGTGCGTTCCTCGCGCTTTTCGGGCACGATGCAGACCGCATGGGGTTTGTGGCGCAGGGCGATGGCCTGCATTTCCTCGGTCGCGGCCATTTCGAAGTTCAGGGGCACGGCGAGCGCTTCGGTCAGCCCTTCGATATCCGCATCGGTGATGTGGCGGCGGTCTTCGCGCAGATGGGCGGTGATGCCGTCGGCGCCCGCCTCCTCGGCCAGTTTAGCGGCCCTCAGAGGGTCCGGGTAAGCGCCGCCGCGCGCGTTTCGCACGGTGGCCACATGATCGATGTTCACGCCAAGTCGCAGATGTTCCATGGGCGGACCCTAGGCCCGCGCGCGAGCCGCGTCCAGCGGCTATTTTACCAGCAATTCCAAAGGGTCATAGAGCACACCGCCATCGCCCCAGGCGGCATCGGGCAGGCTGTCGGGTTTGAATCGGCGGGTCATCAGCTCTTCACTGGTGAGCCAGTGGCGCTGGGTCACCACCCCTTCGGGGTCGGTCCAATCGGCACCGGGGTCACCTGCGGTGATGGTGGCGCGGAAGTAGATGTCGACCTGGTGAAACCGGTCGGCAGGGTTGTGGAATTCATTGACCAGTGCGACCGCGCCCACCTCGATTGTCAGGCCCGTTTCCTCATGGATTTCGCGCTTGAGATTGTCATGGAGCGACTGGCCGATCTCGACGCCCCCGCCGGGCGCGCAGAGAAGATCGCTGCCGGTTGCGAAGGCGTTCACCATCAGAAGACGATCCTCGCGCAGGATCAGCGCCCGGACGGCAAGGCGCGCGCGCGGGTTCACCGGTCGGTCGCGGGGCCGGTGACGCGGGTCACATGGCCCATCTTGCGGCCCGGGCGCGCCTCGGCCTTGCCGTAGAGATGGAGAAGCGCGCCGGTTTCTGCGCGGATCTTCGGCACCTCTGCCAGGTCGTCGCCGATGAGGTTGGTCATCACCACGTCGGAATGGCGCAGCGGATCGACGAGCGGCCAGCCGGTCACGGCGCGGATGTGCTGTTCGAACTGGTCGATCACGGCGCCCGCTTCGGTCCAGTGGCCGGAATTGTGCACGCGGGGGGCGATTTCGTTGACGATCAGACCCTCGGGCGTGTCGAAGAGTTCGACGCCGAGGACGCCCACATAATCGAGCGCGGCGAGGATCGTGCCCGCGATGCCGAAGGCGCGTTCGCGGGTCTCGCGGCTGATCTGGGCCGGGACCGTCGTTGTATGCAGGATGCCGTCTTTGTGGACGTTTTCACCGGGCTCGAAACAGGCGATGCGGTCATCCATGCCGCGGGCGGCGATCACGCTGATTTCGCGAGAGAAGTTGACGAAGCCTTCGAGCACGGAAGGCGCGCCACCGATGGCATCAAGCGCGGCCTGACCGCCGTGGATGTCCATGATCCGGGCCTGCCCCTTGCCGTCGTAACCGAGCCGCCGGGTCTTGAGGATCGCGGGCACGCCGGTTTCGGCCATGGCCTGGGCGAGGCGCGCAGGTGCATCCGGCTGGCCGGGATCGACGGCGGCATAGGGCGCGGTATCGAGGCCGATGTCGCGGAGGAAATCCTTTTCGGTGATCCGGTCCTGGCTCACGGCGAGTGCGCGCCGGTTGGGGCGGATCGGCACCTGCGCTTCGATCAAATCAAGCGCTTCGGCGGGGACGTTTTCAAATTCGTAGGTGACCAGGTCGACGCTTTCGGCGAAGGCTTTCAGCGCGGCGTGGTCGTCATAGGATGCGGTGGTGAGTTCGGCCGCCACTTCGCCTGCGGGCGGGTTGGCGCCGGGTTCATAGATATGGACGCGGAAGCCCAGCCGCGCCGCCGCCATGGCCAGCATCCGGCCCAGTTGGCCGCCGCCCAGAATGCCGATCCACTGGCCAGGCTCCAAGGGCCTATTCATCGACCGGCACCTCCGGGATCGAAGCGGAAAGCGCGGCGCGCCAGGCGTCGAGCCTTTCGGCCAATGCCGCGTCCGAGACCGCGAGGATGCCGGCGGCCATCAGCCCTGCGTTCATCGCGCCCCCTGCCCCGATGGCCATGGTGGCGACCGGGTAGCCGCGCGGCATCTGCAGGATGGAATAAAGCGAGTCGACGCCTTTCAGCGCGCGCGTCTCAACCGGCACACCGATCACCGGCACCCGGGTTTTCGAGGCCATCATGCCCGGCAGATGGGCGGCACCACCTGCGCCCGCGATGATGACCTTGAGGCCTCGGTCCACAGCGGTCTTGCCATAGTCCCAGAGCCGGTCCGGCGTCCGGTGCGCGGAAACGATGCGCGTCTCGTGGGCGATGCCCAGTTCGGTGAGAATTTCCGAGGCTGGTTTGAGCGTGGGCCAATCCGACTGGCTGCCCATGATGATACCGACGTCTGTAGTCATGACCCTTCCCGCAATTTTGCCGCGACACTACCGGGCGCGCGGGTGGGCTGCAATCGCTCAGAGGGGCTCAGGCGATGATGTCGGGGGTGATCCGGTCTTCGAGCGCGGCGATCTTGTCCTTGAGGGCAAGTTTCTGCTTTTTCAGACGCTTGATGGTCAGCACATCGCCGCCGGTGAGCTCCAGCGCCCTGATCGCCTCGTCAAGGTCGCGGTGCTCCTGCCGGAAGGTCTCCAGCTCATAGCGCAAGACCTCTTCGGTCTTCATCTGCCCGGGTGTATTGTCGGTCATCTTGGCTCTGAACCTCGACAGTTTTCCCTAAAATACCCCTAAGTGGTTCACGGGCAAAGGGGATAATCCTTGCGAAGCGGCCCCCGCACCCCCATATTTTTGTCAATGGCCGCCGATACGGGGCCGAAACGCAATCGTCGCTTGGACCGAGGACGACCAAATGAGCAAACTGACCCTGGGCACCCATCCCTTCCTTCTGGGCTTTGACCAGCTTGAACGGCTGGTGGAACGCACAGCCAAGACGGAAAATGGCTATCCACCCTATAATATCGAACATGTGACGGAAAATGCCTTCCGCATCACCCTGGCGGTGGCCGGATTTGCCGAGGCAGATCTTTCGATCACGGTGGAGGACAGGCAATTGGTGGTGCGCGGACGGCAGGCGGCAGAGGATGACGAGCGGATTTTCCTCCATCGCGGCATTGCCTCGCGGCAGTTTCAGCGGACCTTTTTGCTGGCCGACGGCGTTGAAGTGGCAGGGGCGGCCCTGACCAACGGGCTGCTGCATATCGACCTGACCCGGGCGGTGCCCGAGACCGTGGTGCAGACGATCCGGATCGACAAGGGGTAAGAGTATGAATACAGCTTATGATTTCAAGGACATGAAGGATGGGCGGCTGGTCTATATCCGGCCGGTGAACGTGGCGGATTTGCCCCGTGACATGCGCGATCAGGCCGGTGATCTGGAGCGTATCTATGCGGTGCATTCCCCGGACGGAGAACGGTTGGCCCTGGTGCAGAACCGCGAGCTGGCCTTCACCCTTGCACGACAGAACGATTTCGCGCCGGTGAATGTGCACTAGAGGGCGCATCGCCCCATGAGATTGACGTCATATGATTTTTATGTCATATTTCGGAGTGAACCATGCGCGAGGTACGAACGGTCGATGGTGCCGACACGGCATTTTTCGAGGATCTGAAGGCGCTTTCGCCGGACTGCGCGGCGAGTGTCTATTTCCACCTCGAAACACTTGAAGGCGAAGATCCGGACATTGCCGAACCAGGGGATCCGTCCTGCGAACTTTGCGGCGCGATAGCCCTGCGATACGAGGTCTTTTCCGCATCCATCCCGGGCTGCCGGGGACATCGCCTGATCCTGACCATCGACCGGCATGACAACGTTGTTCTCGTGCACCGCGTGCTGAAACGCCGCAAACGCACCACCTCCGAGGCCTATCGCCTCGCCGCCAGCCAACTGGATTTGGGCGGTCACCCCTGGGAGCCCCGACATGACGACTAAGCCCCTGAAAGAACAGGTTCTCGAGGCAAGACCCGATGCGGTCGAGATTGTCGAGAAACAACGTCTCAAGGCAGACAGCGCACAAATGCTGCGCGAATTGCGCAAATCTGCGGGGCTGACCCAGATGCAGGTGGCCGAGGCGTCGGGGCTCGATCAATCGGTGATCTCGAAAATGGAAAGCCCCCTGGGCGCACTTCCCGGGCTTTTGAGTTTTCACCGTTATGTGTCCGCCTGCAATGGCCACATGGTGATGGGCGTGAGCGCGGCCCCCATCACGGAAGACACCCTGAGCAGCACAACAGGCCAGCCGGTTTTCGCCATGGGCTTCTGATGACCGAATGGGGCCTCAACCTGATGGCCTTTCTGGGCATTCTGGTGCTGTCGGTCCCGGTCTGGCGGCTCAATCGCAACAAACGGCTTCTTCAACGGCTGAAAGAGGCTTTGGCCGTCAAGGACCAGAGCAGGCTGCGCGAACGGGTGGGCCAGATTGCCCAAGGGAAACAATCCGATGAAGTGGCAGCCTGGCGCTGGTGGCACGAAGCCTGTCTGTGGCTGGGCTATGGGTTGTTACTGGGTAGCGCCGGATTGCAGTTGCTGTTGCCCTGATTCCCCAAAGAAAAAGGGCGCCCGCAGGCGCCCTTCCCCAAATCTCTGGCGGTGGCTTTCGGCATCCGGCCCAAGGGCCAGACGCCTTTCGCCTCCGTCGCATCTGCCCCAGGCAGATACGACGTTTCTTACATCATGCCGCCCATGCCGCCCATG
>JAOXSD010000253.1 GCA_025800205.1 Silicimonas sp. | reverse complement strand
CGAAGATGGCAAGCTGATCCTGGTGACCGCGATCAACCCGACCCCGGCAGGCGAGGGCAAGACCACCACCACCGTGGGTCTGGGCGACGGTCTGAACCGCATCGGCAAGAACGCGATGATCTGTATCCGCGAGGCCTCGCTGGGCCCGAACTTCGGCATGAAGGGCGGCGCGGCAGGCGGCGGTTACGCGCAGGTTGTTCCGATGGAGGAGATGAACCTGCACTTCACCGGCGACTTCCACGCCATCACCTCGGCCCACTCGCTGCTGTCGGCGATGATCGACAACCACATCTACTGGGGCAACGAAGCTGAGATTGACGTCCGCCGCGTGGCCTGGCGTCGTGTGGTCGACATGAACGACCGCGCCCTGCGTCAGATCACCGCCTCGCTGGGCGGCGTGTCCAATGGCTTCCCGCGCGAAACCGGCTTTGACATCACCGTGGCGTCGGAAGTCATGGCGATCCTGTGCCTGGCCAAGGATCTGGCGGATCTTGAAAAGCGTCTGGGCGACATGATCGTGGCCTATCGCCGCGACCGCAGCCCCGTC
>JAOXSD010000223.1 GCA_025800205.1 Silicimonas sp. | reverse complement strand
AGGGAAGAAGCCGCCATGCGGCTCGCCGCCGAGCGCGCCATTGCCTATCGTCAGGATGTGCCCGCGCGCCCTGTGCCGCCGCAGCTTTCGCTTGATGAGGCGGTCGCGCGGTTTCGCGGCCCTCTTGCGGAGGAGGGGGTGCCCGCCGATCAGGTGATCGAGACGCTGGACGCAGAGGCCGACCCGGGGCTCGCGCAAATGTGCGCCTCCACCTACCACGGTTTCGTGCTGGGCGCGTCCCACCCGGTGGGTGTGGCCGCCGACATGCTGGTCTCGGCCTGGGGCCAGAATGCGGGGTCTGCCTCTGAAACCCCGGCGATCTCGGGCATCGAACGGGCGGTCTGCGACTGGATCATCGACCTGCTCGGCCTGCCCGGCGAAAGCGGCGCGGGTCTTTGCACCGGGGCGACCCTGGCCAACACGGCTGCCATCATGGCCGCCCGCAACGCGCTTCTGGCCCGTGCGGGCTGGGATGTGGAAGATCGGGGGCTGTTCGGAGCACCCGAAATCACCGTGCTGATCGGGGCCGACGCCCATTCCGCTCCCTTTGCCGGCTTGCGCTATGCGGGGTTCGGGGCCGGGCGCGCGGTTCGGGTCGCGACCGACAATCAGGGGCGGATCCTGCCCGAGGCCTTCGAGGCGGCCCTTGCCGAAGCGACCGGCCCGGTGCTTGCCATTCTGCAGGCCGGGCAGATCAACACCGGCGCTTTCGACCCGTTCGACGCGCTGATCCCCTTGGCCCGCAAGGCCGGGGCCTGGGTTCATGTGGATGGCGCTTTCGGTCTCTGGCTTGCCGCCGTGCCCGATTTGTATCCCCGCCTAAAGGGCGTTGAGCTTGCTGACAGCTGGGCCGTCGATCTGCACAAGTGGCTGAACGCGCCTTTTGATGCCGGCATGGTCATCACCCGGGACCGCGCGCCTCTTGTTGCCGCCATGTCCGCCCGGGGTGCCTATCTGCCCGACCTGACGGATCACTGGGAACCGACCGACAGCGTGCTGGAACTCTCGCGCCGGGCGCGGGGCGTGCCCAGCTATGCGATCCTGCGGCATCTGGGCAAATCCGGCGTCCGCGCGATGGTGGCCCGCCATTGCGCTCTGGCCGAAGGTCTGGCCCGGGCCATCGCCGCGGTGCCGGGGATGCGCGTGCTGAACAAGGTGGCCTGCAACCAGCTGGCGATCCGCTGCGGCGAAGGCGATGCGGCGGATGAGCAGACGCGGGCTGTTCTGGCGCGGGTGCAGGCGCGCGGCAAAACCTATCCGACCCATGGCGAATGGCAGGGCGGCGCGATCATCCGCGTCTCGATCATCGGCTATGGCACGGACCAGAAAGATATCGACCTCCTGATCTCGGAACTGACCGAGGCGTGGAGTTTTGTGCAGGAGAGCATATGACCAACCCCGTGATCAGTGCCGAGAATCTCTCGCTGACCTTCCAGACCAATGACGGTCCGGTTCACGCGTTGAAAGACGTGTCGCTCGACATCCAGAAGGGCGATTTCGTTTCTTTCATCGGGCCTTCGGGGTGTGGCAAGACGACGTTTCTGCGGGTCATGGCGGATCTGGAGGAACCCACCGGCGGCACGATCACCGTCAACGGGGTGTCGCCCCATGAGGCGCGGCTGACGCGGGCCTATGGCTATGTGTTTCAGGCGGCAGGGCTGTACCCTTGGCGGACGATCGGCGGCAATATCCGTCTGCCCCTGGAGATCATGGGCTACAGCAAGGCGGATCAGGCCGAGCGCGTGACGCGGGTGCTGGAGCTGGTGGATCTGGCGGGGTTCGAGAAGAAGTTTCCCTGGCAATTGTCGGGCGGCATGCAGCAGCGGGCGAGCATTGCGCGCGCGCTGGCCTTTGATGCCGAGATCCTGCTGATGGATGAGCCGTTCGGGGCGCTGGATGAGATTGTGCGCGACCATCTGAACGAGCAATTGCTGGCGCTATGGGACAAGACCGGCAAGACCATCGGGTTCGTCACCCATTCCATTCCCGAGGCGGTTTATCTTTCGACCAAGATCGTCGTGATGTCGCCGCGCCCGGGGCGGGTCACTGACGTGATCGAAAGCCCGCTGCCAAGGGAACGCCCGCTCGACATCCGCGACACGCCGGAGTTTCTCGAGGTGGCGCATCGGGTCCGCGAGGGTTTGCGGGCCGGTCACGGGGATGACCTGTGAACCCGGTCCCGCGCAAGACGCTGGGGGTGGCGCGGTGAATGCTGCGGCGCATATCCGCCGCGCCGGGCCCGAGGATGTCGCCACCTGCGCGCGCATCGTTTCGGCCTGGGCGGCAGAGACCCCGTGGTTGCCGCAGAGCTATTCCGAGCCGGAGCTTGAAGAGATGATCAGGGCGGCGATGCCGGAGCGCGAGATCTATCTGATCGGGGAGCCGGCGGTGGGCTATCTGTCGCTCAACCCGGCCACCCATCACATCGGTGCGCTTTATGTGGGGCACCAGGGCGAAGGGCTGGGGCGGGCCCTGATGGATCGTGCAAAACAGGGGCGGGACCGGCTGCGGCTGAACACCCATGAGCCCAACACCGAAGCCCAACGGTTTTATGCCCGCGAAGGGTTCACGGTGGTCGGCCGGATTGAAAACGGGACGGACGGGCTGCCGGAACTGGTGATGGAGTGGCGGCGATGAACGGCGTTGATTTTCGGTGCGGCCTTGTGGCCCCGACGGACCTCCCCGAGGTCTTTGAAACAGGAAGAAGGGAATGCGGCGATGCGTAATCTTCTGCCGGTTCTGACCGTGCTGGCGCTGATCCTCGGGATCTGGTGGGCTGCGGTGGGACCGATGAACATGCGCGCGGCCCTTGATATTGCCGAACGCGGCGGTGCGGCGGTGGTGCCGGAAGGTTCGGTCGCCCGGCGCGAGGTTTCGGTCTGGCGTCTGATGGCGCAGAATTCGGACCATGTCGCGGCGGGTTACGATCTGGACCGGCCCCGTCTGCCGACGCCGACCCAGGTGGGCGCGGAGCTGTGGAAGACCACCGGTGCGATGGTGCTGCGGGGACGGGCCTTCTCCAAACGCTCGCTGATCAACCATGGCTGGATCACCCTGCAATCGACGCTCTGGGGGTTTCTGCTGGGCACCACGCTGGGCATTCTGGGGGCGGTCGCCATCGTTTATTCGCGGGTGGCGGACATGAGCCTGATGCCCTGGGCGATCATCAGCCAGACCGTGCCCATCGTCGCACTGGCGCCGATGATCATCGTGTTGTCGAACCAGTTGGGGATCGAGGGGCGCGGGGTGCCGAAGGCGATCATCTCGGCCTATCTGTGCTATTTCCCGGTGCTGGTGAGCATGGTGAAGGGGCTGCGGTCGCCGACCTCATCGGAGCTTGATCTGCTGAAGACCTACAACACCGGCCCTGTGCAGAGCTTTTTCAAGCTGCGCCTGCCGGCCTCGGTGCCGTTTCTTTTCACCGCCCTGAAGGTGGGGATCGCCGCCGCCCTTGTGGGCACGATTGTCGGCGAATTGCCCACGGGGGCGATTTCGGGGCTGGGGGCGCGGATCCTGATCGGGGATCAGTTCGGCACGCCGCTGGCGATCTGGTCGGCCCTGTTTGCTGCCGCGATCCTGGCCGGGCTGCTGGTGACCGCGCTTGATCTGATCCAGCGGGTGACGCTGAAACGCATGGGGTTCCGGGCATGATCTGGATTGTGGGAGCGGTGGCGTTCTGGCTGGGCGCCTGGGCGCTGAATGTGCGGATTGCCAATTCGGCGGTGTCGCGGGCATTGCCCGCGCGGATCGCGGTGCCGGTGCTTTTTGGCGTCGCACTTCTGGCGCTTTGGGAAGGTCTGGTGCGGGGGCTTGGCGTGTCGGCGGTGATCCTGCCGGCACCAAGCCAGGTGGCGGTGACCTTTGCGGCGTCGACCGACATCCTTTGGGTCGATTTCGTCCAGACCGTGCTGAAGGGCGCCTTGCGGGGCTTTCTGATCGGCGTGGTCGCGGCCTTTGTCACCGCGATCGTCATCGACCGCAGCGCCTTTCTGACCCGGGGGCTGTTGCCGATCGGGAATTTCGTCGCCGCCCTGCCGATCGTCGGCATCGCGCCCATTCTGGTCAACTGGTTCGGCTTTGACTGGCAATCGAAGGCGGCGGTGGTCGTGGTCATGGTCTTCTTTCCGATGCTGGTGAACACGGTGCAGGGGCTGCGTGAGACCGACCGGCTTCAGCGTGATCTGATGCATACCTATGCGGCGGGCTATCTTCAGACCCTGATCAAGCTGCGTCTGCCTGCCGCGATGCCGTTTGTTTTCAACGGGTTGAAGATTGCCACCACATTGGCGCTCATCGGCGCTATCGTGGCAGAGTATTTCGGCTCGCCCACACGGGGGATGGGGTTCCGCATCTCCACCGGTGTCGGCAGCCTGTCGATTGACCTGGTCTGGGCGGAGATCGTCGTCGCTGCCCTGGCGGGCACGGGGTTCTATGGCCTGGTGGCCTGGATCGAAAAACGGGTGACCTTCTGGCACCCTTCACAAAGAGGCTGAGCAACAGCCCGTTCAACAACAGATGGAGAAATGATCATGTCCAAGATGACAACATGGATCGGCGCAGGCGCGCTGTCGCTGATGGCCTCGGGTGCCATGGCGGCGGACGATGTGACGCTGCAATTGAAATGGGTGACCCAGGCGCAATTCGCCGGCTACTACGTCGCACTCGACCAGGGGTTCTATGAGGCCGAGGGTCTCAACGTGACGATCAAGCCCGGTGGCCCGGATATCGCCCCCACCCAGGTGCTGGCCGGTGGCGGGGCTGATGTGACCGTGGAATGGATGCCTGCCGCCCTGGCCGCCCGCGAAAAGGGCCTGCCGATGGTCAATATCGCGCAACCGTTCAAATCCTCGGGCATGATGCTGACCTGCCGCAAGGATGCCGGCGTTGCCACCACCGATGATTTCGCCGGAAAGACGCTTGGCGTCTGGTTCTTCGGCAATGAGTTTCCCTTCCTGAGCTGGATGGGCAAGCTGGGGCTCGCCACCGATGGCAGCGAGGGCGGTGTCGAGGTGCTGAAGCAGGGCTTCAATGTCGATCCGATCCTCAATGGTCAGGCGGCCTGTGTGTCGACCATGACCTATAACGAATACTGGCAGGTGATCGACGCCGGGCTGACGCCGGACGATCTGGTGACGTTCAAATACGAAGACCAGGGCGTCGCCACCCTGGAAGACGGGCTTTATGTGCTTGAGGAAAACCTTTCCGACCCGGCGTTCGAGGACAAGATGGTGCGTTTCGTGCGTGCCTCCATGCAAGGTTGGAAATGGGCCGAGGAGAACCCGGAAGACGCGGCGATGATCGTGCTCGACAATGACGAGACCGGTGCCCAGACCGAGGCGCATCAGGTGCGCATGATGGGCGAGATTGCCAAGCTGACCGCAGGGTCGGACGGCTCACTCGATCCGGCGGACTATGAACGCACGGTGGCGTCGCTGCTCTCCGGTGGATCGGACCCGGTGATCACCAAGGCGCCGGAAGGGGCCTGGACTCATGCGGTGACCGACAAGGCATTGAAGTAGAACACCAAGCGGCGCGCGGGATCACGCGCGCCGCATATCCTGCATCAGCAGGATCGCCAGCGCGGCGAGGGTCAGCGCAATTCCCAAGGCAAGCGACAGCGGCACATTCTGGCCAAGCGCCAGCCCGTGGAGCACCACCCAGCTTGGCACCAGATAGGTATAGGCCATGACCTTGGCTGGCGGGATCCGCGCGATGGCCACTTGCAACAGAAAGAAGGTGCCCGCGGTGGTGACCACGCCGAGATAGAAGGCGACCGCCCAGACAGCGGCGCTGAGGGCGGTGAAATCGGCCGCGAGCGCTTCTGGTGCGGCGTAGATCGCGGTGACCAGCAGCGCGCCGAAGGTGGTGCCGAGGGCGGCTTCGAAGGCGGTGGCCTCCGGCGCAAGACGGCGGGTGGTGGCGGGCACGGCCGCATGGGCCAGTGCACCGAGAACGAAAAGCCGCTCGCCCGGGCCGATGTCGAAGGCGAGAAGCGCGGCAAGGTCGGCGCGGAAGATCACCCAAAGGGCGCCGATGCCACCGAGGATCAGCGCGCCGATGACCCGCGCGCCGGAGCGGGTGCCAAGGAGAAGCCGTCCGAAGCCTGCGGCCATCAGCGGCGTGAGCGTGAAGACGGCGGCGGTGGCAAGGGCAGTGGTCAGGCGCAGGGCCTCGAACATGGTGATGAAATAGGCGGCCATCAGCCCGCCGATCACCCCCCAGCGCCAGAAGCCGCGGATCATCGCGGCCAGGTTGGTGCGCCGGAAACGGGCGAGGCCCAAAAGAACGGCGGCCGCGATCAGAAAGCGCAGGGCGGTCAGGAGGCCGGGGTCGATCTCGCCCGCCACCATGTTGCCGAAGGTGAAGGAAAAGGACACCAGCGCCGAAAAGGCCAGCATGGCCAGATGGCCGGTCAGGGGGCGGGACAGGGTCATGCAGGTATGCGCGGGCCGGGATGGCCCGCGCGGGATGGCAAGATCAGCTCATCGCCGGAATGACGGTGCGCCCGTATTCCGCGATGATGTTCTCCTCGTCGCCATTGTCGAGATAGATGTTGAACTGGGTGATGCCTGCGGCCTCCAGCGTCTTCAGCTTGGCGATGTGATCGTCGGGCGTGCCGAGCACGGCAAAGCCTTCGATGATCTCGTCGGAAATGAAGTCGAGATAGGGATTGTCGCTCTGGCCGTGCTTGGAATAATCGTAGCCCTTGCGGTCCTTGATATAGGCGGTCAGCGCGGCCGGAATGTCTTCCCGTTCGGTGCCGTATTTCTCGACGATGTCGGCCACGTGGTTGCCGACCATGGCGGGGAACCAGCGGGTGGCTTCGCGGCAGGTTTCCATGTCGCCGAAATAGGCCGGGGCGGCGGCCATCACGCGGTAGTCCGACATGTCGCGCCCATTGGCCTTGCCTGCGTCAATTGCCTGCCCGGCCAGCCATTTGCAAATAGCGGGTTCGGCGATCTGCAGGATCAGCCCGTCGCCCATCCGGCCCGCGCTGTCGAGCGCCTTGGGCCCATA
>JAOXSD010000220.1 GCA_025800205.1 Silicimonas sp. | reverse complement strand
CAACGCTGTTAAAGGCGCATACCTGAACAGGAACACGGTGGCTGCACTAAATCGGCCCATCAGAACATTCGAAGACTTGGGTGTTGTCCGTCACCTTGCGGGGAACCTCTGCTCTATTTCAGTATCTTATGATCAGCTTCGAATGCACCTGTCCGATGGCGAACACCTCAACAAGAGTACTTTCGAAATGTCAGTTTTTCATTTTTACGAATGCCATGAAGAAAGGCAATGGAATGAAGAAATGAGGGGTTCAGGTACAAGAGTGTGTATTAAACCGAAGCTGCAGGGTCGTTTTCGAGATGCTGGTTTGCTGGATTCTAATTGGGAATGGCATGGCTGGTCCGAGACTATGGCTCAAAGCATAGCGCCGATATCGCTGGACGATTGGAAACTTACACCTACAGTCGACGAGTTTTTTCAACAAGTCTACTAGCCTACCGACCAAAGCGGACATTGCGGGGTCAAGATTCGAGGTGCGCTCCGTCCGCACAACGCACAATCCCTCAGACGCATCCGTCCTTCTGTTCTGCCCTCAAAACGCCCATCCCTGCCTTCAGCGGGCCAACCCCTCCGCCACGGCGAAGATCTGCGGCGTTCCATGGCTAACCTCCTGATCCCCCCTTGCCTTTCCCCCCGACCTTACCTCAGATGAGAGCATGTATGATCTCGCCATTCTCTGGGACTGGGCCGAATTTGCCGTGCGCTGGCTGCATGTGATCACAGCCATCGCCTGGATCGGGTCGTCCTTCTACTTCATCGCCCTCGACCTCGGGCTGAACCGCAATATTCCCGGCCCCGCCGATGGCGAGGAATGGCAGGTCCATGGCGGTGGCTTCTATCATATCCAGAAATATCTGGTCGCGCCCGAGGCGATGCCGGAGCATCTGATCTGGTTCAAATGGGAAAGCTACTGGACCTGGCTGTCGGGTGCTGCGCTCTTGATGATCGTCTATTGGGCGGGCGGTGAGCTTTACCTGATCGAGCCCGAAAAGGCCGATCTGGCGCTCTGGCAGGGCATTCTGATTTCGGCGGCAAGCCTGACCATCGGCTGGCTTCTTTATGATTTCCTGTGCAAATCCCCCTTGGGAGAGCAGCCGACCCTGTTGATGCTGCTTCTCTTCGTGATCCTGATCGCCATGAGCTGGGGCTATCACCAGATCTTCACCGGACGTGCGGCCATGCTGCATCTGGGAGCCTTCACCGCCACGATCATGACCGCCAATGTGTTCTTCATCATCATGCCGAACCAGCGCATCGTGGTGGCCGATCTCAAGGCGGGCCGGACGCCGGATCCGAAATACGGCAAGATCGCCAAGCTGCGGTCGACCCACAACAATTACCTGACCCTGCCAGTCATTTTCCTGATGCTGTCGAACCATTACCCGCTGGCCTTTGCCACGCCCCATTCCTGGGCGATTGCGGGGCTGGTGTTCCTGATGGGCGTCACCATCCGGCACTGGTTCAACACCCAGCATGCCCGCGCAGGCGCGCCGCACTGGACCTGGGCGGTGACGGTGATCCTGTTCATCCTGATCGCCTGGCTGTCATCCGCGCCGATGACCGAGACCTATGAGGAGGCCGAGGCGCGCCCGCTCACGCCGACGGAGACGCGGTTCACCGAACTGGCGGAATTCGAGGAAGCGGAGGCCATCGTGCTGGGGCGCTGTTCCATGTGCCACGCCCGCGAACCGGTCTGGGAGGGCATGTACTGGGCGCCCAAGGGGGTGCACCTGGAGACGGCCGGCGACATTGCCAGGCACGCGCGCCAGATCTATCTGCAGGCCGGGCGCAGCCATGCGATGCCGCCGGCCAATATCACCTACATGACCGAAGACGAACGCCGCGAGATCATCGCCTGGTACCGGGCCGGACAATCGGGCTCCTGAGCCCTTGGGCGGAAAGACGCGCCCGGATGGACGCCCCCCTGTCCATAGAGGGTGACACTCTCCCGGCCCTCCCCTATAGTTTCGCCAGACCCCTCGGCAAAAGGGGGGCTCAAGAGGCTTATTGATCAGCAGGGGTTTGACCCATGACACGACTGAACCGACGCATCCTTCTGACCGGGGCGGCCGCCACGCTGGGCCTTTCGGCCTGCGGCAACGGCATTGGCTCCGAAGGAGGCGCCAAACTGGATGCCCGCGCCGATGCGGCTTTGAACTTTCTCGACAGCCGGTTTCCGGGCACAAGGGATCTGCGCGACAAATCGGTCGGCATGCTGGTGATGCCGCTGGTGACCGAAGCGGGCTTCGGCTTTGGCGGCGCCTACGGACGCGGCGTCTTGCGCGTCAATGACGTGACGGTGGATTACTATTCCGCCACCCAGGCCAGCTTCGGGCTGCAGATCGGCGCCCAGCAATTCGCCCATGTGCTTTACTTCATGACCGAAGAGGCGCTGGCCGAGTTCCGCACCTCCTCGGGCTGGGCCGCAGGGGCCGATATCCGCTATGCGCTCAACGACCAGGGCGGCACGGTTTCGACCGACACCACCACGGTGCTGGCCCCGGTGATTGCCGTGGTCTTTGGCCAGGCCGGTCTGATGGCGGGCGCCACGGTGGAAGGCACGAAATACACCCGGATCATTCCCTGATCCGGCCCTTTTGATCCGGCCGCTTGCGCGTCAGGGGCTCAGGGTCTTCTTCATGAAAGCGGCCACCGCGACAATCTCGGGGTGGTCGGCGATTTCGCTGCCCTCATAGACCGGCACCGGATCGAAGCCCGCACGTTCATAGAGCGTGATCGCGGGCGTCAGGGATTGCAGCGTATCAAGATAGATCGCCCCTGCCCCCATGGCGCGCGCCGCGTCGATCACCGTTTCCACCAGACGTTTGGCAAGCCCGGTGCCGCGCGCCTCGGGGCGCACATAGAGCCGCTTGACCTCCACGTCTTGCCGCCCCAGCGGCTTGAGAAACACCATGCCCAGTAGCCGCCCGTCCGCTTCGGCGACAAAGGACCGGCCCAGGGGCGGCAGAACGCGTTCGGGGGCGGCCATCATCGTCGCCACCGGGCCTTCGGGGGGAAGATCCAGAGCGTAACGGTCACGCAATTCACCCGAGATGATGCGGAAATATTCCAGAACCACCGGTTCCAGCGCCAGCACCTCCTCCGGCGTGGAGAGCTCGCGCAGAACCGGGGTCACATGCGCCCGATCCGGCGGCCCATCTTCATCTTCTTGGCCGCCTCCGCCGCCCGCGGGTCGGTCTTCTGACCCCGGTTGAGGAATTTCAATCCGTGCCGCATCAGAAGCCGCAGCACCATGTTGATCGCCCGGTTCGCATTCATCGGATCACTCCTCTGTTTCGAACAATTCCGTCTGATCGTCGCTCTCGCCCGCCTCGTCCTCGACAGGTTCACCCGGCGGGGGCCGGTTTTCCAAGAGACCGGCGGCGCGCAGTTCCTTCAGCCCCGGCAGGTCGCGGGCATTTTCCAGACCGAAGTGGTCGAGAAAGCCCTGCGTCACCATATAGGTGACCGGGCGGCCCGGTGTCATCCTGCGGCGGCCGAATTTGATCCATTCCAGTTCCAGAAGCTGATCCACCGTGCCCCGGCTGACGCTGACGCCGCGAATTTCCTCGATCTCGGCCCGGGTCACCGGCTGGTGATAGGCGATGATGGCGAGCGTCTCGATCGCGGCGCGGGACAGCTTGCGGGTCTCCACGGTTTCCTTCTGCATGAGGAAGCCAAGATCCGGCGCGGTGCGCATCGCCCAGCCTTCGCCCACGCGCACCACGCGGACCCCGCGCCCCTCGTAGCGTTTGGTCAAAAGCGCCAGCGCCTCATTGGCATCGCAGCCATGGGGCATGCGGGCATTGAGCTCCGCCACGGTGATCGGCTCGGCGGTGGCAAACAGGATCGCCTCGACCATCCGCTCCTGCTCGCCCATGGGCGGGGCCTCGAACAGGCTTTCGGTCTGTGCCTCTTCCGGTTCCGCGATGTCGTCAGCCATTGGACAGGGCCTTGATCTGGATCGGCGCGAAGGTCTCGGTCTGGCGGATCTGGATCGCGCCGTTCTTGACCAGTTCGAGCGAGGCGGCGAAATGGGAGGCGGTGGCCGAGCGCCGGCGCTTCGGATCGGCCTCCCAGCCTTCGGGCAGATAGGACAGAAGATCAGTCCAGTCGCCCGCATAGCCGATCAGCCCGCGCATCCGTTCCAGCGCCTGTTCCAGCGTCATCAGATTGTCGCGGTCCATCACATAGGGGCGGAAGTCTTCCTTGGTGCGCAGACGCGCATATCCCTGCATGAGATCCAGAAGCGTCGCGGTATAGCGCAGCTTGCGCACCCGGGTCACATCCTCGGGAATGCCGCGCACGAAGAAATCGCGCCCCTTCTGGTCCCGCGCCATCAGCTTGGCGGCGGCATCGCGCATGGCCGAGAGCCGTTCCAGCTGGAAGGCCAGATGGGCCGCCAGTTCCTCGCCCGAGGGCCCTTCATCGGCGGGATCGGGCGGCAGCAGCAGGCGCGATTTGAGGAAGGTCAGCCAGGCCGCCATCACCAGATAATCGGCGGCCAGTTCGATGCGCAGGCTTTTGGCGCGCTGCACGAAGGACAGATATTGCTCCGCCAGCGCCAGAACGCTGATCTTGCGCAGATCCACCTTCTGGGTGCGCGACAGCATCAAAAGGAGGTCAAGCGGGCCTTCGTACCCGTCCACATCGACAATGAGCGCCTCGGCCTCAAGCCGGGCTTCCACATCGTCGAATTCGGCCTCGCCATCGGGCATGGTCATGCTCCCTCAATTAGGGCGCCAAGTTCCGCTTCACAGGCCGGAATGTCAATATCGCTTGGGGTCGGACGGCGGCGGACCGCAATATCTGCCCTTTCTGCCGCCTCCGGGCCCATTGTCCCCGCACTCTCTGCCATGGCGCACATTTCCGCGAAATCGCCATTGCAATGCAGCACCAGATCACAACCGGCCGCCAGCGCGCGCTCGGCCCGCGCCTCAACCGGCCCCGTGAGCGCCCCCATGGAAATGTCATCGCTCATCAGAAGCCCGGTGAGCCCGAGCCTGTTCCGCAGGAAGGCGATGCCCTCGGGCGAGAGGGTCACCGGGCGTTCCGGGTCAATCTCCGGCAGGACGATATGGGCGGTCATCACCATGGGCAGGTCAGCCAGCGCGCGGAAGGGTTTGAAATCGCTCTCGATCAGTTCGGCCAGGGGCACGTCGATCCGGGGCAGCGCCTTGTGGCTGTCAAGCGTGGCGCGGCCATGGCCGGGGGCGTGTTTGATCACGGGCGAGACGCCTGCGGCCATCAGCCCTTCGGCACAGGCGCGCGCCATGGCGGTCACCTGATCGGGCGTGGTGCCGTAGCAGCGGTTGCGCAAGAAAGCATGGGTTTCGGGCCAGGCGAGATCGGCCGACGGGGCACAATTGACGTCGATGCCGTGGTCGCGCAGTTCGGCGCCGATGAGCGCGCCGCGCAGATACATGGCACGGGCGGCTTTTTCGGGGGTCGGGCTCCGGTCCACCTGATCCAGGGGCGGCAGGAATTCGCGCCAATGGGGGGCGCGCATCCGCTGCACCCGGCCGCCTTCCTGATCGATCAGGATCGGGGCGTTGCGGCCAAGGGAATTGCGCAGATCGGATGTGAGCGCGCGCAACTGCTCGGGCGTCTCGCAATTGCGCGCAAACAGGATGAAGCCCCAGGGGTTGGCGTCGCGGAAAAACGCCGCCTCCCGGTCGCTCAGAACAGGCCCTAGGGGCGCGAAAATAGACGCGCCCGGGGTCACTTAATCCTGCACCGTCGGAATGCAGGTCACGCCTTCGGCCACCAGGACGGCGCAGAAGCGGCGTGCCTCTGCCAGATCGTCAAAGCCCATGGCGCGCAGCCGGTAGAAGGTCCGTCCGCCGGTGGCCGCTTCCTGCACCAAAGGCGTCTTGCCGACCATGTAATCGCCGAACCGCGCCTTGCGGTTTTCCCATTCCACCCGGGCCACATCCCGATCGCCATAGGCGCCGAGCTGCACCAGCCGGGTGCCCGGTGCGACCCGGGTCGGGGTGGCGCCCTGCGGTGCGCCGACGGTCGCGGGTGCGGATGCGGGTGCGGGTGCGCTGACCCGCAGGGTCGAGGGCCGGCCAAGGGGGCGCGGGGTGCGCACCGGCACATGGGCCGCCGCCACCACGTCAGAGCCAGCCGATTTGTCATTGAGCCCCAGCGCCAGTTGCACGGCCAGATCGGTGGCCGACAGATCCGCGGCCTTGTCCGGTTCGACCTGCGCGGGCGCCTCTTCGATCACGGCGAGGGCCGGAGCCTCGTTCACGATCACCAGCGCCTCGCCGATCTCCGGCTGGGCGGTGGCAGCTTCGGGCGCCGCCGGTGCAGCTTCCGGGGTCACCGGCGGCAGTGCCGCCATGGCCAGGTCTTCCTCTTCGTCAAGAAGGGTCGGCTGCGGCGCCAGCACCACCCGATCAGCAGGGGCCACATCCACCTGCTCTTCGGCGATCCGGTTCACCGTCAGCCCCTGATAGTTCGAGGCCAGCCCGCCCGGTTCCTCGGGGGCCACCCGCATCGGGCCTTCCAGCGCCCGCACCACCGGCACGCCGGTCACGTCGCGGACCCAGAGCTTCCAGCCCCAGACGCCCAGACCGACGATCAGAAGTAGGGAAAGAAAGGCGCCCAGCCAGTTGAGCGCCGCGGTCAGCGAGTTTCCTCGCGGAGTCCCGCCGTAGTCATGATAATTAATTGCCGCCATATCCATGCCTCTCACTGCCGCCGGTTTGCCCGGCGGTCATCCTGCTCGCTCGAAACGCTGGATCGGGGCGCTTTTGTTAGCGCATTTCCTCCACCGGCGTGACACCCAAGATACCCAATCCGTTGGAAATAACAACGCCTACGGCACGCGGCAGGGCGATTTTCGCCGCCGTCGCCTGGGGATCGCCGTCCTGCAGGAAGCGCAGATGGGTCTTTTCATTGCCCTTGTTCCACAGCGCATGGAAATCGGCGGCCAATTCGTAGAGGTAGAAGGCGACGCGGTGCGGTTCGTTGTTGCGCGCGGCGATTTCCACCAGGCGCGGCCATTCGGCGATCTTGCGCGCCAGGGTGAACTCCGCCTCGTCTTCCAGTTTCGCATTGTCGGAATAATCGAGGTTCTGTTCCTCGGCCTTCCGCATCACCGAGCGGATCCGCGCATGGGCGTATTGCACATAGAAGACCGGGTTGTCCTTCGACTGCTCGGTCACCTTGTCGAAATCGAAGTCCAGCGGCGCATCGTTCTTGCGGGTCAGCATCACGAAACGGGTCACGTCGGGACCCACCTGCTCGACCACATCGCGCAGCGTGATGAAGGTGCCCGCCCGTTTCGACATCTTGAAGGGCTGGCCGTTCTTCCAGAGCTTGACCAGCTGCGTCAGCTTGATGTCGAGCGGCACCCGTCCATCAGAAAGCGCCGAGACGGCGGCCTTCATCCGCTTCACATAGCCGCCATGATCCGCCCCGAAAATGTCGATCAGCGCGTCATAGTCGCGGGCCACCTTGTCCCAGTGATAGGCGATGTCGGGGGCGAAATAGGTCCAGGCGCCGTCGGATTTCTGGATAGGCCGGTCAACGTCATCGCCATGTTCAGTCGAACGGAACAGCGTCTGTTCGCGCGGCTC
>JAOXSD010000200.1 GCA_025800205.1 Silicimonas sp. | reverse complement strand
GGATGCGGGTGGCGATCCGGCGGCCTGCGGTGATCGCCTGGCTCACCCGCGCGGGCGGGGCGGCACTGATTGCCATGGGGGGGGCGACGGCGAGCCTGCGGCGCGCGGCCAGCTGAGGCGATGGAGCGGCATTACCAGCCGGGCGAGTTGATCGCCGTCATGACTACCCAGCCGCTGGACCGGGCGCTCGATTACAAGGCCCCCGAGGGCGGCGTTTTCGAGGGTGCCTTTGTCGAGGTGCCTTTGGGACCTCGGAAGGTGCTGGGCGTGGTCTGGGGGCCGGGCGCGGGCGATTATGAGATCTCCAGGATCCGACCGGTGATCCGGGTGCTGGACGCCCGGCCCATGCGGGGCGAGATGAAGGCCTTTCTGACCCGTGCCGCCGATTACACCCTGACGCCGATGCCTGCGATGTTGCGGCTGGGCACCCGCGCGCCGGGGCTGGGGGATCCGCCCTCGATGCGGCGGATCTACCGGCGGGGGACGGAGGCCGAGCCCGACCGCTGGACCGAGGCGCGGCGCAAGGTGGTCGCTGTCCTAGACGAATATGGCGGGCTGGCTTTCACGCTGAAGGAATTGGCGGAGCACGCCGGCGTATCGACCTCGGTGGTCAAGGGGCTGGTGGCGCAGGGCGTGGTGGCCGAGGAAGACAGCCCGCGCGATCTGCCCTTTCCGCGGCTGGAGCCGGGGGCGGCCCAGGTGGAGCTGACCGAGGAGCAGGGGGCGGCGTCTGCGGCTTTGGTGGCGGGGGTCGAGAGCGGGGCCTTTGGCGCGACGCTGTTGAAGGGGGTGACCGGGTCGGGGAAGACGGAAGTGTACCTTGAGGCGGTGGCGGCCTGTCTGAAAGCCGGGCGGCAAGCGCTTGTTCTTTTGCCGGAAATCGCGCTGACCTCGGAGTTTCTCACCCGCGTCGAGGCGCGGTTCGGAGCGCGGCCTGCGGAATGGCATTCGGGCGTGACCATGACCGAACGGCGGCGGGTCTGGCGGATGGTGTCGGAGAATGGGGCGCAGTTTGTTGTCGGCGCGCGGTCGGCGTTGTTTTTGCCGTTTCAGGATCTTGGGCTGATCGTGGTCGATGAGGAGCACGACACGTCCTACAAGCAGGAGGATGGGGTGCTCTACAATGCGCGCGACATGGCGGTGTTGCGGGGCTCGATCACGGGCGCGCAGGTGGTGCTGGCCTCGGCCACGCCATCGCTGGAAAGCTGGGCCAATGTGGAGGCGGGGAAGTACAAGCGGCTCGATCTCACGTCGCGCTTTGGCGAAGCGGTGATGCCCGAGATGCGGGCGATTGATATGCGGTCTGAGGATCTGCCCGCAACCCGTTGGATTTCCGAGACTTTGGCGGGTGCGGTCACAGAGCGGGTGGCGCGTGGCGAACAGGCTTTGCTGTTCCTCAACCGGCGGGGCTATGCGCCGGTGACGATCTGCCGGGCCTGCGGGCATCAGCTGGGCTGCGATCATTGCGATGCGCGGATGGTGGAGCATCGGTTTCAGAAGCGGCTGATGTGCCATCAATGTGGCGAGACGAAGCCGATGCCCGCCGCCTGTCCGTCCTGCAAGGTGGAGGGCAAGCTGGCGCCGGTGGGGCCCGGTGTGGAACGGCTGGCCGAGGAGGTGGCGGAGCGGTTTCCGCAAGCCCGCGTGGCGGTGCTGTCGTCGGATCTTTTTGGGTCTGCGCAGGCCCTGAAGGCGCAGATCGAGGGGATTGCCGAGGGTGGGGCCGACATCATCATCGGGACGCAAATCGTGGCCAAGGGGCATAATTTTCCGCTGCTGACGCTGGTCGGTGTGATTGATGCGGATCTGGGTTTGCAGGGGTCGGACCTGCGCGCCGCCGAACGGACCTTCCAGTTGATGCGCCAGGTGGCGGGGCGTGCGGGACGGTCGGAGCGCAAGGGGCTGGCGCTGCTCCAGAGCTATCAGCCCGAACATCCGGTGATCCGCGCGACTTTGTCGGGCGACGAAGAGGCGTTCTGGCAGGCCGAAGCGCGGGAGCGCCGCGCGGCGGGCGTGCCGCCTTATGGCCGGATGGCCGGGATCATCCTGTCGTCGCCCGATGTGCAGGCGGTGTTCGATGTGGGGCGCGCGCTGGCGGCCAGACAGGAGCCGCTGGCGCGGATCGGGGCGCAGGTTTTTGGCCCCGCCGCCGCCCCGATTGCGCGGGTGCGGGGACGACACCGGGTGCGGCTTTTGGTGAAGGCGGAGAAAAGCGCGCCCTTGCAACCGGCGTTGGCGGCCTGGGTAAGGCAGATCCGGCTGCCGAAAAATCTGCGGCTGGCTATCGACATCGACCCGCAGAATTTCTACTGAAATCAATTATTTACCCGGCGATCCAGGTCATCAGCGGGGCGGGTTTGCGGCGGAAGCCGGCGCGGCGGCAGATCCGTTCGGCGGTGTCGCCCCGGGCCTCCAGATGAAGGGCGCGCACCCCGGCCCCGGCCAAGGCTTTTTGCAAGGCGAGAAGTGCCTCGCTGCCCATGCCGCGCCCGCGCACCTTGTCGCGGACCCAGAACTCAACGATCGTCCCGTCCATGCCGCCCAGTTCCAGCGACCAGCCGAAGGACACGCAGACATAGCCCACCGGCGACATCCTGGGGCCGATCAGCCAGATCGCGCCCTGTGGATTGCCTTCGAGAAGCGGCAGCATTGCGGCGCGGCGCTCCTCCTCTCCGGTCTCGAGCCCCATTTCTTCGTGGCAGCGGCTGACCATCGAGATCAGCCGATCCATATCGTCCGGGTTGGCGAGGTGGAGGATCTGTTGCGACATGGGCGTCTCCTAGAGCCGGGCAAGGCGGGTGGTGAGCAGCTCGAAGAAACCTTCGGCATCCACGTTGCCGAGGAACAGCGCATTGGGCGCGCGGTCGGTCACGCCCCACCAATCGGCGACCGTCATGCCGCGCGTCAGTTCCGACTGGGTTTCGATTTCCACATTGATCTGACGGCCCGAGAAGAGGTCGGGCTGCAAGAGATAGGCGATGGTGCAGGGGTCGTGGAGCGGCGCGCCTTCGGAGCCGTATTTCTCCTTGTCGAACCTTTCGAAGAAATCGGTCCAGGCGGCGACCATGTCGCCCACCTGCGTGCCCATGGCGCGGAAGCCCGCGATATGGGGCGCGGTGGTGAGCACCTTGTGGGTCACGTCCAGCGGCGCGACCACCAGCGGGATGCCGGATTTGAACACGATTTCAGCGGCTTCGGGATCCACGTAGATGTTGAACTCGGCGGCCGGCGTGATGTTGCCCACTTCGAAATAGGCCCCGCCCATCAGCACGATTTCCTGCACATTGCTGACGATGTCGGGGGCGCGGGTGAAGGCGGCGGCGATGTTGGTCAGGGGGCCGAGCGGCACGAGGGTGACGGTGCCGGGGGCCTCGCGGCGCAGGGTTTCGATGATGAAATCCACCGCGTGCTGCGCCTGAAGCGGCATCACCGGGTCGGCCAGTTGCGGGCCGTCGAGCCCGGTCTTGCCATGGACATGTTCGGCGGTGACGAGGCTGTGTTTCATCGGCCGGTCGCAGCCTGCGAAGACGGGCACATCCTTGCGGCCGGCCAGTTCGCAGACGATGCGGGCGTTTTTCTGGGTCAGGGCGAGGGGGACATTGCCCGCCACGGCCGTGACGCCGAGGACGTCAAGCTCCTGCGGAGAGGCGAACGCCAGAAGGAGGGCAACCGCGTCGTCCTGGCCGGGGTCGGTGTCGATGATGATCTTGCGTGGGGTCATGTCTGCGTGTGTGACCCGCGCGTTCTGCACCGTCAAGCGGTGCCGGGCGATGCGCCCCCGTTTCCGGGGGCGCGGGCCGGGCTCAGGCGGTTTTGCGCCGGGTGCGCAGCGCCCCGGCGAGGCCGAAGGCGCCCAGCAGCATCAATCCGCTTGCCGGCAGCGGCACGGCGGAGACCGGGGCGATTTCAATGAGCCCGAGGCCGGTATTGGCAAAGTCAAAGATCGGCCGGTCCGCCGGGGTTGCGCCGGGGATGATATAGCCGAAGTCGCGCAGGGGCGCGCGTACCGGAGTGGTCAGGATCGTGTTGATGTCGGTGCCAAAGGGCAGGGCGGCGACGATCTGGAAGAAGATCGGCAGTTCGGCCCCGGCAAAGGGGTTGCTGTCCTGGGAGAGGACCATGGCGCCAAAGCCGCCGACGCGGTTGGTGGCGAAGCGCAGGAAGGCGTCGTCGCGGAAGGTCTTGCCCCCGATGGTCACCGCGCCGGACGCGAGCGGCAGGTCGACGAACTCGGTGTCGGGCTGCACGTCGATCACGCTGTCGAAGGCGATGGAGAAGGCGGCGACATTCTCGTCGCCGTCAAAGGTGAAATCGCCCGAGACGCTGACCGGCGCGGCGCTGGCCAGGGCCGGAGCAAACGCCAGGGCAAAGGTGGTGACGATGGTGCGGAAAATGGGGGTCATGGGACCAATCCTCTTATTAACAGAGTATTTTAGTAAGATATAAATCGGATCGGGTGCAAGCGGGTCTTTAACCGTGGGCTCTGGGGGCTAGATCCTTGTTTATTTGAAGAAATGTCTGTTTATCATTCGATCTGCACGCAGCGCATAACGGCTCTGCAAGGGACGAATTGCGCGGCAAAAGGCGCTTGACCCGAACCTGAGATGCGGGGTTGACCCGCGCGTCCGAACCGCCTTCCCTGCAGGAGACGATCAAGGAGAATGCGATGACCATTGCGGCCCTGTTGAGCGCCTTTGCCACCGCGCCGATGACCCCGAGTGATCGGGCGGCGCGGATGATCCGACTGTCGTGTCTGGACTGGGCGGCCTGCGCGCTGGCGGGGCGGGGCGAGCCCCTGGCGGGCGTGTTGCGCGGGGTTGCGCTGGGCGAGGGCGGGCGCGCCGAAGCGGGGCTCTTTGGCGGCGGAAGGGGGCCTGCGCGCGCAGCCGCTTTGGTCAACGGGGCGATCTCCCACGCGCTGGATTATGACGACACGCATTTTGCCCATATCGGCCATCCGTCGGTGGCGGTGTTTCCGGCGGCATTGGCGGTGGCGGAGCGCGAAGGGC
This sequence comes from Silicimonas sp., assembly GCA_025800205.1. Taxonomy (GTDB): domain Bacteria; phylum Pseudomonadota; class Alphaproteobacteria; order Rhodobacterales; family Rhodobacteraceae; genus CALKXV01. The sequence goes on along the minus strand of JAOXSD010000200.1, from coordinate 7,869 downwards.
ACGGCATGGGGGCGATGCTGGAGGCGGCTCTTCTGGGGGTCGAGGCCTCGATCCGGTGCGGGCTCTGGCTCGGGCGCGGGCATTACCAGGTCGGGTATCATCAGACCGCCACGGCGGGGGCCTTCGGGGCGACACTGGCGGCGGCGCGGCTTTGCGGGTTGAGTGCCGAAGAAACCGGCCATGCGCTGGGGCTGGCGGCGACCAAGGCGGCGGGGCTGAAGGCGCAGTTCGGCACCATGGGCAAACCCCTGAATGCGGGGCTGGCGGCGGAATGCGGGGTGATGGCGGCGGATTGGGCGCGGGCCGGACTGCGGTCGAACCCGGGCGCGTTGGAGGGCGAGAACGGCTTTGGCGCGACCCATCACGGGGCGGATGCGCGTGGCGCTTTCGACGGGCTGGGCGAGACCTGGGCGTTCGAGACAATCAGCCACAAGTTTCACGCCTGCTGCCACGGGCTGCATGGGACCCTGGAAGCGATGCGGGGGATTGAGGGGACGCCCGGGCAGCTGGTGATCCACACCCATCCGCGCTGGCTGAGCGTGTGCAATATTCCGATGCCCAAGGACGGGCTGGAGGCCAAGTTCAGCTATCGGATGGTGGCGGCCATGGCGCTGGCGGGGATCGACACCGGGGAGATTGGGAGTTTCTCGGACGATCTGGCGCAGCGGGCGGATCTGGCGGCGCTGATGGCGCGGGTCGAGGTGGTGAGCGACGATCACCTGAGCGAGATGCAGGCGCGGGTTCTGGCCGATGGGGTGGAGCTGTCTCACGATCTGGCAGCACCGATGACGCTTGAGACCCGCGCGGCGCGGCTATCGGCGAAGGCGGAGGCGCTGACCGGGCAGGGGGCGGCGCTGGAGGCGGCGATTGCGGCCGAAGATCTGGGCGCGTTCCGGGCGCAGGTCTTTGGCGGGTAAGTGCCCGGTTTCGGTTTGACCTTTCCCGGCCCATCGCCCCAGATGGCGCCATGACCCGATCCCCGTCCCTGTTCACCCCCGTTCTGATCGCAAGCTGCCTGATCGTTCTGGTCAGTTTTGCCATCCGTTCGGCGTTCGGGGTGTTCCAGATCCCTATTGCCGAGGATCTGAACTGGGCGCGCAGCGAATTTTCCATGGCGATTGCGATCCAGAACCTGTTCTGGGGCATCGGCCAGCCGATCTTTGGCGCGATTGCCGAGAAGATCGGCGACCGGCGACCGGCGGGCGATCTTTCTGGGCGCGCTGCTTTACGCCGCCGGGCTGGTTCTGTCGAGTTTTGCGACCACGCCCTTTGCCATGCAGGCGCTTGAGGTGCTGGTGGGGTTCGGGATTGCGGGCACCGGCATGGGGGTGATCCTGGCGGTGGTCGGGCGCGCGGCGTCGGACGAACACCGCTCCATGGCGATGGCGATTGCGGCGGCGGCCGGATCGGCAGGCCAGATCGTCGGGCCGCCCCTGGCGGAATACCTGCTGGGTTTCCTGAGCTGGCAGGCGGTGTTCCTGGTTTTGGCGGGCATGATCCTGGCGGTGCTTTTGGCCCTGCCGATGCTGCGCGCGCCCGCCATCCCCAAGGCGGAGTTGGAAGAAACCATGGGCACGGTGCTGAAACGCGCCTTCTGCGATCCGTCCTACACGCTGATTTTTCTCGGCTTTTTCTCCTGCGGTTATCAGTTGGCCTTTGTCACCGCCCATTTCCCGGCGCTGGTGGCGGAAAGTTGCGGGCCGATTGCGGCGGGCACGATGCTGCACAATCTCGGCATCACGACCACCTCGGCGCTGGGCGCCATCGCCATTGCGATCATCGGCTTTTTCAACATCGGCGGCACGCTTCTGGCGGGCTGGCTGGGCAGCCGGTTCCCGAAGAAATACCTGCTGGCGGGGGTCTACACCGCCCGGACGGTGATTTCGGCGGTGTTCATTCTGATGCCGATCACGCCCACGTCGGTGCTGGTCTTCTCGGCCAGCATGGGGGCGCTCTGGCTGGCCACGGTGCCGCTGACCTCGGGGCTGGTGGCCCATCTTTTCGGTCTGCGCTACCTGGCGACGCTTTACGGCTTTGTCTTTTTCAGCCACCAGCTGGGATCTTTTGCCGGTGTCTGGCTGGGCGGGCGGCTTTATGACGTGACCGGGGATTACACGCTGGTGTGGTGGATCGGCGTGGCCGTGGGCGCCTTCAGCGCCATCGTGCATTTGCCGATTGAGGAGCGCCCCCGGGCGGTGCCGACCTAACCCTTCAGGAACCCCGCCAGATGCTCGGCCACCTGAGCCGGGTGGGTCTGCAAAAGGTTGTGACCCGCGCCCGCGATCTGGCCGTGATGGGCGTCGGGTGCCACCGCGCTCAGGGCCCCCATGGCCGCAAGCGGCACCACCGGATCCTCGGCGCCCCAGAGCGCAAGGAGCGGGATGTCCTGGCGGGCGATCTGCTCCAGATCAGGCAGGGCGGAGCGGGTCAGCATATGGCGGCGCGAGGACAGAAGCGCGGGCAGGAAGCCGCGCTTGCGGGTTTCGGCGGCCTGGCGGTCCTCCAGATCGGGGATGATCGTCGGCGTGGTGCGATGTTCCACCAGCTCGCGCCGCAGTTTCCAGCCGCCGGCCACCCGCATCATCCAGTCGCCCAGAACCGGCGTGCGCCACCAAAGGGGCCCCGGCTCACCCATCAGAGGTGCCATGCCGGCCGGGGCCACCAGGATCAGCTGGCTCAGGCGGTGCGGATTGCGCGCCCCGTAGGCGCAGGCGATCTGCCCGCCCATGGAAAAGCCGAGAAGCGTAAACTCCCCCATCACCTGCTGGTCGCGCAGAAGGTCGCGCAGCTGGGTCAGGAAGAAGGCCGGATCCTGCCGCCCGCGCACCCGGTCCGACTGGCCGCGCCCGTAGAGATCATAGGTCAGCACCCGGTAGCCGAGCGCGTTCAGGCTGCGCTCGGTGGCGGCAAAGATGAAGGAGGGGGTCGACAGCCCGTGGACGCAGACCGCCACCGGCCCGCCCTTCGGTCCCGACCAGCGGTAATGGGTCCGGCCCTGGGTCAGCGCAGCCAGATTGCCCCGGGCGCGGGTCGGGCGGCGCAGCGCTTCGGCGAGGACCGGCAGGGCCGCGAGCAGAATGATGGCGGCGGCAGACAGGGCGAGGGGGGTCATAGGCGTTTCGCGGCCAGTTTGGTGGGCTTTCTGTGGGCCACCGCCTCGCGCCAGATCAGCACCAGCCCCGAGATCACGATCAGCGCGATGCCGATCAGCGCCCAGCGGTCGGGTGTCTCGTCAAAGAGCATCACGCCCCAGATCAGCGCGATCGGCATGGCGACATATTCGAAAGGCGCGATGAAGGCTGCGGGCGAGCGGCGGTAGGCCGACGAGATCGCATAGCCGCCAAAGGCGATGCAGGTGCCCAGAAGCGCCATCAGCGCAAAATCGAAGGGGGTCGGCCAGATCCAGGCGCGAAAGAGGAAGGCGGCCGAGGGGTGGTCGAATGTATCAAAGCCGCCATGGCCGAAGCCGAGACCGGCAAGGACCGAGGCCAGCAACATCATCAATTGCACCGAGATCGTCATGGCAGCCGCGGAATCCTTGGCGCCGATCCGCCGGGTCAGGATATGCAGCATCGCGTAGCAGGCTGCCGCGCCCACCGGGAAAAGGGCGGCGATCTGGAAGGCTTCGCTGCCCGGGCGCAGCACGATCAGCACGCCGATGAGCCCGATCACGATGGCCGCCCAGCGGCGGGGACCCACCCTTTCGCCCAGAAAGAAGATCGAGAACACCGCGATCAGCAGCGGCGAGACGAAGAAGATCGCGACCGCCTCGGCCAGCGGCAGCACGGCGAGCCCGAGGAAGAAGAGGAAATTCGCCATTACCACGAAGAGCCCCCGGACCACATGGGCGCGGATCTGGGTGGTCTTGAGCGCGGCGAGCCCGCCGGTCAGCGGCACGATCACCGCAAAGACCACCGCCATGGCCACGACCGAGCGGATGAAGCCGATCTGGTAGAGCGCGTAATCCCCCGACAGAAATTTGATGATCACATCCACGCTGGTGAAACAGAGCGTGGCAAAAAGCGCCCAGAGCGCGCCGGTCAGAGGGGCGGAATCATCAGTCATCGGGGAATATCCTTCCCTTCCGTCCTAGAGCCCGGAATCTCTTCTGTGAAGAGAAGAATTCAGTTCAGCGCCCGGTCGAGGGCCGAGAGGAAGCGCGACCGGTCGGCTTTGGAAAAGGCCCGGCCACCCCCTTGCCGGAACGGATCGGCGGCGCGCAGATCGGCGGCGAGATCGCGCATGGCGAGGGTTTCGCCGATATTGCGGGGCGTCAGCGCCTCGCCATTGGGTTTGAGCACCTTCGCCCCCGCTTCGACGCATTTCGCCGCCAGCGGAACATCCCCGGTGATCACCACGTCGCCCGGGCCCGCGCGGTCTGCGATCCATTTGTCCGCTTCATCCGCGCCTTCGCTCACATAGACGCTCTCGATCAGCGGGTTGGGGGAGGGGCGGATGCCGCCGTTCGAGACCAGCGTGACCGGAACGCGCCGCCGCGTGGCGACGCTTTCCACCTCCGCCTTCACCGGGCAGGCATCCGCATCCACATAGATCACGCCCAGAGCGCCTCCGCATGGAAGGCCACGTGATCCTCCATGAAGGAAGACACGAAGAAATAGCTGTGGTCATAGCCTTTCTGCAGCCGGATCGTCGCTTCCAATCGGCGTTTTGCGACCGCTGCCGCCAGCGCTTCGGTTTTCAGGAAATCCCCGAACTGGTCGTCGGTCCCGGTGTCGATCAGAAGTGGGACGCCATCAAGCGCGCCCGTCTCCACCAGCAAGGTCGCATCATGGGTGCGGCCCGCCTCGACCGAGCCCAGATAGGCTTCGAATTGCTTCTGGCCCCAGGCCTCTGCCGTCGGATTGCAGATCGGCGCAAAGGCCGAGACCGAACGGAACCGACCCGGGGACTTGGCCGCCAGCGTCAGCGCCCCGTGGCCGCCCATGGAATGGCCGGTGATCCCCTGCCGGTCCGCATCGAGCGGGAATTCGGAGAAGAGAAGATCGCTCAGGTCTTCGAGAATGTAGCGTTCCATCTGGAAATGCTCAGCCCAGGGCGCCTCGGTTGCGTTCAGATAAAACCCCGCCCCCTGACCCAGATCATAGGCGTCGTCATCGGCCACGCCGTCGCCCCGGGGCGAGGTGTCGGGGAAGACAATCGCGATCCCTTCAGCGGCGGCCCAGGCCTGGGCGCCCGCCTTGGTCATGGCGTTTTCATGGGTGCAGGTGAGCCCCGAGAGATACCACAAAAGCGGCACCGGACCGTTCGCGGCCTCTTCGGGCAGGAACAGCCCAAAGGTCATGTCGGTGCCCGTCGCCTTGCTGGCATGGCTGTAGACGCCCTGCGTGCCGCCGAAGCATCTGTTTTCGCTGATCGTGTCCATGGGTCCTCCTCAGAAGCTCTCAAGCCAGGCGATGACGGCCGCGACCGTCACCACCGATAGGGTTGTGGAAACCAGAATCGAGGCCGACACCCGCGTCGGTGCCACCCCGTAATGCTGGGCCAGAATGAAGATATTGCCGGCCACTGGCAGGGACGCAGAGGCGATCATCACCTTGGCCGCAAAAGGTTCGACCGGCCAGATCACAAGCGCAGCAACCGCGATGGCCGCCGGGTGGACGAAGAGTTTCAGCACCGAAAGCCAGATCGCCACCGACAACCGCTCCGCGGATTTCGAGGCCAGCGACGCCCCGATGGCGAAGAGCGCGCCGGGGGTGGCCGCCGCGCCCAAAAGCTTGAGGAACTCATCGGCCGGCGCGGGCATGGGCAGGGCGAAGGACGACCAGATCAGACCCAGCGCAATCGACATGATCATCGGATTTTTCAGCAGTCCCATCAGCACCGTGCCGAGGATCGAGATCGAAAACCCACGGTTCCGCGATCCGGTGATCAGGATCACGATCAGCGAGGAAAAGACGATCAGATCCACCGCCAACATCATGATGATCGGGGCGACCGCGCCGGGGCCGAGGAGCAGTGCCAGCATGGGAATGCCCAGAAAGCCGATATTGCCGATCACCGCGCATTGGGCCTCTACGGCGGCTTCCGCCACCGGCACCCGACGGATCATGGCGACGGCAGCGGCGAAGAGATAAACCGTCAGGGTCGCGGCCAGATAGGCGGTGACGAAGGTCCAGTCCAGCACATCGGCCAGTTCCAGCGTCGCGGCAAAGCGGAAGATCATCGCGGAAAGCGCGAAGTAGAAGACGAACTTTGTGAGATAGGCGGTGGCCTCTTCGGTGAAAAACCGCGTGCGTCCGGCCCAGTACCCCAGACCGATCAGCGCAAAGAAGGGCAGGGTTTTCAGAAAGATCTCCCACATGGCACGTCGCTAGCATCTTGGCGGGGTGGGAGAAAGCGGGAACTGTCAGAGGCTTTGCGGTGTCACCACAGTAAAGCGCGAGGGCGTCGGGGCCTCAGCCTCGGGCAGCATCCGGTGATGGGCCAGAAGCGTCTGAAACGCCTGCCGTGCATCCTGCCGCAGATCATGGTCGATCACGAAGGTCAGCTTGCGCGCCCCCAGAAGATCCCGGTTGGCCCGGTCCAGATCATGCCCCGCAAAGACCCGGCAGGGGCGACCTGCGGCCTCGAAAGCCGCCAGCACCGCCCGGTTCGCCCCGCCCACGGAATATACCGCGCCAATGCCCGGGTGGGCGGCCAGTTGCGCCTCGACCAGTGCGGCGGTGCCGGGATCAAGCCCCATGCCTTCTGCCACCCGGTGCACGGCCCGCCCGGGCGCGAGCGCGGACATCTCCGCTTCGAACCCGTCCGCGCGCTCCGCCTCGCCCGAGAACCGGGCGCTTGAAAGCGTGATCAGCACCTCCGCATCCGTGCCTGCCAACATCGGCGCCATCAGCCCCGCCGCCGTGGCACCCGCCTTGCGGTTGTCGATGCCGATATAGGCCGTGCGCGCCGCCCCCGCCTGATCGGTGACGAAAGTGCAGACCGGGATGCCGGACGAATGCAGCCGCTCCGCCGCCGACCCGATGGCGGGGCTTGCCGGTGCCTTCAGGATCACCCCGTGACTGCCCCGCCGCCGGATGAGCGCGAGGAGGTGGCAGAGGTCGGCTTCCTCCCACCGCTCAGTCAGATGAAACCGCAAGGTGACATTGGCCGGGCGCAGCAACGGCAATTCCGCCTCGAAGGCCCGGCGCACAGCGCGGCTGAACCGCTCCGGCGCTTCGATCACCACATCGAAAGACACCCGCCGCCCGGCGAGGCCCGAGGCCCCATATTGCCGCTCCAGTTCGCGCAAGGCCGCCGCGACCCGGGCCTTCGTGGTCGCCCGCACGCCGGGGCGGTCATTCAGCACTCGGTCGATCGTGGCGAGGCTGAGACCGGCCTGAAAGGCAATTTCCTTCATCGGGAACGGATAGCTCATGCCACATTCTGAGGTGTTTTTGAGGTGTTTTCCAGTCAAATCGCCCCGCGCTTGGCCCTAATCTCTGGTCCCGAGGGAGGACGAGACATGGACGCACCAAACATCACCGAGGCCCGCCGCAAGCGTGTCTGGCTGGACGAAACCGCAGGCGATTTCAACGCTTTCCGCGAAGCGGTAGAGGTGGAAACCCAAGCCGCTGACTGGCCCTTCGCGGCCGAAATCGCGGGCAATATTCCGCTTTATGACGGGGTCCGCGTGCGGCGCGAAGCAGAGGCCCCGCAAGACCTTTTGTCGGAATGGAACGCCGTTTTCGATCACGGGCCGGGCGTCATTGTCATCAAGAACGGGATGGAAGATACCGCCATGGTCGACGCCGCCTCCGACATCTTTGCCCGCATCATCGAGGCCGAGCGCGCGACAGGGTCCGGCGGTGGCGACCATTTCGCCAAGCCGGGGGCCAATGACCGGGTCTGGAACGCCGCCGAAAA
>JAOXSD010000163.1 GCA_025800205.1 Silicimonas sp. | reverse complement strand
CAGGATATCTTCTCGCGCACCCTGCACGCGATCTGGACCTCGCTTCAGGTGGGCACGATCGGCGTCTTCATCGCCTTTGTGCTGGCGCTGATCATTGGGGGCATATCGGGCTATTACGGGGGCTGGATCGACTCGGTGATACAGATGATCACCGACGCGGTCCGAACCGTGCCGGCGATTCCCTTGTTCATGGCGGTGGCGGCCTTCATGCCACCCGAAATGTCGGCCGAGGCGCGGTTCTTCTATATCTCGATCATCCTCGGGTTCATCGGCTGGCCGACGCTGGCACGCCGCATCCGGACCCACCTTCTGACCGAGCGCAATCAGGAATATGTGCTGGCCGCCCAGCTTTCGGGCGCCTCGCCCAGCCACGTGATCCGCCGACATCTGCTGCCCAGTTTCACCAGCTATATCATCGTCGATCTGGTGATTTCCTTTCCCTACATGGTGCTGTCGGAAACAGCACTTTCCTTCATTGGCCTCGGGCTGAAAGACCCGGTCTCGTCGCTGGGCGTTATGTTGCAAAAAGCAACGTCTGCGGACGTGATGCTTAACTATCAATGGTACTTCATCCCGGTGTTCTTCTTCATCGCGCTGGTCATGGCCTTCGTCTTTGTCGGTGACGGGCTTCGGGATGCCGCCGACCCCTATTCGGAGGCAAACAAGTGAGTTCGCTGATCGACGTTGAAAACCTGACGCTGAAATTCCGCACCGATGAGGGGCTGATCACGGCGGTCGATGATGTGTCCTTTTCGCTGAAAAAGGGCGAGATCCTCGGCCTCGTCGGCGAAAGCGGGTCGGGCAAATCGGTGACCGCCAAGGCGCTGATGCATCTGAATTCCAAGAACGCGGTCTATACGCCCGAGTCGAAGATCACGCTGCATTCGGACAGTGGCGAGGTCGACGTGCTGTCCCTGCGCACGCCGAAGGAGTTGAACGTGGTGCGCGGCGGGGCGATCTCGATGATCTTCCAGGAGCCGATGGCGTCTTTCGCGCCCGCGATCACCATCGGCAAGCAGATGGTCGAGCAATTGCTTCTCCATTCGGACATGAACAAGAAGCAGGCCAAGGCGATTTCGGTCGAAATGCTCGACAGGGTGGGGATCAAGGAACCGGCGAAACGGTTCGATCAATATGCATTCGAACTTTCGGGCGGGATGCGCCAGCGGGCGATGATCGCCATGGCGCTGTCCACGAAGCCCGCGCTTTTGATTGCGGATGAGCCGACCACCGCGCTCGATGTGACCATTCAGGCACAAGTCATTGATCTGATGAAGGATCTTGTGGCGGAATTCGGCATGGGGATCATCTTCATCACCCACGATCTGGGCGTCGTTGCCCAGACTGCTGACCGGGTGAATGTGATGTATCTGGGCCGGATTTTGGAAAGCGGCCCGGTGCGGGATGTGATCCGCACGCCCGCCCATGCCTATACCCGTGGATTGATCAATGCGCTGCCGAAGCTGGAGGATCTGGACGCACCGCTGATGCCGATCCCGGGCGACATTCCGTCGCCGCTGGAACGGCCCTCCGGCTGTGTGTTTCACACCCGCAATCCCGAACTTGAACCGGGGTCGCGCTATGAACGCGAACGCCCGCCATTGATCGAAGTCTCGCCCGGCCATTTCGCCGCCCTGTTCCCGGAGGATGTGCCCCAATGAACCCGATCATCTCCATCGACGATCTGTCGATCCACTTCCCGCTGGGCAAGTCCTTCCTCGGCAAGGCGCCGGTGCTGAAGGCCGTCGATCAGGTCAGTCTGAAGATCGAGAAGGGGGCGTTTTTCGGCCTCGTCGGCGAAAGCGGGTCGGGCAAGACGACGCTTGGCCGGTCGATTCTGCGGGCGGCCCCCATTTCCGGCGGCTCGATCCGCTATGATGATGGCGAGGTGTCCTATGATGTGGGAAACCTGACGAAATCCGAGCTGAAGGATTACCGCTCCCGGGCCCAGTTGATCTTTCAGGATCCCTATGCGGCGCTTTCCCCGCGCATGACCGTGCGCGACATTATCGCCGAACCGCTGGAGGTGATGGGGCTCACGAAATCGCGCGAGGAAACCGACGAAAGGGTGCGCGAGATCGCGGCGAAATGCCGTCTCAACCTCGAACACCTCCGTCGCTTCCCCCATGCTTTTTCGGGGGGGCAGAGGCAGCGGATTTCCATTGCCCGCGCGCTGGTCTGTCGGCCGAAATTTGTCATCGCCGACGAGGCCGTCGCCGCCCTCGACGTATCCATCCAGGCCGACATCCTCAACCTGCTGAAAAGCCTGCAGGAAGAGCTGGACCTGACGCTTCTCTTCATCAGCCACGACCTGTCGGTCGTCGCCCATGTCTGCGACCATGTGGCGGTGATGTATCACGGGGTGATCATGGAACAGGCGCCGACGCGTGAGCTGTTTGCCAACCCGGGGCATGCCTATACGCGCTCGCTTCTCTCGGCGATCCCGTCGCTGGATCCGGATCACAAGCTAGAGGCGCAGGTCTACACGCCGGACTGACAAGAATAAGGCCCCGGAAATCCGGGGCCTTTTTTCGTTACCCGCCGAAATCGTCGAGCATGATGTCTTCGCGATCAACGCCCAGTTCAAGGAGCATGTTGATCACGGAGGAGTTCATGATCGGGGGCCCACACATGTAATATTCGCAATCCTCGGGTGCGGGGTGGTCCTTGAGGTATTCGTCGTGCAGCACGTTGTGGATGAAGCCGGTGTAGCCGCCCCAATCGTCTTCGGGCAGCGCGTCCGAGAGCGCCACGTGCCAGGTGAAGTTGGGGAATTCCTTGGCGAGCTCGTCGAAATCCTCGACAAAGAACATCTCTTTCTTCGAGCGCGCGCCGTACCAGAAGGTGATCTTGCGATCCCGGTTTTCGAGCCGCTTGAGCTGGTCGAAGATGTGGCTGCGCATGGGTGCCATACCGGCACCGCCGCCGATGAAGACCATTTCCTTTTCGGTTTCCCGGGCGAAAAACTCGCCGAACGGGCCCGAAATGGTGACTTTATCGCCTGGCTTCAGGTTGAAGATGTAGGACGACATCTGACCAGGCGGAATGCCTTCTGTGCCCGGTGGCGGTGAGGCGACGCGGACGTTGAGCATGATCAGCCCCTTTTCATCGGGGTAATTGGCCATGGAATAGGCCCGCTCGATCGGCTCGGTCACATCGGATTCGTACTGCCACAGATTGAACTTGTCCCAATCCTCGCGATATTCCTCCTGAACGTCGAATTCGGTGTATTTGAGCTTGTGCGCCGGGGCCTCGATCTGGATGTAGCCGCCCGCGCGGAAGGCCACGTCCTCGCCCTCGGGCAATTCCAGAACCAGGTTCTTGATGAAGGTCGCTACATTCTCGTTCGACCGAACGGTGCATTCCCACTTCTTGACGCCAAAGACCTCTTCGGGGACTTCGACTTCCATGTCCTGCTTCACGGCCACCTGGCACGACAGGCGGTCGCCGCAGGAGGCTTCCCGCTTGGTGATGTGGCTTTCTTCGGTGGGCAGGATCGAGCCGCCGCCCGAATGGATGCGCACCCGGCATTGGGCACAGGTGCCGCCACCGCCGCAGGCCGAGGGGACAAAGAGTTTCTGTTCCGCCAGCGTCTGCAAGAGCTTGCCACCGGCGGGGACGGAAATCGTCTTTTCGCCGTTGATTGTGATGTTGACGTTGCCGGTCGAGACCAGCCGCGACCGGGCCGCCAGAATGACGCCCACCAGCACCAGAACGATGATGGTGAAGAGAAAGACGCCGAGACCAAAAGTTTCCATGATCCGCGCCTCTTAGAGTTTCACGCCGGAGAAGGACATGAAGGCCATGGCCATCAGCCCTGCGGTGATGAAGGTGATACCGAGGCCCTGAAGCCCGTCCGGAATGTCGGAATATTTCAGCTTTTCGCGCACACCGGCCATGGCGGTGATCGCCAGCGCCCAGCCGAAGCCCGACGAGATGCCGTAAGTGACGCTTTCGCCGAAATCATAACCACGCTCGACCATGAAGAGCGAGCCACCGAGGATGGCGCAGTTCACGGTAATGAGCGGCAGGAAGACCCCCAGCGCGTTGTAAAGCGGCGGGAAATACTTATCGAGCACCATTTCAAGGATCTGCACCAGGGCGGCGATGACGCCGATATAGGAGATCAGGCCAAGGAAGGTCAGGTCCACATCCGAGAACCCGGCCCAGGCCAGCGCGCCGGGTGCCAGCAGGTAGGTCAGGATCAGATTGTTGGCGGGCACGGTGATCGACTGCACGATCATCACCGAAATGCCGAGGCCGATGGCGGTGGAGATCTTTTTCGACACGGCGATGAAGGTACACATGCCGAGGAAGAACGAGAGCGCGAGGTTCTCGACAAAGATCGCTTTGACCGCGAGGGCGAGATAAGCTTCCATCAGTGCGACTCCACCGTCTGGATTTTGTATTCACGTTCCTCGACCTGCTCGGGCTTCCAGGCGCGGAAGGCCCAGATGATCAGACCGATGATGAAGAACGCCGAGGGCGGCAGCAGCAGGAGCCCGTTGGGGACATACCAGCCGCCGTTGTTCACCGTCTCGAAAATGGTGATGCCGAAGAGGCTGCCGGAACCGAACAGTTCCCGGATCACGCCGACCAGCATCAGGATCACGCCATAGCCCAGGCCATTGCCGATCCCGTCGATGAAACTGTCGAACGGCGGGTTCTTCATGGCGAAGGCTTCGGCGCGGCCCATCACGATGCAGTTGGTGATGATCAGGCCGACGAAGACCGAGAGCGTTTTCGAGATTTCGAAGGCATAGGCCTTGAGGATCTGGTCGACGAGGATCACGAGGCTCGCGATGATGACCATCTGCACGATGATCCGGATCGAGCCGGGGATGTGGTTGCGGATCATCGAGATGAACATCGATGAAAAGCCGGTCACGAAGGTCACGGCGAGGGTCATCACGAAGGCCACCTGCAGCGACGAGGTGACGGCGAGGGCCGAACAGATGCCCAGCACCTGGAGCGTGATCGGGTTGTTGTCGACCAGCGGGTCGATCAGCATCTCTCTGCGTTTGTGGGCCATCAGATTTCCCCCGCTTTGAGGTTGTCGAGGAAGGGTTTGAAGCCCCGTTCCCCCATCCAGAAGTTCACCAGATTAT
>JAOXSD010000301.1 GCA_025800205.1 Silicimonas sp. | reverse complement strand
GCGGGCCTTTTTCATGAGCGCGCGCAGGGTCCATTGATCGCCGGACAGGCGGTTGGCTTCGGACAGAACCGTGTTGGCGGTCTCGGCCATGCCTGTGGGGTCGGTTTGCCAGAAGCTGTGGAGCAGGCTGTCCGGGTCGCGGCGCTCAAGCCCTTCTTCGGACAGGATATTTCTAGGGAAGTCCTTGGCGTTGACGGTGACGATGATATCCGCCGAGGTCTCAATGGCTGTAGCCAGCACATGGATATCGGCCTTGTCGGGCAGCCAGAGACGCTGTTCGATGCCCGATGCGATCTTGCGTTCGGCTTTGGGCCAATGCGCTTGGGTCAGGGCGATCTCGGCGCGGGCCTGAGCTTCGCCTTCGGGGCCGAGTTTACGGGCGGCGCGGGCCCATTCTTCGAGGATGCGCGCGGACCAGATGGGGGTGAAATGGCCTAGTTTTGCCGCCCCCAACAGCATCTCTCGCATCACCGTCGGGTAGATGACGCAGGTATCCAGAACCGCCTTCACAGCCGGTAGAATACGGCTTTGAGGTAGCCGCTTTCGGCCAGTTGTGGCAGCTGCGGATGATCGGGTCCAGCAAAGCCAGTGTGGATCAGTTGCGCCTGCCGCCCGGCCCGTCCTATCCCGCGGGACGAAGCGTCGCGGAAGCGGCCCAGATCTGCGGCATGAGAGCAGGAGCAGAGGCCCAGATAGCCACCGGGTTTGACCAGGGGGGCGGCGAGGCGTGCGATGCGCTCATAGGCGCGCAGGCCGGCGTCGAGGGCTTGTTTCGAAGGCGCAAAGGCGGGCGGGTCGCATATGACGACATCGAACTGCGCGCCCTCTTCGCCCAGTTGTGTCAGCACATCGAAAGCGTCGCCTTGGCGGGTCTGGAAC
>JAOXSD010000145.1 GCA_025800205.1 Silicimonas sp. | reverse complement strand
ATAGCCCGGAGCACCCTTGCCTCGCAGTCGAATGGTCTGGCCCGTGGTGATACCCGCCGGGATTTTAACCTCGATTCGGTGGCCATCGGGCAAGGTGAGTTTCTGGCTGGCCCCAAACACGGCATCCAGAAAGCTGATCTGTAGCGAGTAATTCAGATTGTGACCCGGCGCATGGAACTCCTGTGTGCGCTGACCGCCAAACCCACCGCGGCCACGCATGAATTCGGCGAAGATGTCCGACATGTCATCCGGGTCCGCCTGCCGTCCGCGATAGGGGTTTCCGGCGGCCTCGGCATAGTCGCGATAATATTGCTGTTGAGGGCGCTCCTGACCCGAAGCGTCAATCTCGCCATTGTCATAGCGGGCACGGGTTTCGGGGTCTTTCAGCAGATCGTAAGCAGCGGCGGCGGCTTTAAACTTGGCCTCGGCCTCGGCATCACCGGGTTTGAGGTCCGGGTGGCATTCCTTGGCGATGCGCCGATAGGCTTTCTTGATCTCGGCGGCACTGGCGTCTTTGGCGACGCCGAGGACGGAATAGGGATCGTCGCTCATCTCACCTCTCGCGGATGTGGGTCGGTCTGA
>JAOXSD010000142.1 GCA_025800205.1 Silicimonas sp. | reverse complement strand
ATGGCCTTTCTCGGCATTCTGGTGCTGTCGGTCCCGGTCTGGCGGCTCAATCGCAACAAACGGCTTCTGCAACGCCTGAAGGAGGCTCTGGCCGTCAAGGATCAGAGCAGGCTGCGCGAACGCGTCGGCCAGATTGCCGAGGAAAAACAATCAGATGAAGTGGCAGCCTGGCGCTGGTGGCACGAAGCCTGCCTGTGGCTGGGCTATGGATTGTTGCTGGGCAGCGCGGGGTTGCGGTTGCTGCTGCCCTGATCTCCCAAACGAAAAGGGCGCCCAAACGGACGCCCTTCCCAAAATCTCACACCAAGCGGTGATTACATCATGCCGCCCATGCCGCCCATGTCGGGCATGCCGCCGGCGGGTGCAGCACCCTCTTTGGCAGGCTTGTCAGCGACCATGGCTTCGGTGGTGATCAGCAGACCGGCGATGGAGGCTGCGTCTTCCAGCGCGGTGCGGACGACCTTTGCGGGGTCGATCACGCCGAACTTGAACAGGTCACCGTATTCTTCGGTCTGGGCGTTGAAGCCGAAGGAATTGTCCTTCGATTCGCGCACCTTGCCTGCCACCACAGCGCCGTCGACACCGGCGTTTTCGGCGATCTGACGCAGCGGCGCTTCCAGCGCACGGCTGACGATGGCGATCCCGGCGTTCTGGTCGGAATTGTCGCCCACCAGTTTGGCCAGTTTCTTGCCGGCCTGCACCAGAGCCACACCGCCGCCAACGACGATGCCTTCCTGCACAGCTGCACGGGTCGCGTTCAGAGCATCGTCCACACGGTCCTTGCGCTCTTTCACTTCCACTTCGGTCATGCCGCCAACGCGGATGACAGCCACACCGCCGGCCAGTTTGGCGACGCGTTCCTGCAGCTTTTCACGGTCGTAGTCCGAGGAGGTTTCCTCGATCTGGCCGCGGATCTGAGCCACGCGGGCGGCGATCTCTTTTTTCTTGCCAGCGCCGTCGACGATGGTGGTTTCGTCTTTGGTGATCGAAACGCGCTTGGCGGTGCCGAGCATGTTCATGGTCACGTTTTCGAGCTTCATGCCCAGGTCTTCCGAGATCACCTGGCCGCCGGTGAGGATCGCGATGTCCTGCAGCATGGCCTTGCGGCGATCGCCGAAGCCCGGTGCCTTGACGGCTGCGATTTTCAGACCGCCGCGCAGTTTGTTGACCACGAGGGTGGCCAGCGCTTCGCCTTCCACGTCTTCGGCGATGATGATCAGCGGCTTCTGCGACTGGATCACCGATTCAAGCAGCGGCACCATCGGCTGCAGCGACGAAAGTTTCTTTTCGTGCAGCAGGATCAGCGCATCTTCCAGCTCGGTGGTCATCTTGTCAGGGTTGGTGACGAAGTAGGGCGAGAGGTAACCGCGGTCGAACTGCATGCCTTCGACGACTTCGGTTTCGGTCTCGAGACCCTTGTTTTCCTCGACGGTGATCACGCCGTCATTGCCGACCTTCTGCATCGCATCCGCGATCTGGCCGCCGATTTCGGCTTCGCCGTTGGCGGAGATGGTGCCGACCTGAGCGACTTCGCCCGAGTCTTTCACCTTGCGCGAGGCTTTGGCGATGGCCGCAACCACTTCACCGACAGCGAGATCGATGCCGCGCTTGAGGTCCATCGGGTTCATGCCGGCGGCAACCGACTTCATGCCTTCCTTGACGATGGCCTGGGCCAGAACCGTCGCGGTGGTGGTGCCGTCGCCGGCTTCGTCATTGGTGCGGCTGGCGACTTCTTTCACCATCTGCGCGCCCATGTTTTCGAACTTGTCTTCCAGTTCGATTTCCTTGGCGACCGACACACCGTCCTTGGTGATGCGCGGGGCGCCGAAGGATTTGTCGAGCACCACGTTGCGGCCTTTGGGGCCCAAGGTGACTTTGACGGCATCTGCCAGCGTGTTGACGCCGTTCAGCATGCGGTTGCGGGCGTCGGTATCGAATTTGACGTCTTTAGCAGCCATGTTGCTACTCCTTGAAAGCGTTTAGGTTTGAGAGAGGCGAGATCAGGCGATGATGCCCAGGATGTCGCTTTCTTTCATGATCAGCAGCTCTTCGCCGTCGAGCGTGATTTCGGTGCCCGACCATTTGCCGAAGAGGATCTTGTCGCCCTTCTTGACGTCCATGGCGATGCGTTCGCCGTCTTCGTCACGCGCACCAGCGCCAACGGCCACAACTTTGCCCTCAGCAGGCTTTTCCTTGGCGCTGTCGGGGATGATCAGACCACCGGAGGTCTTTTCTTCGCTTTCGAGGCGGCGCACGACGACGCGGTCGTGAAGCGGAGTGAATGCCATTTTGAACAATCCTCTGTTCGTTTTCCCTGAATTAGCACTCAATCAATGTGAGTGCTAACGGCATGGAGATAGGGAAGGCTCACGGGGCTGTCAACCGCGCGTGAAGGCAAATTTCTGCAGATTTGCACCGGTTTTCGGTGTTTTTCCCGGCCGATGGCTTTGCCTTTTTTCTGCCACGGAATCGCTGCAGAAAGATCGGGCTCGATGGGAGGCTGACAATGATCCGCGCGATTTTCACCTGTATTGCCCTGCTGTTGCCGGGGTCGCTGCTGGCCCAGGCCTGTGGCACCGAGAACCTGCTCGACAGCCTTTCCGGGGCGGAGCGCGCGCGGCTTGACGGGCTGGTCGCGCCCCATGTCTATCCCGAGGGCAATCTGTGGCTGGCGGAGAAACCGGGCTCCACCGTGACCGTGATCGGCACGATCCACCTGCCCGATCCGCGCCTGTCGGAGTATGTGGCCGCCGTCCGCCCGGCGCTGGACGCGGCCGATCTGCTGATTCTGGAAGCGTCCATGGGCGACGAGGCGGGCTTGCCGCAACTGGTGGCCGAACGCCCGGACATGTTCTTTATCACCGAAGGCCCGACGCTGATCGATCTGCTGGGCGAAGAGGCCTGGGGCCAGATTGCCGAACGGCTGACCGCCATGGGCATTCCGGCCTTTTTCGCCGCCCAGTTCCAGCCCTGGTATCTGTCCATGACCCTGGCGGTGCCGCCCTGCGCGGTGCAGGCGATGCAGGCCGGCGGCAAGGGGCTGGACCGGCAGCTTGAAGAGATTGCCGAGGCAAGGGGCACGACGCTGGCTACGCTCGATGATCTGGAGGCGGTGCTGCGGCTCTTTTCAGATGAGCCGCTGGAAAAGCAACTCGACGGGCTGCGGGTCAATCTGCAATTGCAGGCCGATCCCGCCGCCACCTCGACGGTGATCGAGGCCTATTTCGACGGCCAGGTGCGGGCGGCCTGGGAATATGGCCGGATCCAGGTGGAGGCGGCGGGCATTGCCGACGGGGCCGCCTTGTTCGAAGAGGTGAACCAGAGCCTGCTGATCGACCGCAACCGGCAGTGGGAGCCGAAGATCGCCCGGCTGGTCGAAGGCCAAGACGTGGTGCTGGCAGTGGGCGCGGCCCATCTTTCGGGCGAAAGCGGCGTGCTCCGGGCACTGGAACGGGCCGGATACACGGTCTCTCCCCTGCCCCGGTAAGCCGCCGATGAAAAAGGCCGGGACGAACCCGGCCTTTTGCATTCTGTTCTGACATCCGGGCCGATCAGCGACCCATGGACCACCAGCCGCGACGGCGCGGTTTGGGCGCCTCGGGTTCCTGCTCGGCGGCAGGTTCCGGGGCGGCTTCGGCCAGTGCGGGTTCCGGGGTCGGTTCGGGCTCGGGCGCAGCTGTCGGCTCGGCCACCGGTTCGGGGGCAGGCTCGGGCGCAGGTTCTGCCGGGGCCTCTTCCGCCACGACCGGCTCTGCGGGCGCCTCTTCCACCACCGGAGCGGGGGTTTCTTCGGCCACAGGGGTCTCAGCGGCCTCCTCGACGGGCGCTTCCTTCTTCTTGCGGGTCCGGCGACGCTTGGGCTTTTCTTCGGCCACAGGCGCTTCGGCTTCGGCTTCCGCCGCAGGCTCGACCGCCTCGGGTGCGGGTTCTGCCACCGCATCTTCGGCGCCCTCTGCCGGGGTTTCGTCCTTCTTCTTGCGGCTCCGGCG
The DNA here is from genome assembly GCA_025800205.1 of Silicimonas sp. GTDB lineage: Bacteria > Pseudomonadota > Alphaproteobacteria > Rhodobacterales > Rhodobacteraceae > CALKXV01. Next base: position 34,435 of record JAOXSD010000142.1, on the reverse strand, counting down.
ACGGCGCTTCGGCTTCTCCTCGGTGGCCTCTTCCGATGCCTCGGGGGCGGCGTCAGCTTCGGGTGCTGCGTCTTCCGACACCGCATCGCCTTCGGCTGCGGCGTCCTGCGAGGTCTCCTGACCGTCTTCGCCCTGACCTTCGGCCCCGCCCTTGCCACGACGACGACGACGGCGACGGCGCTTCTTCTTCGGCTGCTCCTCGCCCTCGGACGCTTCGGGCGTCTCCTGTTCGGCGGCTTCTTCCTCGGCCAGATCCTCTTCGATTTCGGCCATCAGAGAGGCATCGACCGAGACCACCGGGGCGGTCTGCTCGACCCGGCGGGTGGCGGTCTTGAACTTCTCGATCGAGAAATCGGGCGAGACCAGATAGGGGTCGGCCTCGAGGCGGATCGCCATGCCGTAGCGCGCTTCGATCTGAGCGATATGTTCGCGTTTCATGTTGATCAGGAAATTGATGATCGACACCGGCGCCTTGACCAGCACCTCGCGGGAGCGGCGGCGCACGCCTTCCTCTTCCAGCTGGCGCAGGATGGTCAGGCCGACGCTGTCGTCAGAGCGGATCAGGCCGGTGCCGTGGCAGGACGGGCACGGCTGGGTCGTGGCCTCAAGCATGCCCGGACGCAGACGCTGGCGCGACATTTCCATCAGACCAAAGCCCGAGATCCGGCCCACCTGGATGCGGGCGCGGTCGGTCTTGAGCTTGTCCTTGAAGCGTTTTTCGACGGCCGAATTGTTGCGGCGCTCTTCCATGTCGATGAAGTCGATTACGATCAGACCGGCCAGGTCGCGCAGGCGGAGCTGGCGCGCCACCTCTTCTGCCGCTTCCAGGTTGGTCTTGAGCGCGGTGTCTTCGATCGAGCCTTCCTTGGTCGCCTTGCCGGAGTTCACGTCGATGGCCACCAACGCCTCGGTCACGCCGATGACGATATAGCCGCCGGATTTCAACTGCACGGTCGGGTTGAACATGCCGCCCAGGTAGCTTTCCACCTGATAGCGGGCGAAAAGCGGCATCGGCTCGGTGTAGTGTTTCACGTTCTTGGCGTGGGACGGCATGATCATTTTCATGAAGTCCTTGGCGGTGCGGAAGCCTTCCTCGCCTTCGACCAGAACCTCTTCGATCTCGCGGCTGTAGAGATCGCGGATCGAGCGTTTGATCAGGTTGCCTTCTTCATAGATCTTGGCGGGCGCGATGGATTGCAGCGTGAGTTCGCGGATCTGTTCCCAGAGCCGCTGGAGATATTCGTAGTCGCGCTTGATCTCGGATTTCGTCCGCTTGGCGCCGGCGGTGCGGACGATGAGACCGGCGCCCTTGGGCACGTCGATCTCACCGGCGATGGCCTTCAGCTTCTTGCGGTCGGTGGCGTTGGTGATCTTGCGGGAGATGCCGCCACCGCGGGCGGTGTTGGGCATCAGGACGCAATAGCGGCCTGCAAGGCTGAGATAGGTCGTGAGGGCGGCGCCCTTGTTGCCGCGCTCTTCCTTGACCACCTGCACCAGAAGGATCTGGCGGACCTTGATCACTTCCTGGATCTTGTAGCGCTTGGTGCGCTGGCGGCGCGGACGGCGGATTTCCTCGGTCGTGTCGTCGTCGGCCACGGCTTCGATGCTGGCATCGGTTTCCGAGGCGTGATCGGCGGCCACATAAGGCGCGTCCTCACTGTCGTCGTCGGAGGCGGCGTCGTCATCGAGATCGACCACATCCATGCCGGGGATCGAGGCCGGGCTATCTGCCGCCTCTGCCGGGGTGTCCTCGGCGGCGGTGTCTTCCGCAGGGGCCGCTTCGGCCTCGGCGGGTGCTTCGGCCACAGCCGTGGCCTCACCTTCAGCGGGGGCGTCACCCTCGCTGGGAGCGTCGCCCTCAGCGGGCGCCTCCGCCTCTTTCGAAACGGTTTCATCCTCGCTCACGGTCGCTTCGGCCTTGGGCTTGCTGCGGCGACGGCGGCGTTTGGGTTTTTCTTCTTCCTCGGCGGCGGCTTCCGCCTCGGCGATGGCCATTTCCTCGGCGATCAGCGCTTCGCGGTCGGCGACCGGGATCTGGTAGTAATCCGGGTGGATTTCCGAAAACGCCAGGAAGCCGTGGCGGTTGCCGCCATAATCGACAAAGGCCGCCTGCAGCGAGGGTTCTACCCGCGTTACCTTGGCGAGATAGATATTGCCGGAGAGCTGGCGCTTGTTTTCCGATTCAAAGTCGAATTCTTCGACCTTGTTTCCGTCGACCACCACCACGCGGGTCTCCTCCGCATGGGTGGCGTCGATGAGCATCTTTTTGGACATGTTTGCTTTCTCAGCGGCCTCAACCCCGGCCCGGGTGGGGCAAGGGAGTGGAAGCGGCTGTTGATTGGGGCGAAGAGACACGGCTGGCCAACGGCAAAAGGCCCCGTCAGAGACGGGGTTGCCCGATTGATATGCCACGCGCGCGTCATCGCGGTTCTTCTCCGACACCTCTGATGGGTGCCCGTTCAAGGCCCGGGGGCAAAAGCGTTTTTGCCCGCCCGGGCAATTCCAAGATAGGCCATTTGGCCTGATGAGCCGGACCGGTCGTCCAAAGTGGAATGGTTAACAGACTGGAACGGCGAAACTTTTTGGGGAGGGATCGGTTTCCCTGGGAAGACCGGCACTCCTTGCAGACAACATAAGGGCGCGGGGGAAGAAATTACAATGGGGAATTTGCAAATCTTGAAATTGCCCTAATTCCACCCGCCGGCCCGCGCGCGGCATGCAGCCGCTTGAAGGCGGGCGCGGCGGGGGTCATTCTGGCGCCCATGAAAAAGCTCTCGGCGCTCTTTACCTTTGCCCTGGTCGCCCTACTGGCGGTTCTTGCCTATCTGGCGCAGGACACCCGGCGGCAAGGGCCCAGAGACATTGCGGAAATCCGCACCCGCCTGACGCCGGTGCTGACCCGCGATCTGGCCCGCAAGGGGCTCGCGTTCGGGGCGCCGGTGCATCTGCGGATCTTCAAGGAAGAGGCGGTGCTGGAACTTTGGGTGCGGGACGGGGCGCGGTTTGCGCTTTTCCGCCGCTATGACATCTGCAACTTTTCCGGCGGGCTGGGCCCGAAGCTGAAAGAAGGCGACCGGCAATCACCCGAAGGCTTCTATCAGGTCGGCAGAAACGCGCTCAATCCGCAGAGCCGCTTTCATTTGTCGTTCAATCTCGGCTTTCCCAACGCGTTTGACCGGGCCCATGGCCGCACCGGCAGTTTCCTGATGGTCCATGGCGCCTGCGCCTCGATCGGCTGCTACGCCATGACCGACAAAAAGATCGAGGAGATCTATCTGCTGGTGGAGGCGGCGCTCCGGGGCGGACAGGCGGCGGTGCCGGTCCACGCCTTTCCCTTCCGGATGACCGAGGCGCGGCTGGCGCAGGAGACGGGTCATCGCTGGCACGGGTTCTGGTCGGATCTGAAACGGGGATATGACGCGTTCGAGGCCACGGGCCTGCCGCCGGACATCACCGTGTCGGGCGGGCGCTACCGGGTCGCGGAAGGCTGAGCCCTCAGCTCAGGAGACCCACCGCCCTGACCGCATCAAGAAGGGTCGCCGCCTGCCCCTGCCCCAGATCGGGAAACGGCTTTCCCGCCGGGCGCAGATCGGGCACCTGCCAGGTCGGGCAACCGGCAGCACGGGCGGCAGTCACGCCGGTGTCGCTGTCTTCGAAGGCGGCGCAGCGCGCCGGGTCGAGCCCCAGCACCTCTGCGCCGGTGAGATAGGGCGCGGGATCAGGCTTGGCGGCGGCATAGCGGCCAAAGCCGATCACGTCACGGAAGAACGGCGCGAGCCCTGCCACCTCCAGATGATGCCGGGCGCGTTCGGTCCGGGTGGTAGTGACCACCGCCATCGGCACATCGCGGTCGGCCAGCGCCTGCAAGACCTCCCCGACCGTGGGTCTGAGCGGGACGTTTTCAGCCATCGCCGCATCGACCCGGGCGCGCCATTCGGCGTCAAAGGCGGCCACGTCCAGACCGGGCACCACCTCAGCGATCCGCGCATAGGTGCGGGCCGAGGCGGTGCCGATGGCCTCCATGGCGATCCGCCCGGCCAGATCCTCGTCCACCCCATGGCGCACCATCAGATCCCGGTTGACCGCCAGACCGAGCCGCTCGGTGTCGAGCAGCAGCCCGTCCATGTCGAAAAGCGCCGCGACCGGGCGCGCCGTCTGGCTCATCTTGCGTGGTCTTTCACCCTTTGTGCAAATACGCGTCCCGCGCTCAGAGATAATCCGAGCGCTGGAGGCCGTATTTCGCCATCTTTTCATTGAGGGTCCGGCGCGGCAGGCAAAGCTCGTCCATCACATTGACGATGGAGCCGCGATGGCGGCGCATGGTGTTGTCGATCAGCATCCGCTCGAAGGCTTCGACATATTCCTTCAAGGGCTTGCCCTCGGTGGTCACCGTCATGTCGGCGGCTTCCTCGTTATCGGCCATCAGCAAGGACGCGATGGTGCCCGAGCCACGGCGCGATTGCAGCACCGCGCGTTCGGCGATGTTGATCAGCTGACGGATATTGCCCGGCCAGGGGGCCTGCAGCAATTGGGCGGCTTCCTGGGCCGAAACCTCAGGGGTTTCGCAACCATATTCATCGGCATATTGATCCGAGAATTGCTGGAACAGCATCAGGATGTCCTCGCCGCGCTGGCGCAGGGGCGGCAGGGTGATCTTCATCGCCGCCAGACGGTAGAACAGATCCGGGCGCAGGGCGTCTTCGCAGGTGCGGCCCGCTTCCTGCAGGTTGCAGATCGCCACGATCCGGGTTTCCGCCGGGGTGCCGTGGTCGTTCATCCACGACAGAAGCCGCGCCTGCAACGGCTGCGGCAGCGCCTCAATATCCTCCAGCACCAGCGTGCCGCCGCGCGCCTCTTCCAGAAGCGGCAATTGCCCGCCCTCCTCCATCGGACCGAAAAGCCGGGTCGCCAGGGTCGCCTCGTCATGGGCGGCGCAGGAAAAGAGCACGAATTTCTTGCCGGCCTTGGCGCCCACCGCATGGAGCGCGTGCGCCACCAGGGTCTTGCCGGTGCCGGTTTCGCCCTCAATCAGCACATGGCCGTCGGCCTGGCCGAGATCGAGAATGTCTTCGCGCAGCCGCTCCATCACCGGCGAGGCGCCGATCAGCTTCTGCATCAGGCCGGTGCCATCGGACAGCTCGCGGCGCAGGGCGCGGTTGTCGAGTGTCAGGCGGCGGGCATTGGCGGCCCGTTTGGCCAGTTCGGTCATCTTGTCCGGGTTGAACGGCTTTTCGAGGAAATCGAAGGCGCCGACCTGCATCGCCTCCACCGCCATCGGCACGTCGCCATGGCCGGTGATCATGATGACGGGCAGCGCGCTGTCGACGCTCATCAGACGTTTTAGGAACCCCATCCCGTCCATGCCGGGCATCTTGATATCGGAGACCACGACGCCCGGGAAATCCGGGGTCAGCGCCTTCAGCGCCTCCTCGGCCGAGCCATAGGTTTCGGTCTCGAAGCCCGACAGGGCCAACCACTGGCTGATCGACTGGCGCATGTCCTGCTCGTCATCGACGATGGCAACTTTCATGGACTGGCTCATGGTCGTCTTCCTCTTCTATTCCGCCGCCTCGGTGCGATTGCCGGGCAGCGGCAAGGTAATTTCAAACACCGCCCCGCCCTCGCTTCCGTTGCGGGCCGTCAGTCGGCCGCCAAGGTCGTTGACGATACCGGAGGAAATGGCAAGCCCCAGTCCGACCCCGTCGCCCGGTGCCTTGGTAGTATAGAACGGCTCGAAGAGATTTTCGAGATCCTCGATCCCGGAACCGTTGTCGCGCACGGTGATCCGCACCTCGTCGCCCATGGTGAGCAGCAGTTTCACCTTCGGATCGGGCGTCGCCTTGGTGGCGTCGAGCGCGTTGCGCAGGAGGTTCACCAGCACCTGTTCGAGGCGGATGCGGTCGGCCTCGATGATCACCGGATCGCGGGGCAGCGAGGCGTCGATCTCGATGTCACCCCGACGCAGCTGCGGCTCCATCATCGAGAGCGCGGAAGACACGCTTTTCCTTGCATCTATGGGCTCGAAGGCGGTGCCGCCCTTGCGCGCGTAGGATTTCAACTGACGGGTGATCGCCCCCATCCGTTCGATCAGATCGTCGATCCGCTGGAACGACGACAGCGCCTCGTCGGGGCGGCGGCGCTGCAACAGAAGCTTGGCGCCCGCGAGATAGGTTTTCATCGCCGCAAGCGGCTGGTTCAGTTCGTGACTGACGGCGGCCGACATCTCGCCAAGGGCGGCCAGTTTGGAGGATTGCTGCAGGGTCTGTTCGGCCACTTCCAGGTGCCTTTCGGCCTTCTGACGTTCGGCGATTTCCCGCTGCAGCGCCTGGTTCAGCTGGCGAAGTTCAGCCGATTCCCGCTGGAAGAACCGCAGCCGCGACGTGGCCTTGCGGCTGGCGAAGTAGAAAACCAGCGCCATGAGAATCGCGATCCCCATGATCTCGAGCGCCAGCACCGCATTCACCCGCTCGCGCACGCCGGCATAGGTGGTGAAGGAGGTGATGCGCCAGCCCTGGAACCCGATCCGCGCCTCCTGCCGCATCAGCGCCTCGCCCTGCAGATAGGCGTCGGCCGGCACGGCCCCCCAGCGGGCGGTGGCCTGGAAGGCGCGTTCGATGGCCGATTCCGCCGGGCGGACTTCAAGCGCCTCCTCCTCGGTCAGCCCGCGCCAGCGCGCCTCGGTCGACAGGATGATCTGCGCCTCGCTGTCGGCCACGATCACCGCATCGGTGAAGCCCGCCCAGGAGGTTTCGAATTTCTTCAGATCGACCTCGACCATGATCACGCCAATGAGCGCGCCCTGCAATTCGATGCGCCGGGAATAGGCAAAGATCCGGGCTCCCGATTCCAGCACAGATGTGGTGAAAACCGTGTCGTTTGAACGGGTTGCCTCGACATAATAAGGTTCCGCCCGATGGATCGAGCCGATGAGCGCGCGGTCGGTGGCGGCCACCGCCCGACCCTCTCCATCCATCAGAAGGAGGCTCTCGGCGGCGATCTCGTTGCGGTATTCGATCAGCCGGATCGAGCTTTGCGAGAAGTCGCCCGAATTGAGTGCGCCGATCAGCGTCGGGTCACGGGCAAGCAGTTGCGGCACGATCTGGTTGCGCTGCAATTCGCTCAGGATGTTGCCCGAGTAGAGCGCCAGCCGCACCTCGGCCCGCGACCGGGTGGTTTCGGTGAAACGTTCGGTGAGGAAGAGATTGGTCCACCAGACCAGGCCGCCGCCCGCAAGGATCAGCAGCAGCATCGCCAGCCGCGCAAGCCAGGGGCGGGCGCCGGGTCTTTCGGATGTCTCGCTCATGGCGCGAATTTAGGGGCTTGGTCGCCCCGGCTCAAGCATCCACCACAGCGCGGGACAGGGCGCGGAACATCAGCGCGCCATCGGTCATGCCCAGCGCCTCGTCTGCGGCCCGTTCCGGATGGGGCATCAGCCCCAGCACCCGGCGGTTTTCCGACAGGATGCCGGCGATCCGGTCGACCGAGCCGTTCAGCTCCTCGCGGTAGCGGAACGCGACCCGGTCCTGATCGACGAGCGCGGCCAGCGTGTCCTCGTCGGCCTGATAATTGCCGTCGTGATGAGCGACCGGATAGGTGACAATGTCGCCCGCTGCGTGGCTCTCGGTGAAATCCGAGGCCGCGGTGGCGACTTCGAGCTCCACCGGCTTGCAGATGAACTTCAGCCCCGCGTTGCGCATCAGGGCGCCGGGCAGGAGACCGGTCTCCAGAAGCACCTGAAAGCCGTTGCAGATGCCCAGGGCATAGCCGCCCGCCTCCACATGGGATTTCAGCGCGCCGATGATCGGCGACCGGGCGGCGATGGCGCCGCAGCGCAGATAGTCGCCAAAGGAGAAGCCGCCCGGCACGCCGACGAAATCGACCCCCGCAGGCAGCGCGGTTTCCTTGTGCCAGACCATCTCGACCGAGAACCCGGCCGCGCGCAGCGCCACAGCCAGATCACGGTCGCAATTGGATCCGGGAAAGACAAGAACAGCGGCTTTCATCGGCGCGCCCCTCAGACCAGTTCGACGTCGTAGCGTTCGATGACCGTATTGGCCAGAAGCGCCTCGCACATCTTCGTCACCTCGGCCTTCGCGGCCTCCGGATCGCTCTCGGTGAGGTCCAGTTCGATCACCTTGCCCTGACGCACGCCGTCGACGCCGTCGAACCCGAGCGATCCAAGCGCGTGCCGCACCGCCTCGCCCTGGGGGTCGAGCACCCCGGTTTTCAGCATGATGTGAACGCGCGCTTTCATGGTGATTCCCCTCGGTGGCCAGTCGCGCCTGCTATCGCGGATTTCCGCAACAATGTCCAATCGGCTTTCGTTTTGCCGGAGGGTCTTGGGGGGTGCGCCGCCGATCCGGCGGCGCAGCAGATCAGTTGATCAGCGTCGGCTTGGTCGCGTGGGTCACGTTTGAGGGCAGAACCCCCAGACGCCGGGCCACTTCGGTATAGGCATCGGCCAGATCGCCCAGATCGCGGCGGAACACGTCCTTGTCGAGCTTCTGACCGGTTTCCATGTCCCAGAGCCGGCAGGAATCGGGGCTGATCTCATCGGCGACGATCAGGCGCTGGAAATCGCCATCCCAGATCCGGCCGATCTCGATCTTGAAATCCACCAGACGGATGCCGACCGCCAGCATGCAGCCGGACATGAAATCATTCACCCGCAGGGCGAGCGCGACCATGTCGTCGAGATCCTGCTGGGTGGCCCAGCCGAAGGCGATGATATGTTCTTCCGAGACCAGCGGGTCACCCAGATCATCATCCTTGAGGCAGAACTCGACGATCGGGCGCGGCAGCAGCGTGCCCTCTTCCAGACCGAGGCGCTGCGACAATGTGCCCGCGGCATAATTGCGGACGATCACTTCGAGCGGGATGATCTCGACCGAGCGGATCAACTGCTCGCGCATGTTGATGCGGCGGATGAAATGGGTCGGCACGCCGATCTGGGCAAGCCCTTTCATGAAGAACTCGGACAGACGGTTGTTCAACACGCCCTTGCCGTCGATAACGTCCTTTTTTTGCGCATTAAACGCGGTGGCGTCATCCTTGAAATACTGCACGAGCGTGCCCGGCTCGGGGCCTTCATACAGGATCTTGGCCTTGCCTTCGTAGACTTTCTTGCGACGTGCCATCTGGACCTCGGGAAGTTGCCCGCAGTCGCGATAGCTGCGGAATGCGGGTCTCTTTAGGGCAAAGGCACGCCCCGGGCAAGCAATGCGTGGGCCTGAGGCCTTGCAGCAGGGCGCGCGCGCGGGCATATGGAAGGAAATCAACGCGTAACCGCAAGAGAGCACGCCATGTCCACCTTTGACGAACGCGAAAGCGCCTTCGAAAACAAATTCGCCCATGACGCCGAAATGCAGTTCAAGGCCGAAGCCCGCCGCAACAAGCTTCTGGGCCTCTGGGTGGCCGAAAAGCTGGGCAAGACCGGCGATGACGCCGCCGCCTATGCCACCGAAGTGGTGAAATCCGATTTCGAGGAAGCCGGTCACGAAGACGTCTACCGCAAAGTGGCGGGCGATCTGGGCGACAAGGCCTCCGAAGAGGAAATCCGCGCCAAGATGGCGGCCCTTCTGGCCGAGGCCAAGGCCCAGATCATGGACGAAGTCTGAGCCGACACGCCAGACGTTAAGACCTCGTCAACCCCTCGCCCCTAGGCTGAGCACTGGGGGCGGTCAACGGGGTGAGTGATGAGTTTTTCGATGGAGGGGCACCGACCGGGGTGGTCGGCGCGCCGCATTTTCAAGCGTATTTGGCCTCTGGCTCTGGGCGCGGCCTGCATTTTTCTGATTCTCACCCGGCTGGACGATGTGGACCTTGCTCAGGTCACCGCCGCGATCGGCGCCGTTTCCCCCGGGCAATGGCTGGTTGCGCTGATCGCAACCGCCCTCTCCTTTGCCGCCGTCGGACAATATGATGCGCTGTTTCATCGCTGGCTGAACACCGGGGTCACCGCGCGCCGCGCGGTTGCCTCTGGCGCGGCGGCCATCGCGCTCGCCCAGACGCTCGGCATGGGGCTCGCCACCGGCACGCTCGCGCGCTGGCGGATGCTGCCCGAAATCACCCCGGTCACCGCGTTGAAAGTGACCAATTACGTCTCCTTCAGCTTCATGGCCGGGCTTGGCCTCGTGGCCGCCCTGACCCTTCTGGTGCCGGGCACCGGCGCCCTTGGCACGCCGCTTTGGCCGCTGGCGGCGCTGGCGCTTGCGCTGGCCGCCGTCACCTTGTCGCTGTTGCAACCGGTCTGGCTGCCCTTCCCGCTGCCGCCCCTGCGCATGGTGCTCCGGCTGACCACCCTGGTCGCGCTCGACGTGGCCTTTGCCGCCCTCGCCCTTTGGGCGCTGTTGCCGGCCGGTTCGGATCTGACCTTTCCGCTGCTGCTTGCGGTCTTCACCCTCTCGCTTGGCGCCGGGCTGCTGTCGGGCACACCGGGCGGTGTCGGACCGTTCGAGCTTTGCTTCCTGTCGCTCCTGCCTCGGAGTGACGAAGCCGGTGTGATCGCCGCCATCCTCGCCTTCCGGCTGGTCTATTACGCCCTGCCCGCCTGTCTGGGATTTCTGGCCATGGCCCGCCCCAGGCTGCCCGAGCCCGGTATAGGTGCCGCCGCCCGGCCCTCACCCGATGCGATCACCCGCGCCGAGGCGCTGCTGGCGGATCAGACGGGCCACCGGCTGATGCCTGCCGCCGATGGCACTTGGGTGCATCTGGCCGAAACCAGCCAGTGTCTTGTGGCGCTCGGCGACAGCGCCACCGGCGGGTCGCTGACCCCGGTGGCGCTTGATGCGCTGGACCGGGCGGCGTCGGACACATCGCGCTGGCCTGCCCTATACAAGATCGGCGCCCGCAGCGCGGCGATGGCACGGGCCTCCGGCTGGGCGGTGGCGCCGATTTCCGAAGAGGCCTGGATCGCACCGGGGGCGTTCACCCTCGACACGCCCGCCCGTCGGCAATTGCGGCGCAAGCTGAAATCCGCAGACCGCGCGGGCGTCACCGTGGTCAAGGCGACCCGCCTGCCTCTGGTGGCGATGGAAGAGGTCGCCGCCGCCTGGTCGGCCCGCATGGGCGGCGAGCGGGGGTTTTCCATGGGCCGGTTCTGCCCCGACCACCTGTCGCGGCAACAGGTCTATCTGGCCTATGCGGGCAATGATCTGGTGGCCTTTGCCAGCTTTCACATTGTTGCGGCGGAATGGACGCTGGACCTGATGCGTTCGCGCGATGACACGCCCAACGGCACGATGCATGCGCTCATTCACCGGGCGATCTGCGACGCGGCGACCGAGGCCGTGCCGCGCCTGTCGCTGGCGGCACTGACCCTGGAAGATCCGCATCCCGCGCTGCGGAAACTTGCAGACAGCAGTTCCGCCAAGGGGCTGCGCCGGTTCAAGGAAAGCTTCGCGCCCCGGCGCGAGCGGCTCTACGCCGCCGCCCCGAACCGCGCGCTTCTGACACTGGCGGGGTTGGATCTGCTCTTGCGGATCGCGCCGCCGAAACCGCGGCGCCTCTTCAGCCGCGCCCGAGCTTTGCCAGCAGACGCGCTTCCACGGCAGGGGTGACAAATTTGGAGATGTCGCCATCAAGGCGCGCGATCTCCTTGACCAGTTTCGAGGCAATGGGCTGGTGTTCGGTCGCGGCCATCAGGAACACGGTCTCGACCTGGTCATCCAGCATCCGGTTCATGCCAACCATCTGATATTCATATTCGAAATCCGCTACCGCCCGCAGGCCACGGACGATGATCCCGGCGCCTGCATCGCGGGCGCAATTGATCAGCAGGTTCTCGAACGGATGGGCGACGATCTCACAGCCGGTGCGTTCGGACACCGCGGCGCATTCCGCCTCGATCATCTCGACCCGTTCTTCGAGGGTGAAGAGCGGGCCCTTGTCGCGGTTGATCGCCACGCCGATCACCAGCCGGTCCACCAGCGCGGTGGCGCGCTCGATGATATCAATATGCCCCAGGGTCACCGGATCGAAAGTTCCGGGATACAATCCGACACGCATGGAGGCCTCCTCGTCACCCATTTCCGCTGTGCTGCCACGGTTGCGCCCGCGCCACAAGGGCGCCCGCCGCGTCAAAACGCCATAACCTGGCGGGATCGGGGCCGTTTCAATGGGTGGCTCAGAAGCCCTTGATCATGTCCTCGAGCGCGTGTTTCTCCATCGACAATTCGGAAAGCCGCGCCTTGACCACATCGCCGATGGAGATGAAGCCGATCATCTTGCCGCCTTCCATCACCGGCATGTGGCGAAACCGACCTTCGGTCATTTTCTGCAGCACATCATCGGTGGTGTTGTCGGGGGCGCAGGTCACCAGATCGCGGGTCATCAGCCCGGCGACCCGGTCCTTGAGGCACCCATCGCCGCGCTTGCCCAATTCGCGCACGATGTCGCGCTCCGACAGGATGCCGTCCGGGGCGCCATTGGAAGAGACCACCACCGCGCCGATCTTTTTCTCCGAAAGCAGCCGTGCGGCATCCCCCACGCTGGCCTCCGGCGCAATCGTGACGACATTCTGGGCATTCTTCATGGTGAGGATCTGGCGCACAAGCATGGGGGCCTCCGGAAGTTAACGATGGTTCAAGCGTTCCATCCGGGCCCGGGGTCTGTCAAGCCGCGAGCGCCCGGCGCATGCTCCGGGTCAGCGCTTCGGCAAAGCGGTTGAGCCGTTCGACCCGGGCGTCATCCCCGTGCCGGATCAGCCAGAAAGCGCGTTTCAATTCAATCTCCTGGGGCAGGATCAGCTCAAGTTCCGGGGCCGCATCGAGGGCGAAATCATGGACCACGCCGATGCCCGCTCCCGCGCGCAGAAACCCAAGCTGCACCGCCACCAGATTGGAGGCGAAATCCACGGTTTCGAGCCCCAGTTCGGCCAGATAATCCAGTTCTCGGTCGAAAATCATGTCGGGAATATAGCCGATCACCGGGTGGGACTTGAGCTCGGCGCGGCTGTGGATCCCCCCGCGTGCAGCCAGGTAATCGCGCGATGCGGTCAGGTTGAGGCGATACTCCGCGATTTTCTGGATCCGCAATCTGCCGGTGCGCGGCGGCGAGACGCCGATCGCCATGTCGGCTTCGCGTTTTGACAGGTTGAACACCCGGGGCAGCGCCACGACCTGCACCTCAAGCCCCGGATTTTCCGCGACAATTTCCGCGATGATCTTCGGCAGCAGAAAGCTGGCGCAGCCATCCGGCGCGCCCAGCCGGATCACCCCCGTCAGCCCCGCCGCACCGCCGCGCAATTCGGCCTCTGCCCCGCCCATCGCCGCCTCGGCAGCTTCCGCATGGGTCAAAAGCCGCTCGCCTTCGCCGGTCAGCACGTAGCCTTGCGGCGATTTGACGAAAAGCACGGCACCGGCGTCATGTTCCAGCCGGGAGATCCGGCGCCCCACGGTCGCGGGGTCGATGCGCAGCGCCTTGGCGGCGCCCGAGAGACTCTCCTGCCGGGCCACAGACAGGAATATTCGCATGTCGTCCCAGTTCATCGCGGCGCCACCCTTGCATTTTCGCAAAACCCTTTTGGCAAACTGCCGCTTTTCCGACGCCTGCGCCACCCCTATTGTGCCGCCAAGTCAAGCAGGAGGATTCCATGGAAGAACTGAGCCATTACGTCAACGGCGCCCATGTCAAAGGCACCTCGGGCCGCTTTACCGACGTCTACAACCCCGCCACCGGCGAAGTGCAGGGCAAAGTGCCGCTGGCCTCGGTCGAAGAGATCGACGCCGCCGTTGCCGCCGCAGCCGAAGCGCAGGTCAAATGGGCCGCCACCAACCCGCAGAAACGCGCCCGCGTGATGATGAAGTTCGGTGCGCTGATCAACGAAAACATGGACAAGCTTGCCGAACTCGTCAGCCGCGAACATGGCAAGACCCTGCCCGATGCGCGCGGCGACGTGCAGCGTGGTCTGGAAGTAGTCGAGGTCTGCATGGGCGGGCCGTCGCTGCTGAAGGGCGAATTCACCAATGACGGCGGCCCGGGCATCGACCTCTATTCCATGCGTCAGCCGCTGGGTGTCGTGGCCGGCATCACGCCGTTCAACTTCCCCGCGATGATCCCGCTGTGGAAAATGGCCCCTGCCCTGACCTGCGGCAACGCCATGATCCTGAAACCGTCCGAGCGTTGCCCCTCGACCGCGATCATGCTGGCCGAACTCCTGAAAGAGGCCGGTCTGCCCGATGGCGTGCTCCAGGTGATCAACGGCGACAAGGAAGCGGTCGATGCGCTTCTTGATCACGAAGACATTCAGGCGGTGGGCTTTGTCGGTTCGACCCCGATTGCGCAATACATCTATGGTCGTGCAGCGGCGAACGGCAAGCGCGCCCAGTGTTTTGGCGGTGCCAAGAACCACATGATCATCATGCCCGACGCCGATATGGACAAGGCCGCCGACGCGCTGGTCGGTGCCGGTTTCGGGGCGGCTGGCGAACGCTGCATGGCGATTTCCGTTGCCGTGCCGGTGGGCGAAAAGACCGCTGACGCGCTGATCGAACGTCTGGTGCCCCGCATCGAGGCCCTGAAAGTGGGCCCCTATACCGCAGGCGACGACGTGGATTTCGGCCCCGTGATCACCAAGGCCAGCCAGGAGCGGATCAACGGCCTGGTGGAAAGCGGCGTGGATCAGGGCGCGGAGCTGGTGGTCGATGGCCGCAACTTCTCGCTGCAAGGCTATGAGAACGGCTTCTTTGTCGGCCCGTCGCTCTTTGACCGGGTGACCCCGGAGATGGACATCTACAAGGAAGAGATCTTTGGCCCCGTGTTGAGCCAGGTGCGTGCGGAAACCTATGAAGACGCGCTGAAGCTGACCATGGACAACCCCTATGGCAACGGCACCGCGATCTACACCGCCGATGGCGACACGGCGCGCGATTTCGCCAACCGGGTGAATGTGGGCATGGTGGGGATCAACTTCCCGATCCCGGTGCCGCTGTCGTACCACACCTTCGGCGGCTGGAAGAAATCGGCCTTTGGCGATCTCAACCAATACGGCCCGGATGCCTTCCGGTTCTACACCAAGACCAAGACCGTCACCGCGCGCTGGTTCTCCGGCATCAAGGAAGGCGGCGAATTTGCCTTCAAGGCGATGGACTGATCCGGGGCATCTCCCGACCGAAAGGCCGCGCTCATGCGCGGCCTTTTTTCATTGCCCCCTCGCCCCTTGCGCGGTCCCTCCCCCCACAGGTAAAGACCGCCCATGACCAGTCAGATCACTCCCAAACCCGGCGTCGACCGGATCGCGCTCTATCAGGGCGGCGCCAGCAGCTTGCCGGGCCGCATTGATGTGCTGAAACTCTCGTCGAACGAAAACCCCTTCGGCGTGCCCGAGGCCGCCCAAAAAGCGGTGGCCGCCAGTGCCGCGCATCTGCATCGCTATCCCTCCACAGACCATGGTGATCTGCGCGCGGCCATCGCCGAGGTGCACGAGCTTGATGCGGATCGCATCATCTGCGGCGCGGGCTCGGACGAGGTGATCGAGTTCCTCTGCCAGGCCTATGCCGGCGAAGGCACCGAGGTGATCTACACCGAACATGGGTTTTCCATGTATAAAATCTCGGCTTTTGCCTCGGGCGCGGCCCCCGTGGAAGTGCCCGAGCGCGACCGTCAGGTCGATGTGGATGCGGTGCTTGCGGGCGTGACCGACAAGACCCGGCTCGTGTTCATCGCCAACCCCGCCAACCCCACCGGCACGATGATCCCCGCCGGGGAGGCCGCCCGGCTGGCCGAGGCGTTGCCGCCCCATGTGATCCTGGTGCTCGATGGCGCCTATGCGGAATATGTGGACGGCTATGACGGCGGTGCGGCACTGGTCGAGGCGCGCGACAATGTGGTGATGACCCGGACCTTTTCCAAGCTCTACGGGCTGGGCGGGTTGCGAATCGGCTGGGGCTACGGACCGAAGGCGATCATCGACAATCTCAACCGTGTGCGCGGACCGTTCAACCTTTCGAACGCTCAGCTGGCTGCCGGGGTGGCGGCGGTGCGTGATCGCGACTGGGCCGAGACGGCGAAGGTCGAGAATGCGAAGAACCGCGCGGTGCTGGCCCGCGGGCTGGCGGATCTGGGCGTGCCGTCCGATCCGTCGGAGGCGAATTTCATCCTTGCGCGTTTCGCCGATGAGGCGGAGGCCAATGACTGCGAGGCCGCCTTGCGCGAAGATGGCATTCTGGTGCGCAAGGTGCCGGGCTACGGGTTGCCGCAATGTCTGCGGATCACCGCGGGCAGTGCGACGGATTGCGCGCGGGTGATTGCCAGTGTTGCGCGTTTTCGGGAGAGCCAGGCATGAGCGTGATCTACAACCGCGTGGCGCTGATCGGCCTTGGCCTCATCGCCTCGTCGATGGCCCATGCCATGCGCCGCGACGGGCTGGCGGGCGAAATCACCGGCACCGCCCGGTCGGCCGAAAGCCGCGAGATCACCCGCGAGCTGGGCTTCTGCGACGCGGTTTTTGACACGGCGGCGGAGGCGGTGAACGGTGCCGATCTGGTGGTTCTGGCCGTGCCCGTGGGCGCGATGGAAGCGGTGGCGCGCGAGATCGCGCCCCATCTGAAACCGGGCGCCACGGTCACCGATGTGGGCTCCGTGAAACGCGCCGTGGTCGAGGCGGTGGGGCCGCATATCCCCGAAGGCGTGCATTTCGTTCCCGGTCACCCGCTGGCGGGCACCGAACATTCCGGGCCGCGTTCGGGCTTTGCGGAGCTTTTCGAGAACCGCTGGTGCCTCCTCTTGCCCGAACCGGGCACCGATCGCGCCGCGATCGATGCGCTGGCAAAACTCTGGCGCGGCATGGGGGCGAATGTGGATGAGATGGGCATCGACCACCATGATCTGGTGCTCGCCGTCACCTCCCATTGCCCGCATCTCATTGCCTATACGATGGTCGGTGTGGCCGATGATCTGAGGCGTGTCACCGACAGTGAAGTGATCAAGTATTCCGCCGCCGGTTTCCGGGATTTCACCCGGATCGCCGCGTCCGATCCGACCATGTGGCGCGACGTGTTCCTGAACAACAAGGAAGCGACGCTGGAGATCCTCGGCCGTTTCACCGAGGAGCTTTTCGCCCTTCAGCGCGCCATCCGTACCGGTGATGGCGACCAACTGCACGATTACTTCACCCGCACCCGCGCGATCCGGCGCGGCATTGTGGAGGCGGGTCAGGACACCGATGCCCCCGATTTCGGACGAGGAGGAACGCGATGAAGAAGACCTGTCTTGCCCTCATTCTGGCCCTGGCGGCCTGCGGCGGTGGCGCCGAGGAGATCGACCGCGCGGGGCTTGAGGCCACGCCCATCGGCCGCCATCCCGGCCCCGGTGCCTGTGGTGTCAGCGATGCCTATCGGGTCACCTCGGCCGCCGGTGTCCGGTTCTCGCAAGCCTCGGTCCTGAACCGACGCACGATGGAAACGGTGGACCGCTGGCTGCGGCAACATGCGATTCCGATCATTGGCAAGACGGGCGGCGGCCTGGTGGCGATCACCGTGCCCGCCCATTACGCCTGCCGGACCCGCAACTCCCGGCGCGGCGCGAAACTGTCGGAACATGCCAAGGGCAATGCCATCGACATTTCCGCCTTCATCCTCGCCGATGGCACCCGGCTGACCGTTCTGGGGGACTGGAACGGTGCGAACAGCAAGATCATGCGCCGGTTGCATTCCAGCGCCTGTGGCCCCTTCGGCACCGTGCTGGGGCCAAACAGCGACCGCCACCACCGCGATCACTTCCACTTCGACGTGGCCGATTACCGCAGCGGACCCTATTGCCGATGAAACGCCTTGCCGCTGCCCTCACCCTTGCGGCGACGCCGCTCGCCGCCCAAGACGGCGGCTTTGTCGAGGCCAACCTCCTTGGCATCTTCTACCACGAGCTGGGCCATGCGGTGATCGACATCGAAGGCGTGCCGATCTTCGCGCAGGAAGAAGATGCGGCGGATGTGTTTTCGATCTTCCTGATCGATGCCTATTGGGAAGAAGACAGCGCCGAGAACATGGCCTATCACGCCGCCAGCGGCTTCTGGGCCGAGGCGATGTGGCGCGACCAGGAAGGCGGTCATATCGCCTGGTGGGACAGCCACAGCCCCGATGAACGGCGGTTTTTCAACACGGTCTGTCTATTCTACGGCGCCAATCCCGAAGCGCGCCAGGAATTTGCCGAAGAGATGAATCTGCCGGAGGAACGGCAGGATTATTGCCCGCAGGAATATGATCTGGCCGCCGAAAGCTGGGGCGGGGTGATGGAGGCGATGATCGAGCGCGGCGCGGGCGAGACATTCGTGCTCAAGGGCGAGGACAGCCTGACCCTGGGTCTTTTGAAGGATGGGGTGGCGGCGCTCAACGCAGAGATGTCCCTGGCCCGGCCGCTGACCATCGCGGTGGAACATTGCGGCGAGGCCAACGCCTTCTATGACCCCGAAGCGGTGCAGGTGACCATGTGTCTGGAGTTCGAGGCGCATCTCAAGGGGCTGGAACAGATCCTCGCGCGCTGAGCCGGGGCGGACCTTTCAGCGAAGGATCAGCCGCGGCGCCGGGCCCAGCGGGATCAGGCCAAGGCGCATGGCACCGCCCGAAAAAGTGATCGGCGTATCGATCACGTCCCCCGGGCCGGACAAAAGGCCAAGGGCGCTTTCAAGCGTGTTGCGCATCCCCAGCGGCAACCAGCCCATCCCTTCGGCCATCTGCAGCATCCGGCGCCAATCCTCGGCGCGAAGCGTGATACGGCCTTCGGGGATGCCTTGCGCATCCACGCTGACCTCGCCTGCGGCACGGAAATTCACGCTGCCCCAGCGGGCCGAAAGATCGGTGAGCTTGATCCGGGTGATCTGCGGGCGCGCATCCTCCAGCGCCAGCCGGTCCCAGGGCGCTGTGAAATCCAGCATCGCATCAAGGCGCAGGCTGGTGACCCGTTCGGGCAGGATGCCGGCCGGGTCGAGAGCGCGGCGGGCGGCGGCGCTGGGTTTCAGCCCGGTGAATTCGGCCCCCGCCCGGTAGCGGTTCTCGCCCTCCACCGCCTCTGCCGCGACCCGGCCTTGGGCCAGCGCCACCTGGGCACCGAGGGAGGAGCGCGCCCGCAGATCCGAGACCACGAAGACCGCGCGATCAAGGCCGAGCCGGGTCGAGGGTTCCAGAAAGAGCGAGGCGCGGGCATCGGTGTGACCGATCTCAACGGTCTGAAACGGCGTGGAAAACTTGTGCGTCTCCGGCAGAACCGCGATCACCTGATGGGGTTTGTAGGAAAGCGACAGCAGCTCGATGAACGGCGCAGCCCAGGCGACACCGGTGGCCGGATCGGCAAAGGCCACATCGGTGATCCGGGTGTCGAACCGGTTCGGGAAGCCGCGGGTTTCCAGCGTCGCGTAATCCGCCGCCCAGCCTTCGGCGCGGCGCGCCTCGACCCAGGTCGCCAGCCCCTTTTCATAGGCGCCCTGCCCGAAGGCCCACCAGACCATCCAGCCCAGCGACGCCACCAGAAAGATCACAACAATGCGTAGCATCTGCCCTTCCCTTGCCTCTCGGGCGGTGTTTTAAGGCGCCCATGACTGAGAAGAAAGCCCTCGAACAACGCCCGCTCTGGGTCTTTGGCTATGCCTCGCTTTTGTGGAACCCCGGATTTCCGGTGGCCGAGGCACGGCCTGCGACCATGGCCGGGTTTCACCGCTCGTTCTGCATGCATTCGATCCACCATCGCGGCACCGAAGAGGCACCGGGGCTGGTGCTGGCGCTTGATGCCGACGACAACGCCCAGTGCCGCGGCCTGGCGCTGCGTGCAAAAGAGGGTACGGAAGCCGAAACACTGGCCTATCTGCGGGAGCGGGAGTTGATTTCCTCGGCCTATCTGGAGCGGCTCCTGCCGGTGCGGTTCGACACGGGCGAGGAGGTGCTGGCGCTCGCCTACATCATCGACCCGGATCACGTGCAATATGCCGCGCATCTGAGCCTTGAGGATCAGGCGCAGATCATTGCGCGTGCCCATGGCGGGCGGGGCCCGAATTGCGAATACCTGTGGAACACCGCCGATCATCTGGCGGAAATGGGCGTGCCCGACGCGGATCTGGCCTGGCTGTCGGACCGGGTGCGCGCCCTGCGGGCGGCGCAAGCTTAACACAGCGCAAGATTTTTCGGCGATATGGACGCCGCGCGGGGCCGCGCCCCGCAGTCCCGGGCGTCTCCCCACAACCTGTTGCGTTATCCGGTTGGCAGGCCCCAAATCATTGAGTATTCTTTCCCTGTTGAGAAGCAGGGGGCCGGGGCCGCATGGACCAGCCGGATCGCGGGGCGGAGCGTCATTTCGCACAACCGTATCGTCAATTTCTGACGATGTTTTCAGTTTTGGCCCTGGTCGCCGCAGGCGCCTATGTGGCCTATCCACAGGTGGCACCGGTCTTTCTGGCCAACCCGCTTCTGAACGGGTTCATCGGGTTCGTCTTTGTCATCGGCGTGCTTGCCTGTTTCTGGCAGGTGTTTCAGCTTGTCTCCTCGGTCAGCTGGATCGAAGGCTTTGCCCATGACCGGCCCGGGCATCAATTCACCAAGGCGCCGCGTCTGGTGGCCTCGCTCGCAGCCCTTCTGCGCAAGAAGGGCGCGCGCAGCCAATTGGGCGCCTCGTCTTCTCGGTCGATCCTCGACTCGGTCGCAACCCGGATCGACGAGGCGCGCGACATCACGCGCTACATCGTCAACCTGCTGATTTTCCTTGGTCTTCTCGGCACGTTCTACGGGCTGGCCACCACCGTGCCTGCGGTGGTCGACACGATCCGGTCCCTCGCCCCCGAAGAGGGCGACAGCGGCATGGTGGTGTTCGAACGGCTGATGGCCGGACTTGAAGACCAGCTGGAGGGCATGGGGATCGCCTTTGCTTCCTCGCTGCTGGGTCTTGCCGGATCGCTGGTCGTGGGGCTTCTGGAGCTTTTTGCCAGCCACGGGCAGAACCGGTTCTATCGCGAGTTGGAGGAATGGCTTTCGACCATCACCCGGGTGGGTTTCACCTCGGATGAGGGCACCGGCGGCGACACCTCGGCGCTGGCGCAGCTGGCCGAGCACATGGCCGAGCGACTGGATCAGATGCAGGAATTCTACGCCCAATCGGCGGACCGGCGTGATGCGGCCAATGACCAGATGGGGCAATTGGCCGAGGCGGTGGGGGCGCTGTCTTCGCAGATCGGCGGCGGCTCGAATGGCGAGATGGCGCGGCTGGCGGACAGTCAGGAACGCCTGACCACGGCGCTAGAGGGCATGGCCGGCGAAGGGGCGGGCAATTTCGATCCGGAAAGCCGGATGCGCCTGCGCTCGATGGATGTGCAGATGCTGCGGATCCTGGAAGAGATTTCCGCCGGACGTCAGGAAAGCATCGGCGAATTGCGCGCCGATATCGCCCAGCTGACCAAGGCCGTGCGCCTGATGGGACGGCGCGATACGGGCGGGCTTTGAGCCATGGCGCTGACCCGGCGATCGGTGCAACGGATGTCGGGTTCGATCTGGCCCGGCTTCGTCGATGCGATGACAGCCCTTTTGCTGGTGCTGATGTTCGTCCTCACGATCTTCATGATCGTGCAGGGCATGTTGCGCGAGACGATCACTGGGCAGGAAAGCGAGCTCGACAAGCTGACGGCGGAAGTCACCGTGCTCTCGCAGGCGCTGGGGCTGTCGCAGCAGCAGAATGCCCAGCTTGAGGACAATCTCGCCAGCCTGCAAAGCGAAAGCGACCGGCAATCGGCGCTGATCGCCAATCTGACCGGGCAGCTGGCGGACCAGTCTCGCACCATTGCCGAGCGCGACGCGGCGATTGCCAGTTTCGAAGACCGGGTGGCCACACTTCTGGCGGAGCGCGACAGCGCCCGGGAAGAAGGCGCGGCTCTGGCCGCCAATCTGGCGGATCTGGAAGCCGCCCAGGCGCAACTGATCACCGAGGCCGAGGCGATGCAACTGGCGCTGGCCCAGGCCCGCGACGAGATCGATGCGCAGACCGAGGCCGCCCGGCTGGCCGCGGCCCAAAGCGAGGCGCTGGAAGCGCTGACTGCCGAGTTGCGTGCGGAGGCGGAGGCGCGGGAGGCCTCATTGGCCGAGACCCTGGCGGCCCTCACCCAGGCCCAGGACAAGGATGCGACCCAGAGCGCGCTTCTGGCCGAGTTGCAGGCCCAGGCCGAGAAAATCACCGCCGATCTGGATGCCGCCGAGGCAGCGCGGCTGGCGGAAGCCGCCGCAGCCGAGGCCCTGCGCGAACGGCTGGCCACGGCCGAGACCGCGCTTTCGGTAGAAGAACGCGCGCGGCTGGCCGAAGCGGCGGCTGCGGAGGCCCTGCGGGAGCGGCTGGAGAATGCCAATGCGGAATTGACCGCCATGTCGCTGGCGCTGGAAGAGCAGCGGAAAGAAGCTGAGGATACGCTCAGCCTTCTGGCGGCAGCGAATGCGATAGAGGCAGAGCTGGACGCGAAACTGGCCGAGACGCTGATCCGGCTTGAGACGGCGGAGGCGGCGGGCGCCGATGCGGAGAGCCTACGCGACCTGCTGGCACAGGCCGAGGCGGACCGGGATGCGCTCGAGGCGGCAAATGGCGACGCGGAAAGCCTGCGCGATGATCTCGCCGCCGCGATTGCCGCGAAGCTGGCCGCCGAGACTGCCGAGGCCGCAGCCCTGAGCGACCGGGAGCGGCAGGATGCGCTTCTCGCCACCGCCCGCGATCAGCTGGCCAGCGAGGAGGCCGAGAGTGCCGCCGCCCAGCGTGAGGTTGCCCTGTTGAATGAGCAGGTCGCCACCTTGCGGGCCGAATTGAACAATCTGCAGGGCTTGCTCGACAGTGCCGCCGAACGGGATGCTGCCGCGCAGGTGCGGATTGAAACGCTGGGCAGCGACCTCAATCAGGCGCTGGCCCGGGCCGCCGCCGAGGAACGCAAGCGGGCGCAACTCGAGGCGGCCGAGGCCGAGCGGTTGCGGCTTGAGGCGGAACGGCTGGCCTTGGAGGCGGAGCGGCTCAACGAAGAGGTGACCGATCTCGCCGATTACCGTTCGGAATTCTTCGGCACCCTGCGTCAGGTTCTGGGCGACCGCGAAGGGGTGCAGGTGGTGGGCGACCGTTTCGTCTTCTCGTCGGAAGTGCTGTTCGAAAGCGCATCGGCCACGCTGTCGTCGGCCGGACAGGCCCAGATCGCCCAGGTGGCGGGGATTCTATCGGATGTCTCGGGCCAGATCCCCGATCAGATCGACTGGATCATCCGGGTTGATGGCCATACGGACAACATCCCCCTGGGCGGCGCCGGCGAATTTGCCGACAATTGGGAGCTGAGCCAGGGCCGGGCCCTGTCAGTGGTCAAGTTCATGACCGATGCGCTCGGCTTCCCGCCCGAGCGGCTGGCGGCCACCGGGTTCGGCGAGTACCGACCGGTGAACCGGGAGAACAGCTCGGCGGCCCGGGCCCAGAACCGGCGGATCGAGTTGAAGCTGACGGAGCGGTGAGGTCGCCTCCGGTCGCTTGATTTGTGTACACATTCATAGTACACATCCCTATCTTCGAACGAAACCCCACCGACAAGCGCCTTGATCCAGAAGGATGGCGGCCGTGGAATTCGAATGGGACGAAAAGAAGCGGGTCAGCAACATGGTGAAACATGGCGTCGACTTCCTCATGGCTGCCCTGATCTTCGAAGGTCGCGTTCTGACACGTCGGGACGAAAGAAAGGATTATGGCGAAGACCGCTTTGTCTCTCTCGGGATGGTCGACGGCGCTGTCTATAGTGTCACCCACACCAAGCGTGGTGACAAAATCCGGATCATATCCGCCTGGCAAGGAGGTCGGAAGGAATATGAGCACTACCAAAACAGCAACCCTTGAAGAGCTTCGCGCCATGAAGGACCGGGGCGAGTTGATGCCACCCCGGGAAGACGCCCCCGAAATCGACATGCCCGACGGGTTCTGGGACGAGGCCGAAGTCGTTGTCCCCGCGCCCAAGAAATCCATCCACCTCCGCGTCGATGCCGAGGTGCTGGAGTTCTTCAAGGCGCAAGGAAAGGGCCATCTGACCCGGATGAACGCGGTGCTGAAATCCTATGTCGAGGCCCAGAAGCGGCAACAGAACCCGCGATAGGCCCTATCCGAGCGCCCGGATCTTCAGCCCCGTAATCCGGTTCTCCTGCCGTTCCAGGATCTCGAAGCGGAAGCCGTGGAAGGAAAACACCTGCCCCGCCACCGGGATCGTCTGGGCCTCATGGATCACCAGACCGGCGATGGTCACCGCCTCGTCATCGGGCAGGGACCAGTCGGTCGCGCGGTTCAAGTCGCGGATCGTCATGGCCCCATCGACCACCACGTCGCCTGCCTCGGTGCGCCGGAGCGGCAGGTCTTCGTCCGCATCAAATTCGTCGGTGATCTCGCCGACGATCTCTTCCAGAATGTCTTCGAGCGTGATCAGACCCTCGATGGCGCCATATTCATCCACCACCAGGGCAAAATGGGTCGAGCGCCGCAGGAACTGCCGCATCTGTTCGTCCAGCGTGGTGGTCTCGGGGACGAAATAGGGCTCCATCGCCACGTCCAGCACATCGAAGCCCTCGAACAGATGTTCGATGCCTTCGGTATAGCGGGCATGGGTGGCGCGCAGCAGATCCTTGGCGTGGAGCACGCCGATGATGTTCTCCTGCTCGCCCCGGAAAATTGGCAGGCGGGTATGGGCGGAATGGAGGCAAAGCTCCAGAATTTCTTCGGGTGGCAGATCGGCGTCGATCATCTCGATCTGGCTGCGGTGGAGCATGATCTCCTCCACCGTGCGTTCTTCCAGATCCAAAGCACCCAGAATCCGGTCGCGGTGTTCCTTCTCCACCACCCCTTCGGAATGGCCAAGCTGCAGGGCACCGGCGATTTCCTCGCGCACCGACATGATCGCGCTGTCCGGGTCGATCTTCACGCCAAAGAGATAGAGCACCCCGCGCACAATCGCGCGCACCCCGCGGACAACCGGGTTCAGCAGGAGCACCACCAGCCCGACGGGCCGCGCCACCCGGGACGCCGCCGTCTCGGCGTTGGAAATCGCATAGGTCTTGGGCAGCACCTCGGCAAAGATCAGCACCAGAAGCGTCATCACCAGCGTCGCCAGTGCTACCCCGCTTTCGCCAAAGGCGCGGGTGAACATGGCGGTCGCCAGCGAGGTGGCGAGAATGTTGACAAGGTTGTTGCCCAGCAGGATCGAGCCGATCAGCCGCTCGCTGTCCTCGGTCAGATCCAGCGCCCGGCCGGCCCCCGCATTGCCCTTCTCCGCCTGGGTCTTGAGCTTGCCGCGCGACGCGGCCGTCAAAGCGGTCTCGGAACCCGAGAAAAAGCCCGACAGGACGAGCAAAAGAAGGATCGCCGCGCTGGTTCCCCAGAAGGCGGCATCAATCATCGAAGGGGCGTTTTCCATTTTTCCTTGTCAATCGAGGGGTTTCACATCTTATGGGGGCTGAGGTCAGTCGGTTCAAGGGAGGCCGCCCGTGCACATTCAGGATTTCGGCGCCTTTTACGAAGGTGTCACGCTTTTCGGCGGGCCTTACTCGAATCTCCAAGCCCTGCAGGCCTTCGCAGATCAGGTGCCCGGCCCGGCGATCTGCACCGGCGACGTGGTCGCCTATGGGGCCGAGCCTGCGGAATGTGTTGCCCTGATGCGGGCCAGGGGCTGGCCGGTGATTGCAGGGAATTGCGAAGAACAGATCGCGGCAGGGGCGCTGGATTGCGGCTGCGGTTTCGAGGAAGGCACCGCCTGCGATGCGCTCTCGGCGGGCTGGTATCGTTTCGCCAAGGCCGCCATCGGGGAAGAGGCGCGGAACTGGATGGGCGCCCTGCCCCGGTTCGGGCATTTCACCCAGAAGGGCAAACGCTATGGGGTGCTTCACGGCGGGGCGACGGCGGTCAATCTGTTCCTCTGGCCCGACAGTGCGGAGGCGGTCTTTGCCGCCGAAATCGCGGCGCTGGAGACGGTGCTGGGTCCGGTCGACGGGGTTGTTTCGGGCCATTCCGGCGTGCCGTTCCATCGTTGGATCGGCCGGCATCAATGGATCAATGCCGGCGTGATCGGCCTGCCGCCCCATGACGGGCGCGCCGAAACCCGCTATGCGGTGCTGGCGGAGAATGATGTGAAGTTTCACCGGTTGAGCTACGATGCCGGTGCGGCCCGCGCGGCGATGGAGGCGGCCCGGTTGACCCAGGGCTATCACGAGACCCTGACCAGCGGGATCTGGCCATCCGAGGATGTGCTGCCGACCGCCCTGCGGCGGGGTTAGGCCCCACAATCGAGGCAGGTGCCCTGAAAGGCGCGGCCGGCCTCCGCTTCGAGACGGGCGAAGGCCGCCAGCGCATCGGGTGCCTCGGCGGTGACCACGCGCTGGCGCAGACCCGGCGCCCAGTCGAGCGCCACAAGGGCACGCATTGCCAGGCCATGGGCGCCCGGCTCAAGCTGAAAACCCGAGACCGAAATCTGCGCACCGGGCCCCGTGACCCGCGCCTGAAGGGCGGCGCGCAGGCGCTCGGCCCAGTCTTCGGGCGCCACATTGGTCAGGGCCTGGGCGGGCAGCGCCGCCAGGGCACTGCCTGCGATCAAAGATCCGGTGACTTTGCGTCTGGTCCACATGGGGTGAGCCTAGCGCAAAGCCGCCCCGGCTCCAAGGCTCAGGCGGCCTTGGGGGCCATCACATTGACCAGCGCATCGATCAGCGCATCTTCGCGGGCCCGCATCGGCGCGTTCAGCGCATCGGCCATCGCCATGCGCAGGATCAGCCCCAGAAGCGCGGTATGGATCGCTGCCGCGGCCCGGCGGGCATCGGACAATTCATCATAGCGCCCATAGGCCACCAGAATCTTGCCCAGCCGGTCATACATCTCCGTGGTTGCGGGATGGATGCGGCCTAGGGTGGTCAGCATCTGACCGTTGCGCCCGGGGCGCTGGCCGATCTGCGGCGTCACATACATCAGCCGGAACCGGTCCAGATCCGAGGAATGGAACATGGCCAGCGCACTGATATAGGCGCGGATCGCGTCTCCGGCGGAGCGTTGCGCGGTGATCGCCGCCTGCCCTGCCGCACTT
Source organism: Silicimonas sp. (assembly GCA_025800205.1). Taxonomy (GTDB): domain Bacteria; phylum Pseudomonadota; class Alphaproteobacteria; order Rhodobacterales; family Rhodobacteraceae; genus CALKXV01. The sequence goes on along the minus strand of JAOXSD010000142.1, from coordinate 7,404 downwards.
TCGGCCTCGAGCGCCGGACGCACCAGCGCCTCGATCAGCCTTGCCTTGTTCGGGAACCAATACAGCACCGCCTGTTTCGACACGCCCACTTCGGCGGCCACGGCATCGAAAGTCAGTTGATCCGGCCCATCGGCGCGGACGATCGAACGTGCGGCCGCCAAAATGCGGTCCGCAGTATCCTTGCGTTTTCCTGGCATTAAACTGCCCCCCAGCACACACACACCAACATTCATTAAACGTCAGGAGTTTAGACCGGGGAGCATATAAAATGCTAAGAAAGTTTGTGAAACAATGGGTTTCCCCTGACGGGATGGTTAACCATTTCCGGCCAATGCGGGCGTCTCGGCCCCGTGGAGCCAGGGCACCGCGTTCTGGGCGGGCAGAGGATCCTTGCCGAGAATGTGGTCGGAGGCCTTTTCGCCGACCATGATCGAGGGGCCGTTGAGATTGCCGTTGGTGATGCGCGGGAAGACCGAACTGTCGGCCACGCGCAGCCCGTCGACGCCGATCACCCGGCATTCGGGATCGACCACCGCCGTGGGATCATCGGCGGCGCCGATCTTGCAGGTGCCGCAGGGGTGATAGGCGCTTTCCGCATGCTCGCGGATAAACCCGTCGATCTCGTCGTCGTTCTGGCAGGCCGCCCCCGGCTGGATTTCCTTGCCGCGATAGGGGTCGAAGGCCTTCTGCGCGAAGATCTCGCGGGTCAGGCGCACGCAGTGACGGAATTCGCTCCAGTCATCGGGATGCGACATGTAGTTGAAGAAGATCTTCGGCGCCGCCGCGGGATCGTTTGAAGACAGCGTGATCGCGCCCCGGGATTTCGAGCGCATCGGGCCCACATGGGCCTGAAACCCGTGGCCCTCCGCCGCCGCCTTGCCGTCATAGCGCACGGCCATGGGCAGGAAGTGGTACTGGATGTCGGGATAGCGGGCCTCGGGAGAAGAGCGCAGGAAGGCTGCGGATTCGAAATGGTTGCTGGCCCCGAGCCCCTGTTTGGTGAAGAGCCAGCGGGCGCCGATCAGCGCCTTGCCGAAGAGGTTGTAGTGTTTGTAAAGCGTGATCGGCTGGGTACTGGCCTGCTGGATATAGACCTCGAGATGGTCCTGCAGGTTCTGGCCGACGCCCGCCCGGTCGGCGACCACCTCGATCCCGTGATCGCGCAGATGGGCGCCGGGGCCGATGCCGGAGAGCATCAGAAGCTTGGGCGAGTTGATGGCAGAGGCGGCGACGATGACTTCGCGATTGGCGCGGACCGTTTCGATCCTGCCGCCGAATTCGATCTCGACGCCGGTGGCGCGACCGTTCTCGATCACGATGCGGCGGGCAAAGCAGCGTTTGAGCGTGACATTGGGCCGTTTGAGCGCCGGTTTGAGATAGGCATTGGCGGCGGACCAGCGGCGGCCCTGCCAGACCGTCTGTTCCATCGGGCCGAAGCCTTCCTGTTTTTCGCCGTTGTAATCGTCGGTGAGCTCATGCCCCGCCTGGGCGCCCGCCTCGACAAAGGCCCGATAGAGCGGGTTCGTGCGCGGGCCACGGGTGACATGGAGGGGGCCGGAATTGCCGCGCCAGGAGGCATCGCCCCCATGGCCGCCATCATGCCAGTTTTCCTGACGTTTGAAATAGGGCAGCACATGGCGGTAGCCCCAGCCGGCCGCGCCCGTCTCTTCCCAATGGTCGAAATCCAGCGCATGGCCGCGCACATAGACCATGCCGTTGATCGAAGATGAGCCGCCGATGACCTTGCCGCGCGGGGTGGCGAGACGGCGCCCCCCCAGCTGCGGTTCGGGTTCCGATTGAAAGCCCCAGTCGTAGCGCGACATGTTCATCGGATAACTGAGGGCTGCGGGCATCTGGATGAAGGGGCCCGCGTCAGTGCCGCCGAATTCCAGCACCAGCACCGAATGTTTGCCGTCCTCGGAAAGCCGGTAGGCCATGGCGGAGCCGGCGGAACCTGAACCGATGATGACGAAATCTGCTTGCATGGGGGTCTCCGGAGAACTGGCAGACCCGGCCCGCCCGAAGGCGGACCGGGGAAGGGTTTAGTGGACCGCTTCGATGCGGTCGAAATCGAGGGTGTTTTCCTCGGGCGAGGCCTTGATCGCCGCCACCTCGCCGCGCTTTTTCAGCAGGATGAAGACGAGGCAGGCGAGATAGATCCCGACCACCACGGCGCCGATCCACTGGATCTGGAGCCACTGGCTCTGGAAGGCCAGCGTGAGGCCAAAGAGCACGGCGACGTTGAGGGCCACATAGAGCCATTTTCCCAGACGCGAGGGCGTCAGCGACAGGTTGTCGGAATAAAGCCGGATCAGACTGTCGAGCGAGTTGATCACGAAGGTCACGCCCACGAGGATCATCGCAAAGTTCAGAAGGCCCGTCGTGTCGATGCCGCTCGTGTGGTAGAAATAGAGCACCGAGAACCAGATCGCGAGCGGGATCGAGGGGATCACCAGCAGTGCCAGCAGCAGCGTCTGTGTCCGCAATCCGCCGACGAAGCGCGAGGTGAATTGACCGATCATGATCGACCAGGCAAACCACCAGAACAGATAGAATTCGTGGTAATCGTTGATCGGCAGGACGAACTTGTGAAGGTTGCCGAAATAGCCCGAGGTCAGCTCGCCCAGATTGGTGGCGAGACCGCCGATCCCCATGCCCGAATAAAGGAACATGAACAGGATCAGGCCCAGGAACAGGAAGGTCGATCCGACCGACAGGATGCGGACGAATTTGATGTCCGTGCTGGAATAGGCCGCCGCCAGGATCACGCAGAAAACGATCACATAGAAAGTCGCGACGATGCTTTCCCCATCGCCGATTTCGGGGATGTAGAAGGGCAGGTAGACCAGAAACAGGCTCGCCGTGAAGGCGCAGGTGCCGATGATCACGATGTTGTTGAGGATCTTCACCGCCGGGATTTCAAAGAACTTCACCCGGGGTTCGACGACGCAGAAATAGAAGCTGGTCAGGAAGTAGAAGCCCCAGATCAGAAAGCCCCAGAAGCCGAATTCGATGGCGAGCGGGTTGGTGAACCCGTAGACCGCCGCGTTCTCCGGATCGGCATAGGTGGGGAATTCCCCCAGCGGGAACATGATCAGCCCCACGTCGAGACCGGAGGTGAACAGAATCGCAATGAAGGTGAAGAGCGGCACAGGCGTGACGCCGATGGCCCGCAGATTCCACCATTTGACGGTGCAGAACGCCACCAGCCCGAAGGCCAGCAAAATCCCGAAGGTGATGATTATTGAAAGAATTGAAGCCATTAGGCCCTCCCGGTTGATTTGACCACCGTTCGCGCAAAGCCCTGTCTCCTCCACCGGACTTGGTTCGGTGTGTCATTATTTGAATGTCAATATCAAAAGTTGCACGTTTGTGCTAGATTCTTTTTGATGTATGCCATGCAGCTCATTCATGGGGGTGCGGAAATGCGTCAGAACATCCGTTCGATCCGCCGGGACGAACTCATTCGCGCAACGATGGCGGCGATCTATGATCACGGATTTGCCGATCTGACCGTGGCCAAGATCGCCCGGGATGCGGGCGCCTCCACCGGCAGCATCCACTATTATTTCGGCGGCAAGGAGGCACTGCTGGAGGCGACGATGCTGTATCTGCTCGACCTTCTGAAATCGGCCCATGGGCGCATTCTGGACGGGGCCGACAACCCCGCCGAACGGGTCCATGCGGTGATCCAGGCCAATTTCGACGAGACCTTCATGAGCCGGGAAACCTGCCGGGTCTGGACCCAGTTCTGGGCCTTTGCCCCTTATCATCCGAGTCTTGCGCGGCTGCACCGGATCAACCGCGCCCGGGTGCGCAGCAATATCGTCTATGCCCTGCGCGATCTGGTGCCGGAGGCGGATCTCAGGATGAAGGCGAATGTGATCCAGGGCTATATGGACGGGGTCTGGGTGCAGGTGGCGCAATCCCGTGACCTGCCCGATCTGGGCGCGCTGCAGAAAGAGGCCCGGCATTTCGTCGACAGGATCGTGGCGGTGCCGGGGGCTGCGTGACGAAAAAAGGGCCCCACCCGAAGGCGGGGCCGAGTTACCGACGGACGGAGGGAGGGAATTAGTCCTTTGTCGGCAGGGAGCGGCGGCGCATCAGGCCAAAGAGGCCAAGGCCACCCAGGAGAAGAGGAAGACCCGCAGGCAGAGGAACAACGGCCGGGCCCGGCGTACCGCCATCAACCGCAAAGGCGATCGCGCTGTCGAGCACCTTGTAGTAATCGTCGCGCTGGGCCTGCGTGCCTGCACAGCAATAATCCCAGCCGATGTAGAAGTAATTGCCCGCGCCCACGCCGACATGGAAGACCTGTGCCTGGCTTGCGGAGCCGTAAAGGACGGTTCCGCCCACGGGCACGCCGTTGGCCGGATGGGTCGAACTGAGTATGGAAAGCGTCGCCGGATCGTCGCTGAAATAGGGCGCATAGATGCCACTGGTGGCCGATGCGGTTTTCCCGAAGGAGCCAGCGAAGACCGCCTGAGTGATCGACGTACCGAACCAGGTGTTGGGCAGGGAAAACCCTGACCCACCGGCCTGGATGATCGTGCCGCCACTGGTCATGAAGGTGTTCATGTCGGCTGCTTCCGACAGGTTCACCGCAGCCTGTTCGATGATCAGGATGTCATTGGCCGCCATGGCCATATCATACTGGCCAGCGGTGTATTTCGTGGTGGTATGGCCAAGGCCCACCAGACCGAGTGCCGGGGCGGAAATCCCCGAATCGGTTGCGGACCCATTGACCATGTCATGGCTGCCATCGATCAGGGAAATACTGGCCCCATGGGCCATGGTGCTGCAGGAAAGAGCGGCGCCCAGAAGGAGAGCCTTTAAGGTAAATTCTGACATTATCTGTCCCTCACAAGTTAAGTTAATACACGCTAAAGTTGTTTGTCAGAATTTGATTCGCGTCAACCGTGCAGAAGGGCACCTTTCAAGCGTGGTCAAGCCCCCTGCCCCTGTTCTCTTGAAATCGCTGGGTTCTTTGGCGACCTTTGGGCGTTTTTTCTTTTGTCCCAGCGCCAAAACAAAAGGCCCCGCCAGTTGGCGGGGCCTTCCTGAGCCGCTTTTACGCAGCTTTTTTCTTAACCTTAATCGTCCTGCTTGAGGGCCGCACCAAGGATGTCGCCGAGCGACGCACCGGAGTCCGAAGACCCGTATTGCTCCACGGCTTCCTTCTCTTCGGCAATCTCGCGGGCCTTGATCGACAGGCCGAGGCGGCGGGTCTTGGCGTCCACATTGGTGACACGCACGTCGACCTTGTCGCCGACCGAGAACCGCTCGGGGCGCTGTTCGCCACGGTCGCGGGAGAGGTCCGAACGACGGATGAAGCTTTTCATGCCTTCGTATTCGACCTCGATGCCGCCATCCTCGATCGAGGTGACCACAACGGTGACGATCGAGCCGCGCTTCACGCCGTCAACAACTTCGGTGAAGCTGTCGTCGAGGGCCTTGATCGAGAGCGAAATCCGCTCTTTCTCCACATCCACCTCGGTGACAACGGCCTTGACCTCGTCGCCCTTGCGGAAGTCCTGGATCGCGTCTTCGCCGCGCTGGTCCCAGGAGATGTCCGAAAGGTGCACCATGCCGTCGATGTCGTTTTCCAGACCGACGAACAGACCGAATTCGGTGATGTTCTTGACCTCGCCTTCCACATGGGTGCCCACGGGGAACTGCTCGGCAAAGACTTCCCAGGGGTTGCGCATGGTCTGCTTGAGACCGAGCGAAACACGGCGCTTGGCGCTGTCGATTTCCAGGACCATGACTTCGACTTCCTGAGAGGTCGACACGATCTTGCCCGGGTGGACGTTTTTCTTGGTCCAGGACATTTCGGAAACGTGCACCAGGCCTTCGACACCGGCTTCGAGTTCCACAAACGCACCGTAATCGGTGATGTTGGTGACGCGACCCATGTGAACCGAATCGAGCGGGTAGTTGCGCTCGACCGCATCCCAGGGATCTTCCTGAAGCTGCTTCATGCCGAGTGAGATACGGTGGGTTTCCTTGTTGATCTTGACGATCTGGACCTTCACCGTTTCACCGATCGAGACGATTTCCGACGGGTGGTTCACACGGCGCCATGCCATGTCGGTGACGTGCAGGAGGCCGTCGACACCGCCGAGATCGACGAAGGCGCCGTATTCGGTGATGTTCTTGACCACGCCGTCCACAGCATCGCCTTCCTGGATCTTGGAGATCACTTCGGCGCGCTGTTCTGCACGGCTTTCTTCCAGGATGGCGCGGCGCGAGACCACGATATTGCCGCGACGGCGGTCCATCTTGAGGATCTGGAAGGGCTGCTTGAGACCCATCAGGGGCCCTGCGTCCCGCACCGGGCGGACGTCAACCTGGCTGCCGGGCAGGAAGGCCACGGCACCGCCCAGATCGACGGTGAAGCCGCCTTTGACGCGACCGAAGATCGCGCCTTCGACGCGGGCGTCGTCGGCATAGGCTTTTTCCAGCTTGTCCCAGGCGGCTTCGCGGCGGGCCTTGTCACGGGAGATGACCGCTTCGCCGCGGGCATTTTCCACGCGATCAAGGAAGACCTCGACCTCATCGCCCACTTCGATTTCGGGGGCTTCACCGGGATTTGCGAATTCTTTGAGTTCGACACGGCCTTCCATTTTGTAGCCGACATCGATGATGGCCTGGCCCGCTTCGATTGCGATGACCTTGCCTTTGACGACAGAGCCCTCATCGGGCGTGTCCATATCGAGGCTTTCGTTCAGGAGGGCCTCGAACTCCTCCATGGTTGCATTTGCCATGTGGCGTTACGTTTCCTTTTGGTTTCGTTTCACTGGCCGGGTGGTTGTCTCCACCGGTCTTAGATTGGTCCTGACGAACGGTCGCGAACATAAACAAGAAGGGTCGGTTTTCACCGACCCTGCTCAAGTCTCTTGCTCGCGGCTGTGATCGCCGCTTCGACGGGCGCTCTATAGGGGGGATTGGGGCGCTTGGCAAGCCTGCGTGACACTGGTGTGAATCACGAAGACCACCGCGCCGGTTTTGGGCAGCCGCCAGAGCACCTGACGCTCGGAGCGTTCATAGGGTTCGACGGGCGCATGGGGGCGGGATTTGTCGGCTTCGCGGCGGGGCTGGTAGAGCGCGGGATCGGCGTAGGGCAAGAGGTTGGCGCGCCAGATCGGGTGACCGATGCGGACGCCATCCAGCAGGCGCTGGACCCGTCGGGCGATATTGTCGTCATAGGCGGCAACGGGGCCGTGGAGGGTGTCGAGCGGGCGGTCGATCTTTTCCGCCAGGGTCCAGCCTGCGGGGAAACAGAGAACGGCGCCGGTCAGCGCGTGACGCTCGCCGCGTTTCTGCAGGAGGCAGAGGTCTTCGCAGATCAGGTGACCGAGCGTGTGGAGCGGGTCGTCGGGGTTGATTGTCACCTCGGTCCCG
>JAOXSD010000110.1 GCA_025800205.1 Silicimonas sp. | reverse complement strand
TCGCCGGCGGTGTGGCCGCGCTGATGCTCGATGCCAACCCGGATCTCGGCTGGCGCGACATGCAGGAAATACTCGCCTATTCCGCCGAACGCACCGATGATGCGCCGGACACAGGCGACCCCCATCCCTGGGAGATCAATGGGGCTGAAACCTGGAACGGCGGCGGGCTTCATTACAGCGCGCGCTACGGTTTTGGCGCCGTCGATGTCTACGGAGCCGTCCGCCTTGCGGAAACCTGGCACAAGACCTCCACATCCGCCAATGAGACGGAGGTCACGCTTGCCCGAAACCAGAGCTTGCCCGGCGGCTTTACCGAGATCGACGAGAACGGCATCGCCTTCACCTTCACCGGCAGCACCGATCTCAAGATCGAACATGTGGCGGTCACGGTCGACTACCGCATCGACCCGGGCGATTTTGATCCCTTCACCAAGGCCGATGATCTTCTGCTCCGGGTCACTTCGCCCGGCGGAACGATCAGTGATCTGGTCGACCCTCCGATCCTGATCGGCAAGGACATCCTCAGCGTTGACGCCGGGGATGACATGCTCAACGGCGGCGGCAATGACGACACGCTGGCGGGCGGCGAAGGTGATGACAGCCTCGAGGGCGGTGCCGGCAATGACCAGCTTTTCGGCGGGCCGACCGGGGCCGATACGCTGAAAGGCGGGCAGGGGTCCGACTTCCTCTTTGCCGAAAGCGCCGATGACCTGCTGGACGGCGGCGACGGATTCGACCTGATGAATGGCGGCGCGGGCAACGACCTGTTGCGCGGCGGCAATGGCAATGACCGGGTCGAGGGCAATCTGGGGGCGGATACGCTCGAGGGCGGGGCCGGCGATGATTTTCTCTTCGGTGGAAACGGTGTTTTTCGGACAGGCTCATCGGTGGGACCGGCAATGACCGCCTGGCCGGCGAGGCCGGGGGCGACACGTTGGTCTTCGCCGATGGCTTCGGTCAAGATGTGATCACGGACTTCGACCCGACGGGCGGCGATGTCATTGATCTGACAGCGGTAAACGAAATCTCCAATTATGGCGACCTCATCGCAAACCACATGAGTCAATCGGGCAACAATGTGACAATCACCGCCGGGGGAGACAGAATCACGCTGAATGACCTGCTGATTTCCGAGTTGCAGAGTGGCGATTTTGCCTTGATTGCAAAACCGTTCTGCCGCGTCACCCTTGCCGAAACAGCGCAGGCATGCGATTTTCCCGACCGCAGGTAACCTGCACCAAAGTATGTTAGAAAGGTGAAGAAGTAATGGCCACGTACCGTTTCAACGGTTTTGCCGTCTATGAGCCCGGCGGCAATATTACCACTGTGACTCAATCCATCCTGACTGCCGCCGTTCCGGAAGGCACGCAAAGCGTCAGCTACACCCTGGATGCGAACGGCTATATCCAGAATACCACCGCGACCAGCGCCGAGGTCGACGGCACGGCCATGTATCTCGCCATCGATTTCGACAGCACCTCCGATTCCATTCTGAACTGGACATGGAATGACAACGGCCAAAAATCGGCCTTTGTCTATGTCCTTTTCGAAGCCTCCACGGAAATCGCCTATGTCTACCAACTGGGCGGGGATGCCATTCCCGATTATACTGGCAATCCGACCGGTCTGCAGAATTGGCTCGGCACCATTTCCGTTGGTCTCCCGACGGTCGGGTCTGGCTTTGAGCCCGGCGCCCCGATCACGCTCGGCACCTACGGCGCCTATCTGGGCGAAGACGATACGTTCCACGGAGATTCCGGCGACGATACCCTCGACGGTGGCACCGGTGACGACGAGGTTCTGGGCTACAGCGGCGCCGACACCCTGCGCGGCGGCATTGGCGAGGACACGCTCGACGGCGGCGTCGACAGCGACCGGCTCGAAGGCGGTGCGGGCAGCGACTCGCTTCTGGGCAATGACGGCAATGACACGCTTTACGGCGGCGGCACCGAGGCTGATACGCTTGACGGCGGCCGCGGCACCGATCTGCTCTTTGGCGAGCAGGGCGACGATGTCATGACCGGCGGCGACGGGTTCGACAACCTGCGCGGCGGCTCCGGCGCCGACACGATG